>JBHHXB010000067.1:0-11942 GCA_046756825.1 Nitrospiria bacterium | reverse complement strand
GGGCGGTGGCAGTAGCGGTAGGGATTAAAGACACTGCTCTTAAAAAGGGCGTCCCGCAAAAAGGTATCGGCGTTGATGACCATCTTGGGCTCCTCTTCCTCGTCGAGCAGAATGACCCATTTTTTTTCGGAAGACTGAACCTGCTTTAAAAAGGGATCCGTCGGCACGGGGTCGATTTTCGGAAAAATCGGCAACCCTTTTTCAAAGGGCAGGCGAAGAATGCTCTTGGGGTCGATGATCTCGCCCTCATCCGTGAGCAGAATATCGTCAATTTCAAGGAAGTTCAGCGCCCCTTTTCCCTCGACGCGGTCGATGTCCGTTTCGTCGGATTTCATGTGAAGCCGGATCAGCTCCTCCACGTCGCTTTCGTCAAAGAAGTGCACGGCCTCCTTCCCGAAAAACCGGTCGAGCATGAGAGATGTGGGCTTGATGAGGGGATAGAGCAGCAGTTGATAAAAACGCAGCAGGGGAATAAAGAAGTCCCCCATTTTCAGGGCATGCCGTGAGAAAAAGGCCTGAGGGAAAATTTCACCAAGATAGGTAATGATAAATGTTGAAAAAATAAAGGCGGCGACGCCCGCCATCACGGAATGGGAAAGCAGCGTGAGCAGCACATTGATACCGACATTGCCCCAAAGGATGGTGGTCAGGAGGAAGTTGGAATCCTCGCGCTGGCGTAAAATACTGGCGGCGTGCGGGTTTCCCTGGGCCGCTTCGATTTGCAGACGCAGCTTGCTGACGCTGAAAAACGCCAGGTTGAGGCCCGAAAAAATCGCCGACTGTGAGATGCAAAAAACAATACCCGCCCAAATCAGTGGTTTCATTATGGATTAAAGGGAGCCTCGCATTTTTACAGAGTGCACCAAGGTTGTTTTCAAGTAAAATCTCTGTAAAAGAAGGTGAACCGGAAATAAGAAAAGGGCTTCATGAGATTTTATTTTTGAAGCGCCTCCAAGGTCCGATGAATTTCGATGGCGTGGTTTTCAGGCCGCACGGACGGAAATATTTTTCGGATCGTGCCTTTCGGGTCGATCACCACTGTGCTGCGGCGCGCATAAGACTCACCCATGAATCGGGTCAGCACGCCGTATTCCTTCGTCACCTGAAACTGATTGTCCGACAGGATTTGAAAATTCAGCCGATGCTTCTTGGCGAATTTTTCGTGGGACAAGACCGAGTCCACGCTGACACCCAGCACGGTCGCATTCAGCTGTTGAATCCCGACGATATTATCTCTAAACGAACAGGCTTCCTTTGTGCAGCCCGGGGTATCGTCCTTCGGGTAAAAATAAAGAACAACCCATTTCCCGCGCTGATCGGTCAGCCGGACGGCATCCCCATGCTGATCCGGCAGAGAAAAATCAGGCGCTTTCTGACCTTCCCGGACATTGAGGCCGGTGGCGGCCTGAAGAGGACGGGCCGTCACGACAAACAGAAGCAGCGCAGCACTAAAGTAAAGAGATGTCACCCACCGCCGTCCCGCCTGTACGCGGCAGGACGAACCCCTGCCTGACGGATGGGTGATGCCGATTTTCTGTCCCTGGGACTGCTGTTGGTCAGAGGGCATATCCCTACTATATCGAAGGAGCTTCATCCACGTCAATTCCCGGGATGCGGGGCCGCGCAAGCAAAGCATGCCTGCCCTTGTCCCGCCCCCATCGCGGCGGAGGGATGAGGCGATGTGATATGATGTTGGACACTTCTCATGTGTTGATCGTGGCAGGCGTTGACGGAGTTTGGCTGTAAAAAACAACAACAAAATCGAATCATCCCTCCAAACCCGGCGCATTCTGGCCTATGCGCGGCCCCATTGGAAAACACTGTGCGCCGCGACCCTCTGCCTGATGCTGTCCACCGGCATCAGCTTAAGCCTCCCCTGGATCGTCCGAGGGCCGATTGACATGATGATCTCAAAAAAACAGATCCCCTCACTGAACATATTGATTGGTTTAGTAGCGCTTTTTCTGATTCAAGCCTTTTTGTCCTTCGGGCATAATTATCTGTCCGGCGCGGCGGGCCAGCATGTTTTGACGGATCTCCGTGTCCGGCTGTTTACGCACCTTCAATCGCTTTCCCTCCCCTTTTTTCTGCACCGGCAGACCGGCGAGCTGCTCTCCCGGCTGACGAACGATCTCGGCGTTGTCCAGACCCTCGCCACGGAGATGCCGGTGAATCTGGCGCGGCAGAGCCTGATGCTCGTCGGCGGCATCCTCATCATTCTCTACATGAACTGGCGCTTGAGTTTGCTCGCCTTTTTGTTGATCCCGGTCGTCGTACTCGCCGCCCGCTTTATGGGGAGACGCTTGCGGAAACTGTCCACGGAAGTGCAGGACCAACTTGCGCGGACGACGACCTTGATGGAGGAAATGATCACCGGCATCCGCTCGATCAAGTCCTTTGGACGGGAAGCCCATGAGACGGGGCGCTTTTCCGCGCAAACGGGCAGGACCTTGGCCGTCATGCTGACGCGGCTTCAGGTCTCCGCCGCCTTCGGGCCCATGATGGTCTTTTTGGGTTTCAGCACGGCTGGCGGTCTCATGTGGTACGGCGCGCGGGAGGTCTTTCTGGGTCATCTCAGCCCGGGGGATTTGATTTCATTCGTGATGTACGCCGTCATGATTACGGGGCCGGTCGGGAGTTTCGCGCGTCTTTTCTCTCAGTTGCAAGAGAAACTGGGAGCCAGCCGCCGCGTTTTTGAACTATTCGATACCCCGCCTCAAATCACGGATCAACCCGGCGCACGTCCCCTCCCCGAAATTCACGGTGCTGTTCAATTTGACCAGGTTTCTTTTCATTATCTCTCCGATCAACCGGTGCTTCGTCAAATTCAATTTCGCGTGGAACCCGGTCAAACAGTCGCCCTGGTCGGACCCAGCGGCGCGGGGAAAAGCACGTTGATTCACCTGTTGCACCGTTTTTATGATCCGGCTTCCGGCAGGATTTTGATTGATAATACGCCGCTGAAGGAAATTCAGCTTAAAAGTTATTACGACCAGCTCGCCTACGTGCCGCAGGAAGTGCTTCTGTTCGGAGGTACGCTGCGTGAAAATATTCGTTACGGCAGACTGGATGCGGACGAAAACGAGCTGATTGCCGCGTCGAAGGCGGCGCATGCCCATGATTTCATCATGGGTTTTCCGAAGGGCTATGACACCATTGTCGGTGAAAAAGGCCTCACCTTGTCCGGCGGGCAGCGTCACCGCATTGCCATTGCCCGCGCCTTTATAAAAAATCCCAAAATCCTGATTCTGGATGAGGCGACCGCCTACCTCGACAATGAATCTGAGCTGTTTATTCAGGATGCCCTGGAGCGGCTTATGCGGGACAAGACCACCTTTATGATCGCCCACCGTCTGACCACGATCCAAAAGGCCGACCACATTCTCGTCCTAAACAAAGGCCGTCTCGTCGAAGCGGGAACGCACGCCGCCCTTATGGAACAGGGCGGGCTCTACCACCACCTCTACACCCTGAAACAGGCCGACGCCGAGACAGTCCCCCTGTAAGACAGGATTACAGTCCTCCGAAGTTTTCAATAAAATACATACCTTATCTAGTGGCTTTGATTGAAGCATATACTGTCTATAGAAAATAGATCCTTTACAAGTCATTTGAGTTATGTTATTAAGCCCTAAGATGATACCCTCTTCTCGTCCTGTATTTTCATTGTCTTGCAAGGTCGCTCATGCGTCTCAAACGCCTGGAAGTTTTCGGATTCAAATCTTTTTTCGATAAAACGGTCATCACCTTTAAACAGGGGATCACCGGGATTGTCGGGCCCAACGGCTGCGGAAAAAGCAATTTTTCGGACGCCATTCTCTGGGTGCTGGGCGAGCAAAGCCCGAAAACCCTGCGTGGCGAGCGGATGGAGGATGTCATTTTCAGCGGCACCGAGCAGCGAAAACCGCTGTCCGTCGCCGAGGTCTCACTGACCATCGGCGACATCGCCAACGAACTCCCGCCCCCCTACACCCCGTACGCGGAGCTGACCTTAAGCCGTCGTCTCTACCGTTCGGGAGAGAGCGAATATCTCATCAACAAAACGCCCTGCCGCCTGAAGGACATCCGTGATTTACTGATCGACATGGGCGCGGGCTATCACGCCCACACCATCATTGAGCAGGGGAGGGTTGATGATCTCATCACCGCATCGCCCATGCAGCGGCGGGAAATCGTCGAAGAAGCCGCCGGCATCGCGAAGTACCGCTTGAGAAAGGCGGAGGCGCTCAGAAAGTTGGAAGCGACGGAGCGCAATCTTACGCGGGTTTCCGACATCATCGGGGAGGTCAAACGGCAGCGGAACGCCCTGGACCGCCAGGCAAAAAAAGCCGAGAAATGCCGGGATCTCACGGAAGCCCTCAAGTCTTTGGAATTACAGGTCGCGCGTCACGAGTGGATGACGTGCCAATCCGAGGAAAGTGAACTCAAACAGGAGGAAGGCCGTCTTGAGGAAAAAAGCGCCGGACTCTCGGCGCGGCTTTCTGCTTTGGAAACAAAACAGACCCAGAACAAACTCGGACAGGTGGAACAAGAGCGCGCCCTGGGAGATTTGAGCCGCGATATTTCGGAAGTGGAAAAACAGATTCAGCGCTTTGAGGGAAAAGTGGAAACGATTCGGGCGCAACGCCAGGAATGGCGCGAGACAGACTCCAGGACCGAAAAAGAGATTGCCGAGATTCAGGAAGAGACAACTGCCCTTGAGGCGGAGCTGGCCGTGCTTGAGGATGAGATTGCCGTCATTTCTAAAACCCTGCCGGCCGAAGAGGCCTCACTGGCGGCGCATGAAGCAAAAAAGGCGGAGACCGAAGCATCGGCGCAAGCGGATAATGCCGCGCTGGAGACAGCCAGGATGGCGCTTTTCGATCTCGGGGCGAGACTGACGACCGCAAAAAACAACCTGCTCCATTTTCAAAACCGTCGAGAGATGCTCGCCAGGCAACAAGAACGGCTTCGGCAAGAAAAAGAAGATCTTGAAATAACCCTGGAGCAGACTGAAAAAACCTTCCGGGAAATCAGCTCCGCGCTTCAAAACAATGAAGCGGCTTTGACCCTGCGTCAGAAAGACCGGCGTGAAAAAACAGCCCTTGTGACTGAACTTGAGAGCTCTACTCAAAAAAAGGAGCACCAGCTTTTTCAGGTAAAAGAAGACATAAGTGAGATCAAGGCCCGGATCGCCTCGCACGAGGGCTTCTACCGAGGCTTTTTAAATGAGCGGGAAGCGGGCGAAAACCCCCTGCTTCAACTTGAGGGTTTGCAAGGCATGGTCGCGGATTTGATTGATGTCCCGGCAAAGTATGAACGGGCACTGGAAGCCGTACTCGAAAGCAGGCTCCGCGGCATTGTCGTTGAAAATCATGCTGAAATTCAAAAGGGCATTCACCATCTTAAAGAAACAGAAAGGGGGCGCGGCACCTTTTTCCCGCGTGACCCGCGCACGCCGCAGTCTCGATTCAAGCCTCCCCCCACTCAAGAAAATACGGGGATTCTGGGCGCGGCGCGTGCCCTCGTTCGCGTGCGCGCAGGGAGTGAAGCCATTGCTGACGCATTGCTGGACGGTATTGTGTTGACATCCCACCTCGATATGGCCCTGGCGGCCTGGAAAAAGTATCCGTCGGTTCCTCTGTGGGTAACGTTAGCCGGTGAAATTATTGACGCATTCGGCGTGGTTTCCGGCGGCGGGCAGGGGAGGGAAGGACTGCTTGCTCAAAAGCGCGCGCTCCGGTATCTCACGGACGAGGCCGACCGGCTTCAGCACAAGGCCGAGCGTCTTCAAAGTGAAATCGACGGCCAAGAGGAAATCATCAAGACCACACGCTTGGCGCTCACAACCTTGGACGAAAAAATTCATGGTTTCGATGTCGCGTTGGCGAAAACGCAAAATGAGAAACAATCCTTGTCTTCGGAAATTACACGGCTTCAGGGCGAGCTTGAAACCATTCGCTTTGAACGTGAAGAAGGGGACGAAGAGGAGGCGGAACTGCTCAAATCGCTGTCTTCGGAGCGGGCTCTCATTGCCGGGACAGAAACTGCAGTCAAAGAAAAAGAAGCCTTGCTTGAAGCTCGGAAACAGCATTTGGACGCGGAACGAACAACGCTTGAAGGTCTGAATGAAAGCGTCACACAGCTTCGAATGAAGACGAGTGAGATCAAGACCCGGCAAGATCATGCCCTGGAAAAAGAGGCGCGTCTTCGGCGTGACAAAGAAGGACTTTCGGGCCGTTTCACCGAGATGAAGACACTCAAAAACAAACTCCGGGAAAAATTGGCCTTGGGTGAAGAGGAGGAAAAAGAAGCCAACGCGTCGATTGAAGCCCTTGCCTCGGAGCGGTCGTTGCGTTTGGACAGTCTGCGGGAAGCGCAGGAAACCCACGCGGCTCTTTTGGTGACCCTGGATGAAGCCGCGCAAGAAATCACCGCGACGCGCTCGGACTTAAATCTGGCCCACGAAGCGCTTCAAAAAAATGCCCTTGGAAAAGTCGCCATTGAAATGAATCGGCAAAAGATCGAAGAGGCCGTCGCTTCCCGCTATCAAATCGACATTAGTCACGACCTGGAGGTTGCCGAGGACATTCCGGTGGACACCACACGGGCGCAGGCCGAAACCCTTCGTCGGCAACTGGAGGCGATGGGACCCGTGAACTTGGCCGCCATTGAGGAGTACAAAGAACTCGATACACGTTTTCAATTTTTGAAGACGCAGGAAGACGACTTGATGCAGTCGATTGACAGCCTGCATGAGGCCATCACCAAAATCAACAAAACCACACGCGGGCTGTTCGTGGAGACCTTCCACACCCTGAATCAAAAATTTGCCGAAGTCTACGCCTCCTTCTTCGGGGGCGGCACCGCCGAACTGGTTTTACTGGATGAGGCCCACCCGCTGGAATCCGGGATCGAAATGCTTTCCCAGCCGCCGGGAAAAGGAAAGCGCAACATTCTTCTTTTGTCCGGCGGTGAAAAGGCGCTCACCGCGATTTCACTGCTCTTCGCAACCTTTCTGATTCATCCCACACCCTTCTGTCTTTTGGATGAGATTGATGCCCCGCTGGATGAGGAAAACACCCGGCGCTTCGCCCAAACGCTGGAGAAAATGTCTGATCGAACGCAGTTCATCTTGGTGACGCACAATAAGCTCACGATGGAGATTGCGGATGTTCTGTACGGTGTAACGATGGAGGAAACCGGCATTTCCAAACTGGTGTCGGTCAATCTGAACAGGCCCACGGACGAAATCGAAGGCGAAACGGCGGAGGCCGTCGCCACATCCGGCTAAAGATCGCGGCTTATCTTTTCTTCAGGGCTTTCGGGATGGTTTGCGTGGTGACGGGAATAATGTCCGTCGGCTGTGTTTCCCGTTTTGAGCCCAGGGAATGACCGCAGCCTTGGCAAAGATAGTCGTACAACTCGCCATTCGATAAAACCAGAAGCAGCCGTTCCCGGACCGGCATGGCCCGGCCGCAAGTGTTGCAGTAGAGCAGGGAGGCCTTCAATTTGTCAAAATTTTTTCTCATCCGCCCAGTATCTAAAAAGTGGTTTGCGGCAAGAAGTGATCGTAGCCTTTTGGCGCGATAGTACGGGTTTCGCCGTCGGCCGTTTTCAGCACGAACCCTTCTTTCTCAGGGAGGATCCTACCGATTCGACGGGCCTGAATCAAGCCATTTTTTATCAGTCGTACTAACTTCTTCTCCTTTTTTTGAGGGACGGAAAAAAGAAGTTCGTAGTCCTCTCCGCCATAAAGTGCAAAATCCCTTGCGTCTTTTTGAAGCTGTCTGGCGTAGCGCTTCAAGGCAGGGGAAAGGGGGATTTCCGCCGATACAAGCTCCGCGCCGACCCGGCTCGCCCGCATGATGTGCCTCAAATCGGCGGTCAAGCCATCCGAAAGATCAATCATCGCGGAGGGGATTTTTTCTGCGCCCAAAAGACATCCGGCCTCGCATCGCGCCTCCGGGGTTTGATGGCGCCGGACGAGGGTTGTGAAAGACCGTCGATTCATTCTGTTTTTTAAAATATCCAGGCCCGCCGCGGCGTCGCCAAGGGTACCCGTGACATAAATCAGATCCCCGGTTTTTGCCCCGGAGCGGGTCAGCATTTCTTTTTTTAAAACTTCTCCAAACAGCGTGATCGTGATAAAAAAGGGGCCGCTTGTCCTCGCCGTATTCCCGCCGATGACCTCTATCCCCGTTTTTTTGCAGCCCTTTGCAATCCCTCGATAAAGCCTGTTTAAGTCATCCATGTCCAGTTTCCCGGGCACCCCCAGTGAAATCAGCAGGGCGCGGGAATGCCCCCCCATGGCCGCGATATCACTCACATTGACCGCGACGGCCTTGAGCCCGACCTGTTCGAACGAAGAATAGGCCAGGCTGAAATGGGTCTCTTCGATGAGGGTGTCCGTGGTCAGCAAACTATCGCTTTGAGGGGTGGCGCGTATCGCCGCCGCGTCGTCCCCGATCCCCAACGGGATGTTGATGTTTGAGGATTTAAAGCGCCTTTGGATGTGCTCAATCCATCCAAATTCGCCGATTTCGTGCAACTTCATCAGACGACTGCCGAGGGAGCTGATCCTTTCACGGCGCGCCGGGCGGTTTTGGGCGCGGTTTCTCTTTTTGTCTTGGCGGGTTTAAGAAAAGCGGTTTTGAAGACGGTATCTATCTGGCCCGCGAAAACGAGGCGGAGTCCCTTTTGAAGATGTTTTGGCACTTCCTCGATGTCTTTTTCGTTGCGCTGAGGTAAAATGATGGTCTTGACTCCGGCCCGTTTCGCCGCCAGGATTTTCTCCTTTAAGCCGCCAATCGGAAGGACACGCCCGCGAAGGGTGATTTCTCCGGTCATCGCGATATCACCGCGTAAAGGATTGCCTGTCAAGGCCGAGGCCAAGGCGGAGGCCATTGTAATGCCCGCGGAGGGCCCGTCTTTTGGAATCGCCCCGGCGGGGACGTGAATATGGATATCATTTTTTGAAAACAGTGCGGGACTGATTTTAAGCGCCTTGGCCTGCGACCGAAGATAGGAAAGGGCGGCCTGCGCGGATTCTTTCATCACATCTCCGAGAGAGCCGGTTAAAATCAAGTCTCCTTTTCCCGCCATCAGCGTCGCCTCGATTTGAAGCACGTCGCCGCCGGTTGGGGTCCACGCCAGCCCTGTTGCCACGCCAACCTGGTCCGCTTCCCGTTCCGTGTCGGGCGTATATTTGGGGATGCCCAAAAACTGATGGAGATTGTTGGGGGTCACACGCGTTTTCTTGCTCTTGCCTTCAGCCAGTTTGCGCGCGATTTTCCGAAGGACACGGCCGATTTCCCGCTCCAGATTTCGAACCCCGGCCTCACGCGTGTAGTGCGTCACAATTTGATCCAGGGCTCCATCGGTGATTTGCACTCTATCCTCGGTTGTCCCATGCCCTTCGAGCTGTCTCGGAACTAAAAAATTTTTGGAGATGCCGACTTTTTCCTCCACGGTATAGCCGGAGAGTTCGATCATCTCCATCCGGTCCCGCAAAGGGAGGGGGATGGGATCGACTTGATTGGCGGTGGTAATAAACATGACATTGGAAAGGTCGAAGGGGACGCCAAGATAGTGATCGGAAAAGGTGTGATTCTGCTCCGGGTCCAAGACTTCCAATAAGGCCGACGAGGGGTCGCCCCGGAAGTCGGTGCCGATTTTATCAATTTCGTCCAGCATAAAAACGGGATTCGCCGTGCCCGCCTGTTTGACGCCTTGAATGAGCCGTCCGGGGAGCGCGCCGACATAGGTTCTCCGGTGCCCGCGGATTTCGGCCTCGTCGTGGACACCACCGAGGGAAATACGGGCGAACTTTCGCCCCAGTGCCCGGGCGATGGATTTCCCGAGCGAGGTTTTCCCGACACCCGGCGGACCGACAAAACAGAGGATGGGGCCCTTGAGCTTGCCCTTCATTTTCCGAACGGCAAGATATTCCAGAATTCGTTCCTTGACGCGCTCAAGGTCATAGTGGTCCTCGTCCAGAATTTCTTTCGCGGCGGCAATGTCCAGGCGGTCCCTGGTCTGTTTGCTCCACGGAATTTCGACCATCCATTCCAGATACGTCCGAACCGTCGCGGCTTCGGCGGAATCCGGGTGCATGCGCTCAAGCCGCCTCAGTTGTTTGTTCGCCTCGTTCTGCACCTTTTTTTGCATTTTCGCGGCGGCGATTTTCTCCCGGAATTCCTGAATTTCCTCCGAGCGCTCGTCCGTTTCGCCCAATTCCTTTTGTATGGCCTTGAGCTGCTCTCTTAAAAAGTACTCCCGTTGGACCTTGTCCATTTCTCCCTTGGCTTCGGACTGGATCTTTTGCTGCATAATCAGGACGTGGAGCTCTTTGCCTAAAATTTCACTGGCCTTTTTGAGCCGTTCGACGGGATCGACGGTTTCGAGGATTTCTTGGGCGATATCCACCTTGAGCCCGAGATTGGAAATCACCAGATCCGACAAGCGGCTTGGATCCTCGAGATTTTCGATCAGCGCCACAACATCGGGCATCAGGAATTTTCCAAACGAAATCGCTTTTTCCATTTGGTCTTTCACGGCGCGCACCGAGGCTTCGACCTCGGGCGAAATTTCGCCTAAAAGCGGCTCTTCGACCGGTTCAATTTCGACTTCGTAATAGGGCGTGGTTTTCGAAAAGGAGGTGATATTGACCTTTGAAACCCCTTGCACCAGAATTTTGATTCTGCCGTCGGAGAGCTTGAGCATCCTCATAATGGTGCCGACGGTGCCAACGGCGTAAATATCCTCAGGTTTGGGGGATTCGATATCCAGGGATTTCTGAGCCGCCAGCACGACCATTTTTTTTCCTGCGATGGCTTTTTCAATGGCCTTCACGGAAAGTTCCCGGCCTACAAAAAGCGGCAGAACCATGTGCGGGAAAACAACAATATCCCGAACGGGCAAGAGCGGGAGCTTGGAGGGGATGTCTTCTTTTTCTGACTTGCTCTGGGCTGGCTTTGACACAAACAACTCCTAAAAATAATCGCGAGACAAACTGGGAGTATATTCAATTTTAAAACGGCAAAGCAATAAAGATTCTTTTGAGCTTGCCGTTTGGGGCTTGATTAGAGCGCCAGTTTTTTGAGGTAGTGCTTGAATGCTTCCCCCAGGTTCGGATTTTTTAGCCCCATTTCAACAGTGGCTTGCAGAAAACCCAATTTATCCCCGGCGTCATAGCGATTGCCTTCGATGATATAGCCGTACATGGTTCTTAAAGTCGTGAGATCATTTAAGGCATCGGTCAGTTGAATTTCATTGTTTTTCCCGGGTTTTGTTTTTTCGAGCAGATCGAAAATTTCGGGAATCAGGATGTAGCGGCCGATGACGGCCAGGTCGGACGGCGCGTCTTCCACGGCGGGTTTTTCCACCAGATGGTTAATTTTATACAGATCGTCAATGGCGGGTTTCGCGTCAAGGATGCCGTACTGAAAAACCTCGGACTGCGCCACCCGCTGGATGCCGATGATGGGCGCGGGCGTGCGTTCATAGAGATCAATCATTTGCTTGAGCGCGGGCGTGCTGTGGTCCACAATATCGTCTCCGAGCAGGACAGCGAAGGGTTCATCCCCAATCAAATGCTTCGCGCAGAGAATGGCGTGCCCCAAACCCTGCGGCTGGCTCTGACGGATATAGCAAAAATCGGCCATGTCGGAAATTTCCCGCAAGGCCGGGATATGATGGTCTTTCCCGGTTTGCTTCAGGGTTTCTTCCAGTTCGAAAGAGATGTCAAAATGATCCTCAATCGCCCGTTTTCCGCGACCCGTAATGATGATAATCTGACGAATGCCCGCGGAAACGGCTTCTTCGACGACGTATTGAATCAGTGGTTTGTCCACCAGCGGCAGCATCTCTTTCGGGGATGCCTTGGTCACCGGTAAAAAACGGGTTCCGAGTCCTGCTGCGGGAATGACGGCTTTGGTCACTTTTTGTCGGGTCATTGTTCT
>JBHHXB010000066.1:0-12140 GCA_046756825.1 Nitrospiria bacterium | reverse complement strand
CTCCAAAAGCGCGGCTACGCGTCCGTGGGTCTCGACAGTACCGGATGTCGGCGTCAACGTCCCGCAGATAATCTGCAGAAGGGTGGATTTCCCGGAACCGTTTCGGCCGATAATGCCCACCGTCTCCCCTTTTTTAACTTCAAAAGAGATCTCTTTAAGCGCCCAAAACTCCTTAAAATATTGCCGTCGGCCGCGAAAAATCCCCTGCAACAAGCGATGGTGGGGCTGCTCATAAATCTGGTAGCATTTGCTGACGCCGTCAAGCCGGATCGCGACATCATCCGATGCCGCGCCGTTACGCTCAGAGGACATCGGCAAACCCCTTGCGTGTTTTCTGAAACCAGGCGAAACCCAGCCACGCCACGATACAACTGATAGCGAGCGCTAAAATCAATCCGGGGAAATTCGGCAGCTTCCCCCACATGAGCACCGCCCGCGACTGTTCGATGATAAACGTAAGCGGATTGGCATACAGTATTTTTTGATAGGGTACCGGCAGGTTTGATATGGGATAAAACACCGGAGACATGAAAAGAAGAATTGTCGTCAGCACCACAGTAATCTGGCCCACGTCCCGTAAAAACACGCCGAGAGAAGCCAAAAACCATGCAAGCCCAAGGCTGAACAATATGAGCGGAATGAAAATCAGGGGAGAAAAGATCACTGTCCAGTTCAATGCGTGATTCACCAGAAGAAAAAACAAGGCCCAAACAGAGAGACTCATCAAGGTATGAAAAAGCGTCGCGCCCATGGCAATCAAGGGCAGAATCTCCAAGGGGAAGACTACCTTTTTCACATAACTGACATTCCCCAGAATCAAACCGGGCGCACGGTTCACGCACTCCGCCAGCACCCCATGTACGATCATGCCGACAAAAAGGGCCAGGGCGAATTCCGTTTTGCTGTCCGAGCCGGTTTGCCAGCGCGCCTTGAAGGCCACACTAAAAACAAAAGTGTAAACGGTCAGCATAATCAACGGATTAAAAAAAGACCAGGCCAAACCCAAAATCGAACCCTTGTAGCGCCCAACCACGTCTCTCTTGGTCATTTGCCATATGAGCTGGCGGTTTTGCACGAGGCTTCGGATCATTTGGGCTGGACTGGTGGAAAGCGCGGCGTGCGGATTCACCGGATGTCCTCCATGCAAAGCGCCAATGCCTCATCCCAGGCGGGCATCACAAGGCGATAACGCTGCTCCAGTTTCTCCAGAGCCAGCCTGGAATTCATCGGGCGTTTCGCAGGGGTCGGATAGGTTTCGGTGGACACGGCTTCGATCTTTTGAATTTGAAGTTCTTCGGCCATTGTTTTTCGGACAAATTCCCAAATTTTCTCCGCAAAGCCGCACCAGCTTGTCGAGCCAGCCGCCGTCAGATGGTAGAGGCCGGATTGGAAGATTCCTTTTTTCCTTTCAGTCAGAGATTGCCCGAGCAAGTGTACTGTCGTTTCCGCAATTAGTCGGGCCCAGGTCGGCGCACCTTCCTGGTCATCCACCACCCGCAGAACCTCTTTTTCCCGCATCAAACGGAGCATCGTCAGCAAGAAATTACGACCCCGGCCCGCATACACCCAGGAAGTACGCAAAACCAGATGATCCCCTCCGGCCGATCGCACGGCTTGTTCGCCCTTTAGTTTGGTTTTGCCGTAGACATTGATTGGATTGGGCGTATCCGTTTCATCATAAGCCCCTCTTTTTGCCCCGTCAAAAACATAGTCCGTGGAGTAGTGAATCAGAAACGCGCCCAAACGTTTGCTTTCCTCGGCCAGTATCCCCGGAGCCAGACCGTTGATCCGCATGGCGCGATCCGCATCCTGCTCCGCCTGATCTACCGCAGTATACGCAGCAGCGTTAATCACGACATCCGGCTTGACCTGACGGAGCATTTTAATGATGGCATCGGGGTCTGTCAAATCCATGGCCGCAATGTCCACGGCCGCTACTTTTCCCAAGCCCATCAAGGCACGCTGTAATTCCCAGCCCACCTGCCCGTTTTTTCCAGTGAGCAGAATAACCGGAGCTTCCCGCGTCAATCAAAAACCTCCGCATCTTTAAACGCCATGCCTTTTTTATCTTTCGACGACAACCCCGGCCTCAGCTCCAAAGGCCATGAAATGTTCAAATCGGGGTCATCCCAAATGATGCAGCGCTCGTGCTCCGGGGCGTAATAATCCGTCGTCTTATAAATAAACTCGGCGTGGTCGCTGAGTACAAGGAAGCCGTGGGCGAAACCAGGCGGCATCCAGAGCTGTTTCTTGTTTTCCGCCGAGAGCACCTCCCCGACCCACTGCCCAAACGTGGGCGACGACCTGCGAAGATCGACAGCCACGTCGTAGACTTCCCCCAAAATGACGCGAACCAGCTTCCCCTGCGCCTGCCTGACCTGATAGTGAAGTCCGCGGAGGACATTTTTTTTTGACCGGGAGTGATTATCCTGGACAAAAGCGACGTCCCTTCCGATCGCCGCGTTGAACCGCGCTTGATGAAAGCTTTCAAAGAAAAAACCGCGGGCATCCCCGAAAACAGCAGATTCAATCATCAAAACGTCGGGTATGCGGGTAGGCCGGACCTTCATCGCGGAGCACCCTGGGAAAGGATTTTGAACAAGTAGCAACCATAGCTGCTTTTTTTCAGCGGCCGGGCCAGTTTTTCCAATTGCGCATCATCTATATAGCCCATACGCCAGGCGATCTCTTCGGGGCAGGCGATTTTAAGTCCCTGACGCCGCTCCAGTATTTCGACGAACTGGGAGGCCTCCAGCAAAGTTTCGTGCGTCCCCGTATCCAGCCACGCGAGCCCCCGTCCCATGCGCATGACCGACAACTGTCCCGTCTCCAGATATCGGCGATTCACATCGGTAATTTCCAGCTCCCCCCTTTTTGAAACGGAAATATTCGATGCGATGTCGAGGATTTGATTGTCGTAAAAGTAAATCCCGGTCACCGCATAGTTCGACCGGGGCTTTTCAGGTTTTTCCTCTAAGCGAACCGCTCGGCCCTCGCCGTCGAATTCGACCACGCCGTAGCGCTCCGGATCGTGAACGGGATAGGCGAAGATTGTCGCCCCTTCTTTTTGATCAGCCGCGCGGACAAGCATGTGGGAGAGTTCATGACCGTGAAAGATATTGTCGCCCAAAACCAGAACGCTGGGATTGTCTCCCACAAAATGCCTGCCTATGATGAAGGCCTGGGCCAGGCCGTCCGGGGAAGGCTGTACGGCGTATTGGATATTTATTCCCCATTGACTACCGTCGTTCAGGAGCCGTTCAAACCTCGGCGTGTCCTCCGGCGTTGAAATCACGAGCACGTCTCGCACCCCTGCCAGCATCAGCGTGGTCAAGGGATAATAGATCATCGGCTTGTCGTAAACCGGCAGAAGTTGCTTGGAGACGGCCTGGGTCACCGGATAAAGACGCGTGCCGGAGCCGCCGGCCAGGATAATCCCCTTCCTCCTCACACCCGCGCTCCGTAATTTTTCGAGATCCACTGCTGGTAGCTGCCCGTGGTCACGTGTTCGACCCAATCCGGGTGCGCCAAATACCACTGCACGGTTTTCCGAAGTCCGGTTTCAAAGGATTCCTCGGGCGTCCACCCCAATTCTGTTTTGATTTTCGATGCGTCAATGGCGTAGCGGCGGTCGTGTCCCGGACGGTCTTTCACGAAGACGATACGTTCCTCATGCGGCTGTCCGTCGGGATCCGGTGCGAGTTCGTCCAATACGGCACAGACTTCCCTGGCAATTTCAATATTGGTTTTCTCGCTGCTTCCTCCGATATTGTAGACCTCGCCGACCCGTCCCTTCTCCAGTACGGTTTGCACGGCGCGGCAATGATCCCCCACATAGAGCCAGTCCCGGATGTTTTCGCCGTCGCCGTACAACGGAAGATCTTTTCCCTTTAGGGCATTCACGATCAACAGGGGAATAAATTTTTCCGGGAATTGATAGGGGCCGTAATTGTTGGAGCAATTGGTCGTCAACACAGACAGGCCGTAGGTATGATGATAAGCCCGCACCCAGTGATCGGAGGAGGCCTTCGAAGCGGCGTAGGGGCTGTTGGGCACATAAGGCGATTGCTCTGTAAAGGCGGAATCGCTCGGGCGCAGCGAACCGTAGACCTCATCGGTGGAAACATGCAGAAAACGAAATTCTTCTTGAGAGGCTTCGTCCAGCTTCGACCAGTACGCCCGTATGGATTCGAGCAGATGAAAGGTGCCGACGACATTCGTTTGAATGAAGGCCTTGGGGCCATGAATGGAGCGGTCCACATGACTTTCCGCGGCGAAATTGACGATGGCACCAGGCTTGAAGCGCGCGAGCAGCTGCGACAGTTGTTCGCGATCCCCAATATCACCCTGCACAAAAAGGTGACGCGGGTCGGATTGCAGCCCCGCCAGATTCTCCGGATTACCCGCATAGGTGAGTTTGTCGAGGTTCACAACCCGGCATGCGCTTGTCCGCAGAACATGGCGGACAAAATTCGCGCCGATAAAACCCGCGCCGCCCGTCACCAAAATCGTTTTGAGACTATCCCGTTTTTTCTTTTCGGAATTTATGGTGTTCATCTTCTTTGTGGATGAATGCAGGGCACTCCAGGATCCAGCGTGGTATGTCTTTGTAATCCGATAAACAACATATTTTGAAGCAAGAAAATTGATCTTCCGGGGAAATGTTCTATGACGGGGGCGTGCTCATTTCTTCCTTAAAATAATCAATTGTTTTCACAAGTCCTTCTTCAAGAGAAACAGCGGGCGTCCAGCCCAATTCTTTTTTTGCGAGCGAGATATCCGGCCGCCGTCTCACCGGATCGTCGCTCGGGAGCGGCTTAAAAACAAGCTCGGACCGGGAGCCGGTCAAGGCGATGATTTTTTCCGCCAAGTCAATCATATTACACTCATTCGGATTGCCGAGGTTGACCGGGCCGGTAAAATCAGCGGGAGCGTCCATCACGCGAATAAAAGCCTCGATCAAATCGGAGACGAAGCAAAACGACCGCGTCTGTTTTCCATCACCGTAAATGGTAATGGGCTTGTTTTGAAGCGCCTGCACAATAAAATTGGAAACCACCCTGCCGTCGTTTTGGTACATTCTCGGCCCATAGGTGTTGAAAATACGCGCCACTTTAATTTGAAGCCTGTGCTGGCGATAGTAATCAAAAAAGAGGGTTTCGGCGCAGCGCTTCCCCTCGTCATAGCACGAACGGACACCCGTGCAGTTCACATTGCCCCAATACGATTCCGTTTGTGGATGCATTAAGGGATCGCCGTACACCTCGGAGGTGGAGGCCTGAAAAATCTTTATTTTCAGACGTTTGGCAAGCCCCAGCATGTTGATCGCGCCGTGGACGGAGGTTTTCGTCGTCTGCACCGGATCGTTCTGATAATGCACGGGAGAAGCCGGGCAAGCGAGATTGTAAATCTCATCCACTTCGACATAAAGCGGAAAACAGACATCGTGCCGGAGCAGCTCGAAATAAGGGTTATCCATTAAATGGACGATATTACGCTTGCTGCCGGTGTAGTAATTGTCGATGCAGAGCACTTCGCGACCCTCATTCAAAAGGCGTTCGCATAAATGAGAGCCCAAAAAACCCGCACCGCCCGTAACCGCAATTCTTTTCTTCTTCATCGGGAGCGCTTAGTGCGGGCCTCTTCTACGCATCGGACTTTGAGGCAGGGCTTCATACCGTTTTTTTAAATCCGGGTTGGCATCCAGAAATTGATTCACGCCAGCCTGATCCGCGAAGACATCGGGACTTCTCGATTGATACTGTTCGATGGTCAGGTCGTACTTCGACAAGATTTTCGAAATAAAGGCGTTGATTTCCGCTTCCAGCTTTCGGAGTTCCTCCATCGAAGGACCTCCGTCGGGGCCGAACTGCGGGGGTCTGCGGTTTCGGAAAAAATTCCCCATATTTTCTCCCATGTCAATTCTGGCACGCACAAACTGTTCAATTTCAGCAGCGGTTGGATCAGCGGCATTCGCGGGAGGAAGGGGAGACAGCACGAAAAAAAAGACGACGACCGCCAAAAGGAATCTACTGGCGAGGCATTTTATAAAAAATAATGGTTTCATGTACAAACCTCTCTGCATCAAAGACGATCGGGGCAGGCTATCCTATAGAAATCAGCCCTGCAGTCTACCCCGAGGCCCTATGGAAATCAAGTTGAAATAACAGTGTGCCCCAAGGAACGATGGTATCAAAAGAGAAAAATGCGGGATCATCAATAAAATTTTTCAAAGTGGATCGCTTTCTTGTCCATACCCTGCTCAAGGAGCATGGTCCGCACTTCGCGGATCATCGCCATGTTCCCGCAAAGATAGGCCTCAAGACCGGTTGTCTCCTCAACCACTCCGGCAAGATGTGCCGTGACCCTGCCTCTCGCCCCCGGCCAATCCGGGGCAGGTTGGGATAGGGTGGTGACACAGCGAAAAAAAGGATGCTGTTTTGACAATATGGCGAAGGCCTCCTGATAGTATAAATCCCGTTCGCTTCGAAGCCCCCAGTATAGCGTCATGGGCCGTTGGCTGCCCCGGTTCAGCAAATGGAGGATCATGGCGTAAACCGGCGCAATCCCCGTCCCCGTCGCCACGAATAGAAACGCGGGGGCGTCGCGCTTGATCGTAAAGTATCCGAAAGGGTACAGAAACGGCACTTCTTCGCCGATCCGAAGACCGTGAAGATAAGTGGATCCCGGCCCTCCCGCAACCAGATTGACGCACAGTTTGATCACGCTGTCCTCCTCCGGAGGCGAGGCAATCGAATACGGACGGTTGTTTTGCCGGGGCCGTCCGTCCTTCATCTCTGTGATTTCGATCGCGATATATTGCCCTGCCTGAAAAACCAGACGCGGGGGGTCGATCATCTCAAGCGCAATCTCTTTCACATCATGCGTCAACTGTGTGATTGCAGTCACTTTTGCAAGACATTGTTGGGGCGTCATCGCTCACCCTCATGCAGTGGGTTGATCAAACGGTCCATCAAAATCCCTTCGCGGAGGCCATAGTCCGATACCTGTAGTTCATCGTACCCCAAAATATCCATAACACAGCACAGGATTAAAACACCCGCGCACAGGATGGTTTCACGGCCCTTTTCAAGCCCCGCCAGATTTTGCCACGCCGCAACCGGTTTTTCGGAAAACAGCTTCAGCCATTGGCGGATGACATCTTTTTTAAGACAATAACGGTTGATTTTTTCAGGGTCGTAACGGGTCAGGCGCTGCTCAATCGCGGCTAATGTTGTCACCGTGCCCGCTGTGCCCACGAGCACGCCCCGTTTGGGAAAATACGCAGCGGCAGGCCGAAGCCTCCGATCCACCTCATCTTGAAGAGCGCGTATTTGCACCGGTGTCGGCGGATCGGCGTGAAGAAATTTTTCCGTGAGCGTGACCGCGCCCAGGGCTAAACTCATCAAAACGGGGGGCTTGTCATCTTCGGAAACAATCAATTCCGTGGAGCCGCCGCCGATGTCAATCAAGGCCAGTGGCAAATCCCCATTCTCCCGGTCTTTAAAAATGAGATGTGCTCCCGTCAGGGCATACCGGGCCTCCGCCTCACCGGAGAGGACTTCAATATTGAATCCCGTTTCCTCACGCACCGTTTCAACAAACACGTCTTTATTTTCCGCCTCGCGCACAGCACTGGTGCCAAAGACGAGGGTCGATTCCGCCGCCTCTCTTCTCAAAATCGCTTTAAAGTGTTTTAAGGCCGAAAGCGTACGCGTGATTGCGGCGGGCCTGATCCGCTTTTGTGTTGCAAAACCTTCCCCAAGCCGCGTGATTCGATTTTCGGTGTAAACCGTCTTGAAATTCGCCGAAGACGCATGTTCGGCAATGAGAAGCCGTAAAGTATTGGTCCCCATATCAATCGCTGCAAAACGAGTCATTGTTTATTCAGGGACGGACTCGGATGGCGAAGCCGCCTCCGGTGTGACGGGATTTTTCGCCGCCGTGATTTGATCCAGGAGTTTTTCTTTTTCGGCGAGGATGGCCGTAATCTGCTCGCAGGCCTTGACTCTTTCCTTTTCATCCAGCGTTTGCTGGCGAACCCAATGATCCATGCATCGCTTCCCAAGGGACTGATAGGCGAGAAACAAACGTTTCTCCACCTCTTCAAGTTGACGGCGCAGACGAAGCGTCTCGATTTCCGAAAGCGATTGATCGACAAAAAAAGTGCCGCCGCTCAACAGGGTTTTCACGCCCCGGCCCAGGTCCTCTTTCCAGGTGGTTTGCGCAGTAATCCGATCAAACACTGTCTGAAATTCGCTCTTAAGCTGATTAAAAGAAAGCGGCAATTCTAACGTACTCCTCTAACTCCAGCGGGCCAGGGACAAAACCCGCTTTTTCAATTCGTATTTCATTAAGCGGTGGAGAGCCATTCTAGCTTGCCGCGCCACTTTCTTTCAAGGAAAGCGCGAATCGGACGGCTTTCCGCGTCGTCGAGGTTCGGGTGCCCGGCCACCCACGCGAAGGCCTCTTCCCGCGCGGCCTCTAGAATTTTCGCATCCCGTATCAGGTTTGCAATACGAAGCGCCGGGAGACCGGACTGCTGCGTCCCGAAAAACTCACCGGGGCCGCGAATCGCCAAATCTTCCTCGGAGATTTTAAAGCCGTCCGTCGTCGCGACCATGGCTTGAAGCCGCCGCTTTCCCTCTTTTGAAATGGGATATTCCGCAATCATCAGACAATGCGACTGCTCCCGGCCTCGGCCCACGCGCCCCCGAAGCTGATGCAGCTGTGCCAGGCCGAAACGCTCGGCGTGCTCGATGGCCATCACCGTCGCGTTGGGAATGTCGATACCAACCTCGACGACGGTCGTCGCCACGAGCAGGTCGATCTCACCGGCCTTAAATTGCGCCATGACGAATTCCTTTTCTTCCCGCTTCATTCTGCCATGCAATAGCCCGACGTTAAGCTCGGGGAAAATGCTTTCCTGAAAATCGACGTGCAGATCCATTGCGGCCTTCAAATCCAGTTTTTCCGACTCCTCCACCAGCGGACACACCACAAAGGCCTGCCGCCCTTTTTGAATTTCCCGCCGAATAAAGCCGTAGGCCCGCTCCCGCTGTTTGCCGTAAAAGAGCCGGGTCTGGATGGGAGAGCGGCCCGGCGGCAGTTCATCAATGACAGAGATATTCAAATCGCCGTACAAGGTCAGACCCAGCGTGCGGGGGATGGGTGTGGCCGTCATAATCAAAAGATCCGGCTGACGGCCCTTTTGCGCCAGCGTCGCGCGCTGCAGTACGCCGAACTTATGCTGCTCGTCCACGACCGCAAGACCCAATTCTTTAAATTCAACCCCTTTCTGGATGAGAGCGTGTGTCCCGATTACGAGATCACAAGCGCCCTCGGCGATGCGCGCCAACGCGGCGTCTTTTTCTTTTTTCTTCATCTCGCTTGTCAACAACACAATGGTTTTATCGAGTGCTTCAAGATAATGCTTGAGGGATAGATAATGCTGCACGGCGAGGATTTCCGTCGGGGCCATGAGCGCGCATTGGTACCCGTTTTCCACGGCCGTCAATACGGACATGAGGGCGACCAGGGTTTTGCCGGAGCCAACATCGCCCTGAAGCAGACGATTCATCACAGTGGCCTGAGACATGTCCCTGTTGATCTCGGCGATGACCCGCTCCTGCGCGGACGTGAGACGAAACGGGAGCAAGGCTCTCAGCGGCTGCTGATGGGCTTTATCGACCTGAAACTGAATACCCGAAACCCGGTCCCGCCGGCCCTTTTTACGAAGGGCCAATCCCGTTTGCAACAGATACAACTCATCGAATATCAGACGACGATGCGCGGGGCTTTTGCCGTCATTTAACAAATGAAGTGGCGTCTCTTTCTCTGGAAAGTGAATTTGGGCAATGGCGGCGGATAGAGACGGCATGCGATATTTCTCGATCAGACCGACGGGAAGCAGCTCAGGAATCTGAGCGGCATATTGCTCCAAAACCCGCTTCATCAGGATGCGGATCTGCTTACTCGTCAGGCCCTTGGTTTCGTGATAAACCGGCACGATGCGATCCATGTGAAGCTGTGTTTCAGATTCGCCCACACGCTCATAAACCGGGTTTTCCATTTCCAGGGAACGTCCGCCATAAAAATTCTCTTTGACGCGCCCGGAGAGCATGACTCGATCCCCGCGTTTAAAATAGGTTTTTAAAAATTGCTGATTGAACCACTTGGCCTTTATGACCCCGGATTGATCCGAAACCGCGATTTCCACAATCTTCATGCGTTTCCGGGGCGTTTCGTTCAGGCTGACGGCCATCACTTCGCCCGCGAGGGTTTCGACTTTCCCGGATTCAAGCTGGCTGATTTTTTTGATTTCAGCGCGGTCTTCATAACGAAAGGGGATAAAATAAAGCAGGTCCTCCAACGTGTGGATGTTCAGTTTGCTCAAAAAGAACGCCCGCTTCGGGCCCACGCCTTTGAGGTACTGCACAGCGGTCTGCCATGGGAAGGTGGGCGTCATCGGAAGGGCGTGGCCCGCTTCGGGTTTTGAATGATGGTGGAATGATTTTTTTTAGACGAAGGGAGAGAGACGCAAGTCATCCGCAAATTGGCCTGCATTCAAATTTTTCTTGCCAAGAATCCGGCGGCATGATAGCATGTCTTCCTTTTTTGAATCAATGTGGGAGTAGAGAATGGCCAGAATCTGTGACCTTTGTGGAAAACGGCGTCAAGTCGGCAACAACGTGAGTCATGCGCATAACAAAACCAAGCGTGTCTTTCATCCAAACCTTCAGCATGTTCGCGCCGTCATTGGAAAAACCATCAAGAAAATCCGCGTCTGCACCCGCTGTATCCGCTCCGGAAAAGTCGTTAAGGCGGGATAACCCTCCCTTCATTTGAAGCAACTGGGCATTCCTTTTTTACTTCCGATGAAACTCCGTCCATCAAAGCCATCGCTTCTTCCTGTCCACAATTTCTGACGACAACGCATGGTCATCTAAACCAAAACCTTCCTGTAATCCATTTCTTCACCTGCGTATTCGCAGTCATCATTTAAACCGTTTTGAAGACATTGAATTTTTGGATGCTGTTGGTTACTATCCACCGATATCGTCTCATCGTGCCGTCATATTATTGTTTTTATTCTTATTTTTATAAAAGGAGTCACACATGAGCGGAATAGACACCGCCATCGGCCTATTCACCCTGTTGGCCATGCTTTTATCTTTTAGCGGAAAAACTATTGGAGAATCCGCCCTGGCCTTCGGCGGAGACCGTTGGACAGACAGCAATGCCCCGTTTTACATGCGCATCACGGCGCGCGGCTGGGCCGCCCTGCTCTGCCTTTTCGTTGCCGGCACGCTTGTTTCGACAAGAAAAGACACGCAGAGACAAGCCCTCATTGAAAAAACAAGCACGATCGTCGCATTAGAGGAGAACGCCGCGCGCCTTCAAGCGCAAATCAAAAACTATGTGACGGACATCGTCAAACTCCAGGAGGACTTGAAGCAGGCCAGAGAATCTCTCGCGGACACCGACAGGCACATCGAGACCCATCAACTGCAGTCCATTGAAGCCGCGTTTAAACTCACCGGGAAGTTGGATCAGGACATCGACACCGCCGTCGTGCATCTTGACGGGCGTCCCCGTATTCCGATCCCATCGCGTCATCTTGCGCAAATGCGGCCCGCCGGTGGAAACCGTTTTTATTTTGCGACCTTTCTTCAAAACCCGACATTCAGAGATCTCGAATCCGTGCAGCTCGAAATGGGCAAAAAACGCTATGCCTTATTCGAGGGAAGCGAAAACGGCTTTTTTGAGAAGACATTGCGCCTGCCCGGCAATCCCTTCCGAACCGTTCCGGCATTCATTCAAAACCCGCGACTCCTGAACGACATGACCCTGAAAATCATCCTTCGGCCCAAAGAAATCACCCTCGAGGAAGATCCCTTTCGCCAGCTCGTCCTCAACAGCCCTTTTTCCGAAGCGGCCCGAAAAAAATACAAAACCACGACGGCGGACATCCTGAATATCCGGAGTGAGGCCTCGGCCTCGTCGCGCCTGGTTGAGCGTCTTCCCCGCGGGGCTTATGTTCAGGTTCTAAAACAAGAAAAAAAATGGGTCGAAATTCTCACGCCGAAAGGCCTGCAGGGGTGGGTGATGGATCAGTTTCTGTCCGGGATTCAGTAAGG
>JBHHXB010000065.1:0-12182 GCA_046756825.1 Nitrospiria bacterium | reverse complement strand
ACTGCCGCGTAAGCGCCTAAATTTAAGAGAGTTTTTCGATTTCCCGTCGGCCTTGCAGGGACTTGACGAGGCTGACTTCGTCGGCGTATTCCAAGTCGATGCCGACGGGGATGCCGAAGGCAATGCGGCTGACTTTCACGCCCAGGGGTTGGATGAGGCGGGTCAGGTAAATGGCGGTGGCCTCCCCTTCAATGGTCGGATTGGTGGCGATAATGACTTCCGTCACACCGCCTTTTTCTAAACGTTCAACAAGGTTTTGAATCGAAGACGGGACGGTCTTATTCCCCGGCAGCGGCGCCAGCGCGCCGAGTAAAATGTGATAAAGCCCCCGGTACTCCCCCGTCCGTTCGATAAGGTGCAGGGTGCTCGGCTCCTCAATGACGAGCACCTTTTGCGTGTCCCTTTTAGGGTTCTTGCAAATGGCGCAGATTTCATGCTCGGTGATGTTGTTACAGATTTTACAGAAGGCCAGCTTGTCCTTCACGTCAATAATGGCCCGGCCAATGTTCTTCGCCGCCTCTGTTTCCATTTTGAGGATAAAAAAGGCAAGACGCTGGGCGGATTTCCGCCCGACACCCGGCAACGCCATGAGTTGCTCGATGAGATGGTTAAAGACGCCCTGCTGACTCATGTGCCGAACAAACCGGGAATATTCATGCCGCCGGTCATCCCTTTCATTTCCTCGGCCATCGCTTCCTGTGTTTTGCGAACCCCTTCATTCACCGCCGCGATCACGAGATCCTGCAACATCTCGATATCGTCCGGGTTGACGACCTCCGGGTCGATTTTCAGTGAAAGCACCTGCTGACGCCCGTTGATCACCACCGTAACCATGCCGCCGCCCGAAGAGGCCTCAAGTGTTTTTTCCGCCGCCTCTTCCTGCATCTTGGCCATGCGTTGTTGAAGTTCCTGCGCTTGTTTCATGATCCCGCCAAACATTTTTTTCCCCGCCATCATTTCTCCTTTTGTCTGTAAAAATAATCTTCTGTTTTGGCTTATTCCTCATCCATCACGCGTTTTGTTTCGACAATCGACCCGCCCATGACCTTGAGCGCTTCCTGAATCAGGGGGTGCTGCACGCCCGATGCGGCTTCTGTTGTTGCTTCAGGCAATGGATTTCTTTTTTCGGATCCGGCCCTGGGGGTCTGTTTCGTCTCTTTTTCGACAAGCACGAGTTGAATACGCGTCTTAAAATGTGTCTTCAGCAAATCACGCAGCCATGTTTGCGTGTCCTGCTTTTGAATTAAAGGGATTAGAAACGCGTTGTTTTTTGAAAACGCGACCTGGATTTCCTTCTCATCGAAATGATCCAGCATCCCCTGCTCAAGGTAGGAAGCAACATTGGGCCGTTCCTGTTTGATCTGTTTGATAAAGGCCGTCCAGCCGCTTTGATTCATGGGAAGGGCCGCCGTCGAGTCGGGCTCCGCTTCTTTTGACACAGACGCGTCGGTTTTCTGTGAATGTTGCGCCCGTGTTGTTTCCGGCGTCTTTGCAGGGGGCTCCGCCGTAGGGCCTGGTTTTTGAGTAGAGGGATGTGCCGTCTTCCCGGCATTTTCCGGCGTGTCGGGCTGTCCCGCGGAAAGTCGATCCAGCTTTTCAATCACGCGCTCAATGGATTGGGTGTCGGCAAGCAGCATCGCTTTCATCAGGGCGACTTCAAAAAGCAGATTCGGCTGCGGAGCGTTTCGGATCTCCGAAAGCAGTTTGGCAAAAAGGGTGAACAGCCGCTGCATGGCTTCGAGAGAAAAAAGGGCCGCCTCCTTTTGAATGACTTCGATTTCGTCGCTGGAGAGGGCCACCCAAAGACCGGTGTCTGACACATTTTGGGCAACAACGAGATTGCGCAGATGCTCCAGCCAGTCGGTAAGAAATTGCCGCAAATCACACCCTTGATCCGTGATGTCCCTGGCGACGGCGAGCGCGGCGGCGGCGTCCTTTTTGTGTATGGCCTCAACCAAACGATGAAAGGTGATACCGTCCATTCTCCCCAGGAGCATGAACAGATCATCATCTGTAACGGATTCACCGCCGAAGGAAATGGCCTGATCAAGCAGGCTTAAAGCATCCCGCATACTGCCTTCGGCGACCCGCGCGATCAGGTTTAAACCCCGCGTTGTAAATTGGACCTGCTTTTCATCAATCACAAGACGGAGTTGCGTCACAATTTCGGAGGCCGTCATCCGCCGGAAGGCGAAATGCTGACAGCGGGAAAGGATGGTGCCGGGGATTTTATGCGACTCCGTCGTGGCCAGAATAAAAATGAGATGCGGCGGCGGCTCTTCGAGCGTCTTCAAGAGCGCGTTGAAAGCGGCGTTGGAGAGCATGTGGACTTCGTCAATGATGTACACCTTGTATTGTCCACGCAAGGGGAGATATTTTACATTTTCGCGAAGCTCCCGAACATCGTCCACGCCCGTATTGGACGCCCCGTCGATTTCAACCACATCGACAAAACGGCCCTCGGTAATCTCTTCGCAGAGTTCGCACTGGTTACAGGGGATGGTATCCCCCGCCCGCTTGCAGTTGACCCCTTTGGCTAAAATGCGGGCAAGCGACGTTTTTCCGACGCCTCGAATCCCGGAGAAAAGATAGGCCTGGGCGATTTTATCGAGACGAATGGCGTTGGTGAGCGAGGTCGTGACATGTTCCTGGCCGATCACTTCGTCAAAAGTTTGCGGCCGCCATTTTCGTGCGGAGACCTGGTAATCCATGAGCCCGCTGCTATTTCCTTCCGTCCTTATCGTGGGTCGCATCAATACAGGCGTGGCGAACAAAAGAATGTAAATGTTGTCATGATCTGCTTGGTGGAGAGCCCAGGTAAACCTGCGGCACACAAGAGCGCCTACTTACCGCTGCTTCCTTCCGGACCTGACGGGGTTCATAAGATCCTGTTGCACAGGGCCCGGACCCTCCAAAAAACAGATCATGTTCAAAAACCGGTTCACTTTCTACTTTGGCGGAGAGAGGGGGATTTGAACCCCCGAGGCAGCTTTTGACCGCCTACACGATTTCCAATCGTGCTCCTTCAGCCGCTCGGACACCTCTCCAAAACTGCCACTTTTTTATTTCAAACAACAATTCCCAACAACACACGCTTGGCGGAGAGAGAGGGATTCGAACCCCCGGTGGAGTCACCCCCACACCTGATTTCGAGTCAGGCGCCTTCAACCGAGCTCGGCCATCTCTCCCAAAATATCTCCCTAAAAAACCGCCTCTATCTCAAATGCTTGAAAAAAGCCTGTAATAACTTCGTGGAGGCCTCAGAAAACAGCCCCCCCCTTACTTCAATCCTGTGATTAAACCGCAAATCACGCACAACATCAACCACCGACCCGCACCCCCCCGCCTTTGGATCGGACGCGCCGTAAACAAGGCGATCAATCCGGGCCTGCACAAGCGCGCCCGCGCACATCACACAAGGCTCCAAGGTGCTGTACAACGTCCCACCCAGGCGCCACCGGCCCAACTTTCGAGCGCCCTCTTGAAGCACAAGTATTTCGGCATGCGCCGTCGGGTCCTTCCGGGACTCCCTTAAATTATGCGCCGTGAAGGAGAGGGTCTCATCGCAAACCAGCACGGCACCGACGGGCACTTCCCCTTCTAAAAAGGCCTTCTCAGCCGCCTCAAGCGCCTGCCGCATGTATCGATCGTGCGAGCCGGTTAAAGTGAAAGGTGGTCGTGCCAAAACTGTGCGCGGATTTTATGGCAAGCCCTTTGGATTGTCAAGGTACGGTCTTGTGTTTTACATCGAGATCTGTGTCAGGGAAGGATGTCAATATCAATGTGGTCCGAGCGGCGGTGAGCACTGCCTCCCCCGACAATATTCTTTTCAAACTGTCTGCGTGCCCAGGCCTTGAAAATATTACGAGTAAAGGGAATTAGCATGGCGAAACCCGCCGCATCGGTCAAAAGCCCCGGCGTCAACAAAACAATGCCCGCCGCGAAAATAAGCAGGCCGTTGATCATTTCCTCCGTCGGAATCCGTCCAGACTGCATTTCCCGCGCAATTTTGTGCCAGACCAAAAGCCCCTGAAAACGGGACAACGTCGCGCCCAATGCCCCCGTGCCGACCTGGATTAAAATCGTGGGCCAAAACCCGATGGCATCGCCCATCTTGATCAGCAACATCATTTCAATGAGGGGGATGGCGATAAAAAGAAAAATCAAGCGTGAAAGCATGTGACTGACCTCAAAATATATGATTACTCTACGCTACTTCCTTTAGTATTGTAAACCGTTCCGAAGCTTTGAAAAAAGGATGCGAATCCAAAGCGCTTTACATCGAAATTCTTGACAATTTTTCAGACCCTGTGCTAGGGTTCGCTCCTTTGCGAAACCTTTAAACTGTGATTCCGACTCAACGATTACGCAAGACATAAGTAAGGAGAAAAACAACGTGAAGAAATACCTCTTGGCCCCCGGTCCGACAGCGATTTCCCCGGAAGTGCTTTTATCCATGGCGCAGCCCATCCTACACCACCGCGCCCCGGAATTCGTCGAACTCTTAAAACGGGTGAAAGAAGACCTGAAGTGGCTGTTCCAGACCCAAAACGATGTACTGATCATTGCTTCAACGGGAACAGGGGGCATGGAGGGATCCGTCTCGAATTTTCTGTCTCCGGGCGATAAAGCACTTTATATCAATGGTGGGAAATTCGGAGAGCGCTGGGGAAAAATTTGCAAGAGCTACGGTGTTGAAACCGAGGAAATCAAGGTGGAGTGGGGCTGCGCGGTGAACCCAGCCGATGTCGCCGCCGCCCTCGAAAAAGATCCCTCGATCAAAGCCGTCTTCATTCAGGCCTCGGAAACCTCGACGGGTGTAGCGCACCCGGTCAAGGAAGTCGCCGAAATCGTGCGCGGTTATGACAACTGCCTGATGGTTGTGGATGCCATTTCCGCGTTGGGCGTTTTTGACGTGCAAATGGACGCCTGGGGTTTGGACGTCGTGGTCAGCGGTTCCCAAAAGGCTTTGGCGCTTCCGCCGGGACTGGCCTTTGTTTCCGTTTCCGAAAAAGGCTGGCGGCAGGCGGAAAAAGTCAATAACGCCAGGTTTTATTTTGATTTTAAAAAGGAGCGGGACGCCATCCGGAAAAACCAAACGGCTTACACCGCCGCGGTTTCCCTCATTGTCGGTTTGGAGCAGTCCTTAAAAATGATGAAGGAAGAAGGGCTGGAAAATATTTTTTCGCGGCGGGCTTTAATGGCCAGGGCTTTAAGGGAAGCGATGACTGAAATCGGATTAGCCTCCTTTCCAAAAGAATGTCCCAGTGTTTCGGTGACCGCGATTTCAGTTCCCGAAGGCTATGATGGCCAGGAAATCTACAAAAACCTCCGCTTAAAATACGGCATCACCGCAGCGGGCGGACAGGATCATTTAAAAGGCAAGGTTTTTAGAATTTCAAACATGGGGGATCTCGACACATTTGATACCATTACCGCCGTGGCCGCCGTTGAAATGGTGCTCAAGGGCATGGGTTATCCGCTGAAGTTGGGCACGGGAGTCGGCGTGGCTCAGGAGATTCTGCTTAAAAAATAAACCGTCCCGGCTCACGGGACGGGATTAAGGTTTGGTTGTCAGGAGGAACTATGCGTGTTTTAGTGAGTGATGCCCTTGCGGAGCGGGGGGTCGAAATTTTAAAGAAGGCCGGTTTAAAGGTGGACGTCAAAACGGGGCTTTCTCCGGAGGAATTGATCAACGAAATTCCGGCGTATGACGGCCTGGTCATCCGGAGCGCCACGAAGGTGACAAAGGAAGTCGTTGCCGCCGCGTCGAACCTGAAAGTTGTAGGCCGCGCCGGATCGGGTCTGGACAACGTCGATATCCCCGCCGCGACGAAGCGGGGCGTTGTCGTCATGAACACCCCCGGTGGCAACACCGTGACCACTGCCGAGCATGCCTTTTCACTGATGGTGGCCATGGCCCGCCGCGTGCCTCAGGCCGACGCCTCGACGAAGTCCGGGAAATGGGAAAAGAAAAAGTTCATGGGCATGGAGCTTTTCAACAAAACCCTGGGCATCATTGGCATGGGGGCCATCGGCAGCCACGTCGCCAAACTGGCACAGGGCATGATGATGAATGTTGTCGCCTACGATGCCTATCTTTCTCCCGAAAAGGCGAACAAAATGGGGGTCGAAGTCGTCGATTTTGAAACCCTCATTGCCCGCGCGGATGTCATCACGATTCATGCGCCCCTCACCGCCGAAACAAAGCACATGATTGATGCGGCGGCCATCCAGAAAATGAAGCAGGGGGTGCGCATTATCAACTGCGCACGCGGCGGCATCGTGGACGAAGACGCGCTTTACGAGGGGCTCAAAAGCGGCAAGGTCGGCGGCGCGGCACTCGACGTTTTTGAAAAGGAACCCGTCGCTCCCGATCACCCCTTATTGACCCTGGAAAACTTTATCTGCACGCCGCATCTCGGAGCCTCGACCCATGAGGCACAGGAAAATGTCGCCATCGCCGTGTCCAATCAACTTGTCGATTATCTGGTACACGACGTCGCCCGCTTCGCCGTCAACCTGCCCTCCGTTCCGCCCGACCTGCTCCCGAAGCTGCAACCCTATATTATTCTGGCGGAAAAAATTGGCTCCTTCATCGCGCAGACCGGCGAAGGCGGCGTTGAGGAGATCACGATTACGTACAGCGGCGAGGCGGCGGATCTGGATACCGCCCCGATTTCCGTCGCGGTCTTGAAAGGTTTGTTGAGCCCCGCTTTGGAAGTCCCGGTCAATTATGTCAATGCCCCCGGCATCGCCAAGGAACGGGGCATCGTGGTCAATGAGGTCAAGCGCTCCGATTCGGGGAACTTCGCCTCTCTGCTGTCGATTCAGGTCAAAACAGGCGGGGAAGACCGCACCGTCACCGGCGCAATTTTCAATAAAAGCGAGCCGCGCCTGGTTCAAATCGACCAAATGGCCCTTGAAGTCATTCCCGAGGGAACCATGCTTTATTTATTTAATGAGGACAAACCGGGCGTCATCGGCGGTTTGGGTCAGCTTTTGGCGAAAAACCAGGTCAATATCTCAAGCATGCAGCTTGGCCGCGAAAAATCCGGAGGCAAGGCGATCTCCGTGGTCGGAATTGATGTCGAGATTGACGCCTCCGTGTTGGCCGAGATCCAGGGCCTTCCTCATGTCATTGCGGTCAAGCAAGTGAAGATGTAAGCGTTTGCGGCTCCGGGGTTGCGTAGACAATGTCTTTGCAATCCCGGCCGTTCTGTTTCTTCAATCATTCCCTCCAACTGTGATGCCGGGCCGATGAACCCTTCAGGCAAACCGAAGACGATGATTCCAAAGGGCGTCGCCACCCTCCTGCCCGACGGGACTTCGCATCGCCGCTTTATTGAAAAAAAAATCCTTTCTTCTTTTTCGCGCTGGGGCTATCAGGAGGTCACGCCGCCGATTTTCGAATACCTGGATGTCTTTTCCCTCGGTGTCGGCGAGGAAGTGCTCGACAGCGCCTACAAATTCATAGATCGCGCCACGGGCCGCATCATGGTGTTGCGTCCCGATGTCACACCGCAGATTGCCCGGATTGCTTCCACGCTTTTAGCCGACCATCCCCGGCCACTTCGCCTGTGCTACTCCGCCAATGTTTTCCGGCATCAGGAGGAGCACGCGGGCCGGGAGCGGGAGCTTTTTCAAATCGGCGGGGAACTGATCGGCCCCTCCGACGCCGAAAGCGACGCCGAAATGATCGCCCTGGCCATCGAAACTTTAGAAAACCTGGGACTCAAGAACTTTCGGATGACGCTCGGACAGATGGCCTTTACACGCGGCCTGCTCTCCCCGTTTATATCATCACCCGCCTTTTATAAAAAAATCCTGCACTCTGTGGCGAAAAAAGAGGCCTCTCAACTCGAGCGCTGGCTGAAGCTGGAAGGGGTCGAGGAAAAGACGCGGCGGGAAGTGTTATCCCTGCTCAATCTTTTCGGTGACGAAGCCGTTTTAAAACACGCCGCCGCGCTGACAGACAACCCCGTCTGCCGAAAAGGGCTTGAGCGGCTCGAAGCGGTGTACGCCATTTTGAAATCCGCCGGCCACAGCGATTATCTCATCTTCGATTTGGGCGAAGTCCGGGGCTTCGATTATTACACGGGGACGATTTTTGAAATCTTTTCAGAGGGGGTCGGTTTCGAACTCGGCGGCGGAGGACGTTATGACGCTCTCCTCGAAAAATTCGGCGCGCCTTCGGCCTCAACCGGCTTCGCCCTCTATATTGAACAGATTCAGTCCGCGATGGAAAAAGCGTCCTCCAACACGCTCGCCTCATCGGGCGCTCATTTAATGATCGCCCATACGCCGGATGACCGGGAGCAAGCCATCGCGCTGGCGCGAGCACTGAGAAACGCCGGGGGCCATGTCATTCGAAAAAATTATTCAAACCCGCCCTCTCTCGAATCGGCCCTTGGCGATGCCGCCGCACACAACATTTCAAGCATTGTCTTCTTAAAAGCGGAATCCGACTCGGCCTCGCTTCAACTCACCGACGTTTCCTCAGGTCATACGCAGTGCCTTGATCAGAGCCGCTTGATTGCGTGGCTTGAATCCAACGCAATGATCTTGTAACGGAGACAATCGCACCCGTGTCGTCCCAGGATCTGTCACTAAAAAAACTCCCCCCGCAAAATATTGAAGCGGAGCGCGCGGTTTTAGCGGCGATTCTGCTCGACAATCGCGCCATCAACCATGCCGTCGAGGTACTGAAAACAGAAGATTTTTACCGGGAGAGTCATCGTAAAATTTTCGAGGCCATGCTGGATTTGAACGAAAGCAACGAAGGCATCGACCTCATCACGCTTTCCGACCGGCTCCGCGCAAAGAAACACTTTGAGGCCGTCGGAGGAGACAATTACCTGCTCGAACTCTTAAACAGTGTCGCGACAGCGGCCAATGCGCGCTTTCACGCGAAGCTCGTCCACGAGGATGCCATGAGCCGGGATCTGATTCGTATCGCGACAGACATTGTGACGCAGGGGTACAATCATGAAGGCAAGGCGGATGATTTACTGGATCAAGCGGAAAAAAATATTTTTGCGATTACAGACAAGTCGATGCGGGCCACCTTTACGCCGATGAAAGAGCTGGTGAAGGCGGGGTTTGAAATCATTGAAAAATTGTCCGAGCAACGACTGACCGGCCTGCCGACCAAGTTTAAAGATCTCGATAAAATGACCTCCGGTTTACAGCCATCGGACCTGGTCATCGTCGCCGGGCGCCCGTCGATGGGGAAAACGGCCTTTGCCTTGGGTATGGCTCAAAATATCGCGCTTAGCCAAAATCAAACCGTCGGCATTTTTAGCCTGGAGATGTCCAAGGAGCAATTAGTCCTCAGGATGCTTTGTTCCGAGGCCCGCGTGGACGCGCACAAATTGCGTTCCGGTTTTTTGGGTCAACCCGGAAATAATAACTGGCGGCAATTGATTGACGCGGCGGGCCGACTCAGCGAAGCCCCGGTTTTTATCGACGACACCCCGTCGATGACTGTGCTGGAAATGCGCGCCAAGGCGCGGCGTTTGAAGGCCGAACACGACTTGAGCCTGATTATCGTCGACTATCTCCAATTGATGCGGGGGCGCGGGGACGCGAACAGCCGGGAGCAGGAGATTTCCGATATTTCACGCTCTTTAAAGGGCTTGGCGAAGGAGCTGAAAATCCCCGTCGTCGCCCTGTCTCAACTTTCCCGCGCAGTGGAATCCCGCCCTGAAAAGAAAAAACGACCGATACTGGCGGATTTACGGGAATCAGGGGCAATTGAACAGGACGCCGACGTGGTCTTGTTTATCTACCGGGAGGAGGTTTACGACCCCTGCAAATGCTCCCCCGAAGGGGAATGTATCTGCGGCAAGCGGGGTGTCGCTGAAATTATCATCGGCAAGCAGCGAAACGGGCCGATTGGCGATGTCCCGATGGCCTTCATCAACCGCTACACACGCTTTGAGGATCTCTCCCATGATCACCCCCGGCGGTTCCGCCAGGAATCATAATTCATCTTTGGAAGCGTGCTCTCTTCAATAAAACCACGGCTTTTACTTCCCTTGCTCTGATTTGACAATGCCCTGGATTCACCCTATAATTTCAACATTCTAGAAGATAAACTGCGGCTAGATTCGAAATACCGATTTGTTCTGTTTTTGAGGTTGAGGCTTAGATGTTCGGGGTCGGGATTCCAGAACTCATTATTTTACTGGTCATTGTCCTGGTCATTTTCGGGGCGGGGAAATTGCCTGAAATCGGCTCCGGACTCGGAAAAGCGATTCGCGGCTTTAAAAAAGGGGTTTCCGAGCCGGATGAAATCGACGTCACCCCGGAACATTCTAAAAAGCGCAGTAAGTAACAGATGGCGCGACAGCCAGGCAATTCATAATCGATGCGGAGCACATTCATAAAAAACCTGTTCATGAACTTGCCGCTGAGGACAACGAAGCGACTCACGCCCCATTTTCTTCATCCCGGATCCGATTCCCTGCGTTTATGCTATTTGCTGTTGCTTTTTTCCGTCTTTATTTCATGTGCATCCTCACCCAAAAATATTCCCGCCGCATCCGAACGGCTTCATAAAACACAAAAATTAACCACCACGCCTGTTGCCAGGGCACCCCAGCGGCCCCCCAATTCTCAATCCTACTATCACGCCATTCTTGGGTTGCAATATGAGGAAAACCGCAATATCGGCTCCCCTCTGGAAAATGACAAAAATGCCTTAAAAGAATATTTGATTGCACTCAGATATGACCCGGATGCTTTTTTTCTTTTAAAGCGTGCGGCAATTTTATACAGCAGGTTGGGAAATCAGAAAGACGCCCTTTATTACGCCAAGCGTGCCCAAGAGATTGATCCGGGAAATGGAGAACTACTCATTCTGATCGGCGATATTTATGTGACTTCCGGGGAACGAGAGAAAGGCCTCGCTCTTTATGAAAATGCGGTAAAGGCACTTCCAAAATCACGAGACATCTATTTTAAGATTGCGGGTATCTACGCGGATCAGGGCGAGTTAAAAAAGGCGGAAGAAGTGATTTACAAGGGCATCGAAGTCGGCCCGCCCTCGCCATTTTCCCATTATTACCTGGGGATGCTGGCCTTGGAAACGCATTCAATGGACGAAGCCCTGGATCACCTGCGGGAAGCCTTGTCGGTTGATTCCTATTTTGAGCCGGCGCACATGGCCATCGCGAACATTTATGAGCGGCAGAAAGATAACCAAGCCGCGATTAATGTGTATCGGCACATCGTCAACCGCATTAACCCCAGGAACCAACAAGCGATCAATCGACTTGTTCAGTTGTTGGTCCAACGGCGCGCACTAGATGATGCGATCGCGCTTTTGACGCGACTCATTCGAAATAATCCATCCAATCTGGATCTTGCCATTCAGCTGTCCCGCGTCTTTGTCGAGAAAAGGGATTTTCCAAACGCCATTGAAGCCATGCAGGCTGTCGTGAAGGCGAAACCGAATGATCACCGTTTACGGCTTTACCTGGCGACACTCTACGAAGAAAACGACGAGATCAACAAAGCACTTACAAGCTATCAAACTATCCTGGAGCAAAATCCAAGCGAATACGATGTTCGGATACGGCTCGGCTCACTCTATTTCTATAAACTCAACAAACCCATTGAAGCCTTGGCCCAGGGTGAGTTTGCAAAAAAAATCAATCCGCAGCGACCGGAGTCTTATCTTTTTACGGGGCTGATTCACCACGATGCAACGCGTTATCAGGAGGCTGCGGAGGCGCTTCAACACGGGATTGAAAGAAACCCAACCATTCCTGACCTTCACTTTCACCTGGGTGCGGCCTATGACAAACTGGAACGGTTTGATGACATGGTGCGTTCAATGGAGAAAACAATCCAGCTCGCACCCGGTCATGCAAACGCGCTGAATTACTTAGGGTACACCTTTGCGGACAAAGGGGTTCGACTGACCGAAGCCATCGATTTGATCAACAGGGCCCTTGCTGTCAAACCGGACGACGGTTACTTTATAGATAGTCTGGGGTGGGCCTATTATCGAAAAGGGAATTTAGAGGATGCAATCCAGCTTCTCGAAAAAGCAGTGTCGCTGATTCCTACCGACCCGGTTATTCATGAGCATCTTGGCGAGGTTTATCTTAAAAAAAACCTGCGCCATCTTGCAAAAGAAGCCTGGGAGCGCTCACTATCACTTGATCCGGCGA
>JBHHXB010000064.1:0-12237 GCA_046756825.1 Nitrospiria bacterium | reverse complement strand
TCATCGTCAGTTCCGCCGTGTAATCGTGAAATCCGTCGTCCCGGCGGTTGACTTCCCTGGCGATTTCAAGCCCCTTTTCTTCCGGACTTTGGGCGATGAGCGGCGCCATGCCGAAGTGTTCCGAAAAAAGGGCGAGGGACATAACAATAAAAAGGGCAATTTGGCGTCTCATGTCCGTTCTCCTTATCAAGGTGTTTTTAGTCAAAGGCGCGCTTGGGCTTCGCTGCGGGATGCGGAAGCACCACACCGGGCACGGCCGCCTTTTTGCGCTCGATCCGCATCAAGAGCGGTGGCAGAAAGAGAAAATCGGCCAGCAGCGCGAAAACGATGGTGATGGCGGTGAGCAGCCCCATTTGCGAGTTCAGCGCGAAACCGGAAAGGGTGAGTACCAGAAAGCCCGCAGCCAGGACAAAGCTGGTGACCCAGAGCGCCGTGCCCACATTGTGGAAGGCGTAACGCACGGCTTCGTGGCTGTCTGCGCCTTTTTCGCGCTTGGCGCGCAGGTACTTGCTTAAAAAATGAATGGTGTCGTCCACGACGATGCCCAGGCTCATGCCGGCGACAATCGAGGTGCCGACCCCGATTTCACCGACCATCAGGCCCCAAAAACCGAAGGCCATGCTGGCCGGAACCATGTTGGGAATCAGACTCAAAAGGCCGATTTTGAAATTCCGGAAGGAAAAAATCAAAATACCGGAAATCAGCACAAGCGCGATAGATGTGCCGCCCAGCATGCTTTTGATGTTCCGCTCCGAAATATGTGAAAACATAATGGTTGCGCTTGCGCCGGGCACCTGCATGGACGGCAAGGCGTTGGCCCGAAGCCAGGCCTGGGCTTTTTCTTCCATCGCCAGCATCTCCGTGGTCGAGACGCTTTCCATCGTGACGGTGAAGCGGGTCGCCGATTTCTTGATATTGATCTGATTGTTCAAATCCAGGCCGTAGGGCAGCGACAGCTCGTACAACAAAAGATATTGGGCCGACAACTCCCGGTCGTCCGGAATTTTATAATAGGCCGGATCATCGCCATGCATGTTTTTATTGAGCCGTTTCATGACATCCGTGAGGGTGTTGACGTGGAGGACGCGGGGCTGCGTTTTGAACCAATTTGCAAATTCCTCGAGTTTTTGGAGGTATTCGGGATTGCTGACCCCGCCGGTTTCCCCGGATTCCAGACTGTATTCGATCAAGTAAATGCCCGTGAGGTTGTCGACGATAAAATCGGTGTCGGTCCGAAAGGCGTAGCGCTCGTCAAAGTAGTTCACGAACTGATCGTTCAGACGGTTTAAGGGCACGGAGGCGACAAAGAGCAGCGTCAGGCCCAGCATCCCCCAAAACAGCGGTTTTCTTTGATCGACGACAAGGGCCCCGAAGCGGTCCATGAAGAGGTTTTCTGCTTTTTCACTCTTTTTGACCCAAACCGGCAGGATGGAGATGACTGCTGGGAGAAAGAAAATGGAATAAAAAAAGGCTGCGACAACGCCGGTGGCGACCATGTTTCCGAGGTCGTGGAAGGGCGGCGCATCGCTCGTGTTCATACTTAAAAACCCGATGGCCGTCGTCACTGAGGTCAGAAAAACCGGCTGTAAATTGATCCGCATCGATTCGATGATGGCCTCGTGCTTTGTTTTGCCGCGCCGCATTTCCTGAAGCATCGTGACCAAAAGGTGGATGCTGTCCGCAACGGCGAGGGTTAAAATGATGGTGGGCGCGCTGGCCGAGGGCGGCGTGAAAAGAATGCCGGCCCAGCCTGCCAGGCCGACGGCCGTGAAGGCCGAAAGCCCGATCACGAGAACGGCGGTAATCGTGGCGGAGACGGATCGCAGCATGACCCCCATCGTAAGAATCAACACGAGGTACATCATGGGGAGCAGGTTCTGCATGTCGTCCTGACTGGCCTCGGAAAAGGAGTTGTTCATCATCACCATGCCGCTTAAATGCACCTTGATTTCGGGGTGCTGGGCTTCGAGGTCCCGGGCCATTTCCCGGACGAAGGCGACGACTTCCGGGACTTCGTTCATGGATTTCCCCGGCAGATTGATTGTGATATTCACGCCGGTGACGTGGGCCTCGGGCGAAATCAGCCGGTTGATCAACAGCGGCTCGGAGAGCGCGGTATTTTTGATGCGATCCAGATCAGCGTCCGAAAGCGAGTCGGCGTTTTGCACCAGGTTTTCAACGATGAGGTCGTCTTCCTCGGCCCAGGTATGCTGGAAGTTAGTGATGGAATCCACACGAAGCGAATAAGGCACCTGCCACGCGTCCTGCGTCAGTTGCTCGACGATGGCCAGTGTTTCGCGTGTGAAGATCTTGCCGTCGCTCGGCGCGAGGACAATCAAGACATTGTCGTTTTTCGTGTAGGTGTTTTGGAGGGTTTCAAAGGCCTGAAGCTGAGGATTCTCTTTTCCGAAAAAAACCCGGTAATCCGTTGAAAATCCCAGAAATCTCCCGCCGCTGCCCGCCGCAACTGCGATTGCAAGCGTTCCGGCGAGGATCAACCATCGGAATCGTATGACCCATTCCCCAAGACGTTTTCCATTCATTGGTCCAACCCTCCTGTGTTTGGCCGCCAAGAAGACGCCCATCAGCGGTAATTATTAAATAAATTCTATATTATTCATTGGTCAGCCAAAAAAAATCAGTGACGCGCCAGTCCGCGAATCAACAAATCGACCACCTCTTTAGCATGTTGCTCCAACTCATCCAAAGTCAATCCCGTCATACTCACGAGCGGCGGGTAGTAAAAATGAATCGTGGCGAACAGGATGGTTCCCGCAGTTGAGGCCACATCATCAATGTCAAATGTTCCGGTTTCATGGCCTTCGATGAGAATTTTAGAAATAAAGTCCTGAAGTGAAGACCGATGCTGCTGAACAATGCCTTGATGCTCCCGTGAAATAAAGGCGACGAGCTCAAAGAGATGGGGATCATTTGCGCAAAGATCATGGGTGTAGCGCAGGATTTCCAGAAAGAAGGTCGTGAGCCGCTCACTGGCCGAAAGCCCCGCGCGCTCTAAAACGGCTTCGCCCATTTTTTCCTTGTGACGTAGACATTTCAGGGCGATCTCCACTCCGATTTTTTCCTTGCTTTCAAAGTAACGATAGAGGTTGGCTGCGGACATCCGGCAATCTTTGGCAATTTCAACCATCGTTGTTTTGCCAAAGCCGTAGCGCCGGAAGCGAGTATCCGCGACGTCGATAATTTTCTGTTTAGTCTCTTCCGCAATCATCATAAGTCCCATCATAAAACATCATGTGGTGAATAATCAATATAATATTTATTGTTAAATATTTAGAATTCAACAAAATACGTGCGTGCGTTTTTTTATAATGAGGATGACAAAAAATGACAAAAGCGTTGTCGTAATTCATCCACACTGCTGTTCTTGTCTAACCAAAAAACATATATTATTGAAAATTTTAATTTAAGGTGGTGGCGTCACTCATTGGCACAATACCTGCTTAATTAGGGCGGGAGACTTGTCTGAATATTCTAAATAAAGGGTGTTGAAAGAGATGTCTTACTTAAACTTAAAAAATAAACATGGATTCACACTCATCGAATTGATGATTGTTGTTGTGATTGTCGGTGTTTTGGTGGCGATTGCAGTTCCAAACTTTTTAAATTACCAGGCAAAAGCACAGCAGGCGGAGGCAAGGACCAGTTTGGGTGCGATTTACTTGAATATGACCGCCTATTCGATGGGAAACATCAATCCGCCGCCCAGTGATGGATTTGTGGGCGCGAACCTGGCGGCGATCGGGTTTCAAAGCACGGGAAGCCCTCGGTACAGTTATACGCTGACGCTTGCCCAAACCTCCGTTTTTGTCGCACTGGCCACGGGTGGAAGTGGCCATGTCAATGGAGATCGTTGGACGATAGATGAGACGAAGACATTGAATGATCTTGATCCTTCGTTTACAAATTAAATCCGTATGAGTAGGGCGGATAAAGATAAACTTAAGCCCAGGCGGGTTAATTTCCCCGGAGAGCGAAAACCCGCTTGCCTTATATACGATTTCAATCGAACCTGTTTTTCAGCGGATTAAGAGGCATCCTGCCCTATTCAGTGTTCAAAAAGCCTTCACCAGTTTAAAGCGGGGTCCTTTGTAGTCCGGTTTTTCGACGTCCTCGGCAAACATGGTTTTTGGACGGATGCACAGCGTGTAGTCGCCGTAAAGCGCGCGATAAACCACATGGGCTTCCTCGGTTTCGGAGTGAATGGCAATGCCGATGACTTCATAGTCGTTTCCCTTGTAATGCCGGTAAATTCCCGGTTTGATGTCATTCACTTTTTATAACTCCTTCAACAAAGACTGCTTTTTTTGTTGATATTCCTCCTCGGTAATCAGTCCTTCTTCGTGAAGATGTTTCAAGGCGCGGAGCCGCTCCTCCAGACTTTTTCCGGCTTGGGGGCGTTCAGGTTTTGAGGCGGGGGAGAGGGTCTGACCGGGTTTTGGAAAATCGGTGTAATCAATGACGAGCCACTGAGGATCGGAGCCGGACAGTCCCAGGATATTTTTATAAGTGCGCCGGGTTATTTTTTCCCCTTCGTCTAAAGAAAAGGCGTACTTTCCTTTTTCTGTCGGACGCAGCCCCATGCCGGCTTTTGAGGGATGAACCCCTTTTCTGAGCGGCACGCGATAATGATTCACGCGGAGGTGGAGCCGCTCATCTTTGACAAGCACAAAGCCCGTCGTGGCGGAAACATGAATGGAATCCAGCGGCCGCGTTTGATAGAAGTTGACCCTCTCCTCGGAGGTGGCTTTTGAAAGCGCTCCTGAAAGACGGGCGGCGACGAGCGCGGCCGTTTCGGGTGAAAAGAGGGGGGCCGGTTCTTTTTTTGAAAACAAAGAACCCAATATCCCCTGCTCCGGTGTGGCTTGAATGGTGTTGAGTATGTTTTCAAAATCGCCTTCGGAAAGACTGGCCGGATGATGATAGGGCGTTTCAACGGCGTGTTGGGCCGGGATGGGGTTTTGGTCTAAAACCACGAGCAGTCCCTCCTCTTGATGCGTAACCCGTTGCAGTCCGACTCCGCTGGCGCAGGCGCTCATAAAAAAACAAAATAATAAAAAAGACAAATGCCGCATCTGTGCCTCCGTGGATTTCCTGAAATAATATCAATTACACGTGTGTTTTAAAGTGGATGCCATTGTAAGGGGAAGGGCGTATTTCTTCAACGTTGCTCAAATTGTTCGATCCACATCGCGGTTGCACCCGCGACGGCGATCGGCATCACAAAAAAATTAAGGATAGGAATCATCAGCAAAACAAGCGCCGCCCCGCCAAAGCCCAGGGTCAGGCCTTTTTTTGCTCGCAGGACCCGGCGTTGTTCTGAAAACAAAATGTGATGGTTCGCCATGGGGTAGTCCAGATACTCCAGGGACAGCATCCATGCACTGAAAACCATCCACACCAATGAGGCGGCCACGTTCACAACAGGGATAAAAAAAAGCAGCAGCAGCGGGCCTGCCCGCATGATGAAGTAGATGATTTTACGGCATTCGGAAAGGAACGCTGGCATCAGCGTGGCGAGAAAATGGCTGAATCGAAACGGGTCTTTCGCGGTGGTTCCTTTGATGTGCTGTTCGACCCTTTCGGCGAGGAGTCCGTTGAAAGGTGCGCCAATGAAATGACCGACGTGCACAAAGGTGAAAAATACGACGACAGAAATCGTCACGGCAAAGAGCGGCCACAGGAGCCACTCCAGCCAGGACAGCCACGCGGGGAGCAGTGTGTCGATGAATTGCCCAAATTGCCCCGCGCCGTATGCGAGCAAGGTCGCAAAGAGCAGGGTATTGATGAGCAGTGGGATGATGACAAAAGGACGGATGCCGGGTTTTGTAATCAACGTTGCACCGCGGAGGAGATAGCCTGCGCCCGCAAATGGAGGATGTTTCACTTTGTATGCCTCAAGTCGGCCCTTGGCTCAAGGGCTTCAAAAGTATAGCTGAAGCAGAATGGAAAGTCCTGTTGTTTTTTTGAGCCGACTTTTACATAACTTATTGATTATATTAGGATGAATAGAGCTGTTTTTATTGAAGGGCTTGCCAACTTTTAGGGGGCGCGCTAAGATATAACAAGGAGATAAAAGAACATTTTTGATGTGATTGCGGGGGCGGCTCCGTAAAACCGAATGCGAGGATTTGTTGCAATCTGCCGTGGCGTATCATGTGATGTTGTTTGGAGGAATGGATGGGAAAAAAACTCTCTGAGGCGGTGAGTAAGGTGAGTAAAGGAAAGCTCCTGGTTGCGATGCCCAAGTTAAACGATCCTAATTTTCGTCAAACCGTGATTCTGCTTTGCGAGTATGGCCCCGATGGCGCGCTCGGTGTTGTATTGAATCGCCCTACGGAAATGGCTGTCTCCATGCTGATGGACGGTTTTCAGGAAGAGGATGGCGAAAAAAAGGTCTACGTCGGCGGGCCGGTGGCCAGAAACGGCATGTTAATCCTTTGCCGGAGCGAAGAAACCCCTTATGACAGCCACAGTGTTTTTGATGGCGTTTTTGTCCCGAAGGACCTCGAAAAAATTAAAACGGCGGGCGCACTCGGGGCAAGCGGAGAAGTCCGCTGCTTCCTCGGATACGCGGGCTGGGCGCCAGGTCAATTGGAGGACGAGCTTTCAGAAGGCGCGTGGAGCCTGATGCCGTCTGACGCCACATTGGTTTTTGATGCGGACCCGTCATTTCTATGGGCGCAAATGATGCGAAGACTGGGTGACCGCTGGTCTTTTTATGCGACCATGCCCGCGGATCCCAGCCTGAATTAGCATTATTTCCTTTCCCGGCTTTATTTTTTAGCAAAGATATATTATTTTCTGAGGGATGAAGGTTGTTCGTCCAAACCGGATTTCTCATGTCGGCCTTCGTGCCGGCATTGTTTTTTTGCTTTTGGGGGCAGTCTCTGTCCAGTCCGCACGCCCCGCCGATTTCTATCAATGGACGGATGAAGACGGCGGGCTCCATTTTTCTGGCTCCCTTGCTGATGTGCCGGAGCAATATCGTAATGCTGTTTCAGACGGGGAATTTAAAAAGGAAGGGAACCTCTCCTTTTCGAAAGACCGATCTGAAAAAGAGTCTCTGCCGGATTCTTCCCCGCCCGCAACAACCTCTCAACCAAAGCAGTACGCCATCCCTTATCGCGCCAGTGAAGGCTCGGCAAGGCGAGTCATTATTGATGTTACTTTTAATGACCGCGTGACCGCGCCCGTTTTATTCGACACCGGGGCCTTCGAGACAATCGTGTTCGCTGACCTGGCCCGTCAGTTGGGGCTTTTGGACCACGGCACGCCCAAGCTTGTGGTTGATATTGGCGGCATTGGCGGCTCCGCGCCGGCCATTCGTGATATTTTAGAATCAATGCGTGTGGGCGATTTCAGGAATACCTTTGTTCCGATTACGATAGCGGATCCCATGTCGGACGCTTTTCAGGCCATCATCGGTCTCGATTTTATTTCCAATTATGCTGTGCGGATCTCTCCGACTGAAAAGAAGGTGGTTTTTGAGGAAATTCAATCGGAGAGGCTGCTTTACGGCGGACATGACCAGGCATGGTGGCGGAATTATTTCTCGGAGTTTGAGGCCTATCATTCGGCCTGGCTTAAACGGCGCGATGCCCTTAAAAGAGCCTTAAATCGCAGTCAGTTTAAAATTCGCTGGCAAAGGGAAGCGGTGGAAGAAGCGCTGCGCCGCTCGAATTATTATTATGCGGCGTCGGAGCGGCTCTTGGGTGAACTCAACAGCCACGCCAACGAACATGCCGTCCCGATGAATTGGCGGCGCTTACGTCATCGTTCGGGGAAATAAGCCTCGGCGCGGGGGCGTAACACAGGCGATCTCAGCATCACCTGTTTGTCCTTGACCAATGAAAGCCGCCACTCTTCCAGCTTTTTTTCAATGAGCGGGGAGGTATGGATCTGCGGCTCGGAGTGTGTAACCTTTTCTTCATCTTCCCAGTCCGAGACGATTTTCCTGGTTTTTGAAAACACCTCGACGAAGGATGCGGACGGGGTCATGGCGTATTGAAAAAAGGCCCTGCCGAAATAGGTCATTTCGGAATCGTCCCGGCAGTCAAAGGAGGTGCGGTCCGCACGGGACGATGTAATGATCATGCTGTACTCATCCTTGAGATAATCAATAAAGCCTCCCGAATAACAGGCGGAAATCGTGACGACCTTCCATTTAATACCCGATTCCCTCAGGATTTCCGCGAGCTCATCGGCGGGTAAATCCACGAGAGGCACGCCGCCCAGGGAGACCGTCAGGGTGTGGTTTTCCGATCCGTGGCTGGTGAGATATAAAAAAAGCACATCCTCTTCCACATTCATCTGGCTTGCAAAATATTGCAAGGCCACCCGGAGGTTAATCACGCTGGCAATTGGAACCTCATGCACCACGGAGGGGTGATTGATTAAATACAGGGTTCTGTTCTGTAATCCGAAACTCGATTCGAGCAGAGCCGTGGTGTAGAGCGCCTCATTCATGAAAACATCCTGGTGGCTGTCACCCCCGAAGGACAGAAAATAGAGATCGGTTGTCCCCTCGCGGGAGGCTTCGATATGACGCATGGATTCTGTGAGCAATTGATATTGGTAAAATAAAACGACCTCGGGATTGATGATGTCCCCGTCCTGGGGTTCGTTATGGGAGGCCTCTTCATTAAACCGTCCGTGCGTCCATACCCCCGCCAGGGTTTTTGTCACCCCCTGGTCGTCCACAAAGGTCAGAATGCCGTTGCCGTGAAAGCGATTGTTTTCAAACGCGCCGACATATTTATCGCCATTGTCCCGGGTCAGCATACCATAGCCAAAAAAAGTGCCGTTTTTGAAATCTCCCGTGTATTTTGAGCCGCTGGAGAAGGTATAGACCCCCTCCCCGTCCAGCAAACCATTCGCAAAGTTTCCGACGTAGTGATCCCCACTGGTGGTGAGCAGCGTGCCATGCCCATGCGGCAACCCTTCCTTAAACCGGCCTTCATAGATTGAGCCATCCAAAAGCGTAATTTGACAAAACGCTTCACAGGATTCGGTTGTTCCGGGGGGCGTGAAATTGAGTGAGGCGCACCCGGTCAACAAAATGGATAATAGGGAAAAAGCAGTCAGCCGTTTCGACATGAAGAGCCGGATCACGAGAGATCTCCTTGATGGCGTCACTACTCAAAGTATATCAGGAGATTTATGGAATGGTTTTTAGGTGAAGATCTCGATGCGGTCTTTGGAGATGAAAAGGTCTTCAGGAAGGAAAAGAAATGGCGCCGTCCACCATCTTGATGAGGCGGTCCGCCTGAAGCGACAGTTTTTCATTATGCGTGACCAGCACAAAGGTGATGCCCCGTTGTTCGTTGAGGGACTTGAGCAGGTTGAAAACTTCGTCGCTGGTGTGGGTATCCAGGTTGCCTGTGGGTTCATCGGCGAGAATAAGTCGCGGGGAAAGCACCAAGGCCCGCGCAATCGCGACCCGCTGCTGCTCTCCGCCGGAGAGTTCCCCCGGTTTGTGATGCAGCCGGTGCGAGAGTCCGACGGCGTCCAGCAATTCAAGCGCCGAAGCCTTTATTTTTTTTGCATTCATGCGGCGGATCTGGCCGGGCATCATGACATTCTCCAAGGCCGTGAAATCGTGCAGCAGGTGATGAAATTGAAAAATAAAGCCGATTTTTTCATTCCGAAATCTTGCAAGCTCGCGGTCTGATTGAGAGAAAAGGTCCACGCCGTCAAAAAAAATTTTGCCGGAGGTGGGCCGGTCCAGCGCACCGAGCAGGGTCAACAGGGTACTTTTTCCCACGCCGGAGGCCCCGACGATGGCCAGCATCTCCCCTTTTTGAATTTCGAAAGACACCCCGTTTAAAATCTGAAGCGCTTTTCCGGCAATGGGGAAGGATCGGTGAAGATCAATGACCTGGATCATGAATTGAGGCCCGCTTTTTTCAAGTGATGGTGCGATTATTCGTAGCGCAGTCCTTCGACGGGCGCAAGTTTTGCCGCCTGCCAGGAAGGGTAGAGGGTGGCGAGCAGTGTGATGACAAAGGCGGAGCCGGTCACCAGAACGACATCCACGAAGTGTAATTGCATGGGCAGGGTGCTGATGTAGTAGACGTCTCCGGGGAGTTGATAAAAGGTTTGAAGCATAAAACTGATACCGAGCCCCAGGGGGAGTCCGAAGGCCACGCCGATACCGCCGATGATCAGTCCTTCGTACATAAACACCCGGGTGATGGATTTTCGTGTCGCGCCCATCGCCTTTAAAATCGAAATTTCCCGCGCCTTTTCGGAAACAGTCATGGTCAGTGTGCCGACAATATTAAAGGATGCCACCAGAATAATTAAAATGAGGATGACAAACATCATGTCTTTTTCCAGCTCCAGGGCGGAAAACAGATTGCGGTTCAGCGATTTCCAGTCCTGCGCCTGATAGGGAAAGTCGAGGCGGTTTTCGATCTCGCGCGAAACCGCGTCGGCCAAAAAAATATCATCCACCTTCACTTCAATCCCCGTGACAACATCGGATAAATTAAAAAACTTTTGCGCTTCGGAAATCGAAATATAGGCCAGCGAAGAATCGTATTCGTACATCCCGGAATCAAAAATACCGACGATACGGAATTTGCGGATTTTTGGCGTGAATCCACCCGGTCCGCCGAGAGATTGGCTGACGGAGGCCCCTTCTTTTCCGACCGGAGAGACGAGATGCAGGGTCTCGCCCCAAAAGACCCCGAGCCGGTTGGACAATTCTTTTCCGATGACAATGCCGGGCAGGATTTTTTGCTTTGGTTGAGCACGCGAATCGGCCGCCGCAGATTCACCCGCCGGGGCGGGCGGCGGAGTGGTGAGAAAATCCAGGTTCCCTTCAACCATGTTTTCCTCGAGTTTCGTGACGGTTCCCTCATGGGCCGGGTCGATACCGCGCAGTACGACGCCAAAGGCGCTGGATGGCGCGGAAAGCAGAACCTGCCTGAAAATAAAGGGCGTGGACGCAACGACATGCGGGATCTTCGCGGTCTCTTCCATTAGTATTTTGTAGTCGGCAATATTATCGCGGGTGCGATCCGTGATGACAATATGAGAGGTCGTCCCCAGAATTTTATCGCGCAAATCCTCCTTAAAGCCCGTCATGACGGCCAGCGTGGCGATGAGCGCCGCCACGCCGATGCCGACACCGCCCATGGAAATCAGGGTGTTGAGCGAAATGATTTTTTTACGCCGTTTTGATTTGAGATAGCGCAGGGCGATATAAAATTCGTAGGGGAAAGTCATCTTAGCCGGTTTCCGAGGGAGGGGACGGCGCGGCTGCCACCGGTCTCATCTGCGGAAAAAGAATGACATCGCGAATCGAACTCTGATTGGTCAGCAGCATGACGAGCCGGTCGATGCCGATGCCTTCCCCGGCGGTCGGCGGCATGCCGTACTCCAGGGCGAGGAGAAAATCCTCGTCCATCTCGTGGGCCTCCAAATCGCCGGAGGCCCGCTGGCTGACCTGAGCCTCGAAGCGGCCTCGCTGGTCTTGCGGATCGTTCAGCTCTGAAAAAGCATTGGCGATTTCCCGTCCCACGATGTAGAGTTCAAAGCGCTCGGTCAACTCCGGTTGATCCGCCTTGCGTTTGGCTAAAGGAGAAATCTCAGTTGGAAAGTCCGTAATAAAAACCGGCCCGGTCAAGCCCGGCTCGACCCCCGCTTCAAAAAGTTGCGCCCACATTTTTCCCAGCGAATCGTCCGGGGCGAGGCCCGCGGCAAGCACGCGCTCCCGCACTTTCTCCCTGTCATTCAAATCGTCCAACGAAATTTTGTAATGTTCGGAAATCGCCTCGGCGTAAGAAAGCCGTTTCCACGGCGGGCTGAGATCGACCTGTTGGCCCTGATATTCAAATTGCAGCGTGCCCAGGGTTTCTTTCGCGATCTTTGAAAAGAGGGCCTCTGTTAAATCCATCATGACTTCATAATCGGCATAGGCCATGTAAAATTCCAGCATGGTGAATTCCGGATTGTGGATGGTCGAAATGCCCTCATTGCGAAAATTCCGGTTGATCTCGAACACCCGCTCGAAGCCGCCGACAATCAAACGCTTAAGATAGAGCTCCGGCGCGATTCTTAAATAGAGATCCATCCCCAAGGTATTGTGATGGGTGATAAAGGGACGGGCCGCCGCGCCGCCGGGGATGGGGTGCATCATCGGTGTTTCCACTTCCAAAAAACCGCGTTCCGTGAGAAAAAGACGAATCGTGTTGATGATTTTACTTCGGA
>JBHHXB010000063.1:0-12252 GCA_046756825.1 Nitrospiria bacterium | reverse complement strand
AGAAACAATGTCACAAAACGTTGAAGCGGAAATCAAAAAAGAAGTCGCCGATAATAAAATCCTCATTTACGGCAAGGGAACCAAGTCCATGCCGATGTGCGGATTCACGCAGGAAACCATCGTTTTTTTCAACAAGTACGGCTACGATTTTGAAGTGATCGACGTGCTGAGAAACATGGAAAAAAGAGAAACCCTCTCCAAGATGACGAATTGGCCCACCCTCCCGAAAGTGTTCATCGACGGCCAGTTTTACGGCGACACGGATATTCTGGATGAAATGGAAAGAAAGGGTGAAGTCGAACCCCTGCTGAAGAAAGCCTTCGGCGACGAGTAGTCCTTTAAACCTTCTTTTTTTGAGCCGGATGGGGCGAAGGCCTCATCCGGCTTTTTTGTGCACGTGACAAATTGGACGGCATCATTCGGTGGCATGACTTCATCGGATCAACGTCAACATTTGGAAAAATACAAGTAAAAAACACAGCAGAGCCCCGAAAACGGGGTAGCTTTTAAAGGTCATTTGATCGGCGTAACGCGGGTCTTTTTTGATCCGCCACAGGGCCATGTTGACGAGCGTGAAAATGATAAGAATCACAAAACTCGTGATCTTGGCGAGCACGACCAGGGGCAGCCAAAGGGCGAAAATCAAAACCAGCGCGATTGTCGCCAAGGTCGCCGCCAGCGGCGTGCGGGTCTTGGGGTGAATTTGGGAAAAGAAAGCCGGGGCGTTCCCCTGATCAGCCATGCCGTAGAACACGCGGGAGGCCATGACGATTTGTACCAGCAGCCCGTTTAATATCGCAAAAATGCTGATCGCGGAAATCGCCTTGCCCCACGTAGCCCCGCGTGACTCAATCAACAGCGCGAGCGGCGCATCGCTTGCGGATAAAGTTTCCAAGGGCAATGCGGAGACCGCCGCCACGGCAACCAAGACATACAGCAGTGTCGCCGCGCCGATGGCGATCAAAATGGCTGGTGGTAGATTTTTTTCAGGATTTTTAACCTCTTCCGCCACGTTCACCATGTCCTCGAAGCCGATGAAAGCGTAAAAGGCGAGAAAGGCCGCGGACAGTACGCCACCCCATTGGGCCATTGAAGTTGGCAGCAAAAATTCGGAGGCGCGCGCCGGGGAACGCAACAGCGCATCCCCGGAAAAAACAAGTACGAGCAATAATCCGCCGAGTTCAATCACAGTCATCACCGCCGAGGCCCACATCGACTCGGAGATGCCCCACAAGGCCAGGCCACCTAACATAAGGACCGTTATCACAACACACAACCAGCGCGGACTTTGGACAAACACGTTCACATAACCCGCCGCCCCGTTGGAAAGCGTGGCCGAGGACACAATACCGGTGAGAATGATCATCCAACCCACTGTGGCGGAAAGACTCTTGTGGTGAAAACCCTGCCAAACGTACACCGACTCTCCGGCACTTTTAGGGAAAAGCGCGACTAACTGCGCGTAACTCAGCGCGGTCACGGCGGCGATGAGCGCGGCGGTCAAAAAGGCCAAGGGCGCAAACAGGCCCGCCAGACCCGCCACCTTGCCCACCAACACATAGATGCCCGCACCCAATATCGCACCCAGGCCATAAAAGGTGACGAGTGGCAGCCCGATTTTACGTGATAATGAAGCCGGTTCCGGTGTGTGTGCCATTGCCTATTCTCCGCAGTGCCGATGAGGCAAGGAGAAACGGGTGTGACCTGAAATCACGGCGAGGTTGAACCTTAAGAATTTGAGATAGTGGTGACCAGTTTTTCCGTATTCACCGGCGTTGTGGCCATATCACGGTAGGCTTTCCCGTTGGGGTCGTTCCGAACCCGTTTTTGAATTTTCCTTAATCTGAGATGCAAACCCAATATGCCCTTTGCCGCAGAGACCATTTCAATCACGCGGCGAAGGTTGAAAACCACGATATTTTCAACAGGGAAACCCGGTCGTCTTTCCGAACGGCTCTTCCGCCGGATAATGCCCGACTGAAGCGGATGCACCTTCTCAAAAAGAATGGAGCCGTAAAACCACATGACCTGCTCCTGCAAGCGTCTGATGCTGTTGCCGTCGGCGAAGCGGCGGCGGAAAAGCCGCTCCACGTTTTCATCCGAATAATAGGCATCCCAAGCGGCCATGTAGGTTTTATGCCATTCGGCGGCCGACATTTTAGGGTGTTTTGTGCAGGGGTGCTCCAGATCATATTTGTTCATGTCCGTCTCGAGCGGCACCCCCGCTTTCACCAGGGTTTGATGGTCTTCGGAGCCGGGGAGCGGCGTGAGCATGAAAAATTCGAGCAGGTCGATCGGCAGTTCCTTTTTGATGATTTCAATATCCGCCATCACCGAGTCATAGGTGTCGGCCGGAAAACCGATGATATAACCGGCGGTGATCAACACGCCCGCCCGCCGCCAATCCTGCAGCATATCACGGTATTGCTCCACATGATTCTGCTTTTTGCCCGTCCCCTTCAGCGACGCCGCATTGATATTTTCCAAGCCGATAAAAACCTTGTGACAGCCGGCGCGTCCCGCCTTTTCGATAAAGCGGGGGAGACGGTGACAGGCCGTGTCCACTTGAAGAATCATGTTGATGTTCAGGCCTTCGCTTTCCCGGAGGTCGATGAGCCGGTCAAAAATCGACTCCCAATTGCGGTTTCGCGCAAAATCGTCATCGGTCACAAAATAGCGCCGGATCCCGTTTTTCCAGTTTTCCCGCACAATGGCTTCCACATCGTCCGCCGTGCGGTACCGGGATTTTCGACCCTGCACATTGATAATCGTGCAGAAACTGCAGGTGAAGGGGCAGCCGCGCCCCGCGTCAAAGGTCGCCAGGCTCCCGACATAGCGCGACACCACCTCTGTCGGCAAAATGGGGGCGGCCTGTTCCTGAAGCGGGGGCAAGTCGTCCAAAAAATTATAGAGCGGCTTTAGAGACCCGTTGACGGCGTCTTTTAAAATATCGGCCCAGGTTGTTTCGACTTCGCCTGCCACCAGGGTCACCCCCTCGGTCATTGCGGAGGACAGGTCGCCAGGGATCTTTTCCAGCATGGAAAGACAGCCGCTCACGTGAAACCCGCCGATCAGCGTGGGCATACCACCCACCATGAATTGGCGGCAAAGATCCACGGCGCGCGGAAATTGATTCGTCTGCACGCCGACCATGCAGACAATCCCCTTCGCGCCGGGCGCGCGAAATTGCTTGAGTATTTTTTGTACGGGAATTTTCTGGTTCGTCTCGTCATACACATCAATGATGAGCTGCACGTCATCACCCAAGGCCTTGTCAAGACGCACCTGTTCCGTAATGGCGTAGAGACAGGCCAGACTGTTACTGGGAATGCTGGACAACTGCCAGCGGATCACATAGCCGTCGTCATCGTAGTGAGAGGGTTTGATGAGGACAACGCGAAAGGATGTTTTCAAAACCGATTCCTTAAAAGGGCTGTTACCAATCTACGCGCTTTTCAGGACGAAGTACAGCGATGAAATGGAATCTTTACAAATTCGTGTTTGCGTCAATCAAGGGCAGATAGCCCTCCCGATAGCTCGGATATCGAAAGACATAGCCCAGCGCTTTGAGCCGGTCATTCCGGCAGCGTTTGTTTTGAACCGGCTCCGCACCGGCGGGACGCACCGCAGGTTGAGGCCCTCCCATGCGCCCGGCCAGCCAGGATAGGACCTCGAACATCGGGGCCGGGGCATCGTCGCTGGCCAGATAACAATCTTCCAGCGTCCTCCCGGATATACGGGCCTTCAACAAAAAATCCAGTACGCCCGCGCAGTCCTCTTGATGAATCCGATTGGTGTAATAGGGCGGACGGCGTTGCGCCGATGCCCCGGCTTTGGCCAGGCGCAGAAGCCGTCTGCGGCCGGGGCCGTAAATCCCTGAAAAACGGACAACAATATTGCCGGCGTCCTGCGAACGTACTCTTTGCTCTGCCGAATAAAGCAGTTGTCCCGTCACGTCCTTCGGCTGCGCCGGAGTGGATTCCTCCACCCATTCCCCCTGTGATTCGCCGTACACCCGCGTTGATGAAACAAAGATCCAACGCGGTGGAGAGGCCCTTTTTGAAAAATGAGTTAAAAGATGACCCAGGGCCGTTTCATATACCGCGCGGTATTGCGTCTCGTCACGCGCATCGGGCGCGGCTAAAAAAACAACGTAGTCAAAATCGTCGTCAAGCGCCTGCAAACGGTGCGAAACAGTCATATCCGCCGAGAGCATTTTCAGCGCGGGATGCGGCGGCGCAACGGGTTTTCTGCGCAAACCGGTGACTACATGCCCTTTTTCAACGAGACGCGTGGCCAGCCGCATGCCAATATCCCCGCAACCCGCAATGAGAATTTTCGCCATTTTTAAACCTCGAACAGATCGGCAAAATGTTCCTATCATAAAACGCAAAACTGCCGATAAGCCAATCTTTTTCTGCCCCATCCAGCATGCCCTGCGCAATCCGATATGACACCTCTGTTATTTTCTGATTGATCGACAGGATTCGAGCCGTTAATATGAGCGTTTTAAAATCAAAAAGTTCATGGGGACGCTTTTTTGGAAAAACTAAAATCAATTTTAAACGCGAGGGAAAGCCCTGTGATGGGCATCTATTTAAAACTCCTCGCCTTCGTCTTATTGGGATTCGCCGGACTCCATTTCGCCAACCTGCTCGGCTACGGCGATGTGAGTCTCGAAAAAATGCTGCCCGCCGCAAGACTCGCGCATATCCTTTATGCCCAGTTTTTCGCCATTACGGCTGTCGGTCTCTGGAAACTCACCTCCTGGGGTGTCGCTTGTTTTTTGATGGGCGCCATTTCTCAAATCATACTTTATTGGGGCGTCCCCGAGTATTTCACACAGGTGATAGAAGGGCAGCAGGCCTTTCAAGGCATTATCAATATTCATATCTCCTTGCTGGCCATCTTTTGCCTCATCCGTATCAAGGGAAAATAGCGCAGGGCTCAACCGCAACGCAATCCAGGCCCAGGCGCATCCGATGAAGCTGGTGGTCGATGAAAATATCCCCTTCGCCAAAACGGTTTTTTCAAAACTGGGCGAGGTACGGCTTTTGCCGGGCCGCGCCATCGGGCCGGAAACCGTTCGGGACGCCGTGGCGCTCGTCGTCCGCTCGGTCACCAAAGTCGACGAAGCCCTTCTCAAAAACAGCACCGTACAGTTTGTCGGCACCGCGACCGCCGGCGTGGATCATATCGACACAGATTACTTGAAGGCTCAGCACATTTTTTTCGCTTCCGCGGCGGGCGCCAATGCGGACTCTGTCGCCGAATACGTCATCCGCGCGCTGTTTATCGTTACGCGAAGAAAGGGGATGAAACTCGCGGGGAAACGTCTGAGCATCATCGGGGCCGGACATATCGGAAAGCGCGTCGATGACATGGCCCGGGCCGTCGGCATGGAGACGGTACTGAACGATCCGCCACTTCAGCGTGAAAGCGGCGATCCCGTCTATCGCCCCTTCCGGGAAGCCCTCGATGCCGATTTTATCAGCCTTCATGTCCCGCTGAACCTGAACGACACGGACAAAACCCGTCATTTGATCAATGCCGATGTCCTGTCCGTGTTGTCTCCCGGTACCGTTGTAATCAATACGTCGCGCGGCGAAGTCGTGGACGGAAAGGCTTTTTTGAGAGGCTTGGCGGATAAAAAACTGTCGCCGCCGATTTTCGATGTCTGGGAACAAGAGCCCGACATTCACTGGAATCTCCTCAAGGCAGTTGCGCTGGGTACGCCTCATATCGCGGGCTACGCCCTGGACGGCAAGGTCAAGGGAACATTGATGATCTACGAAACCCTTTGCGCGGCCCTGGGTGTGATGCCCTCCACGCAGCTTCATGCCGCGCTTCTCCCCGACACGCCCCCTCTTTCGCTGGATGCGGCGGGAAAAACGGATGAGGAAGCCTTGGCGTACTTGACTTGCCTGGCCTACGATCTGGAAGCGGACGACCGACGGCTAAAAAAGCTGCTCGCGCTACCGGAATCCCGGCGACCCGCTGCCTTTGATCATTTAAGAAAAACCTATCCGATACGGCGAGGCTTTCGAAGCAGAAGGGTCTCGCTGCAAAACGGGACGATGTCTTTGCTCGGCAAAATCAAGGGCCTGGGTTTTCGGCTTCAACCCTGAACCCATCCCCCACGCACTTCAAAACGAGGTCGTCGAAACGACCCGTGCCACCATTTTTTCATTTCTCCGATATACTGATTAGAAGGTTCCCTGACACAAATGAAGATCAACCCTTAAACCCATCGGAGCATTATGGATACTTTTATCGCCAGACAACCTATTTTTAATGAAAACCAGGAAGTCTACGCCTACGAACTGCTTTTTCGTTCCGGGATGGACAATTTCTTTAACGGCACCAATCTTGACCAGGCCTCTTCAAAGGTCATCGGCGACAGTGTGCTGGTGCACGGTTTTGACGTGCTCACCGCCGGGAAAAAGGCCTTTTTCAACGTGACGCGGGAAACGCTGATCGGGGAGTACTGCGCCATGCTGCCGAAGGATCAAACCGTCGTCGAAATTCTGGAAAATATCGACCCCGACCCCGAAACCCTGGCCGCCTGCAAACGCCTCAAGGCGGCGGGCTACGTCATCGCGCTGGATGATTTTGTCTATGAGGAAAAATATCAGCCATTTTTGGAACTGGCCAGCATCGTGAAAGTGGATTTTTTACTTTCCACCAAGGCGGAACAAATGAAAATGGCGAACTGCTTCATCCCGATGGGGATCAAAATGCTCGCGGAAAAAGTGGAAACATGGGAGGTCTATCAAGAAGCCAGGGACATGGGCTATTCCTATTTTCAGGGCTATTATTTCAGCAAGCCGACTATTTTGACCAGCAAGGACATTCCCGGCTTTAAACTGCACTATCTTCAGATTCTTCAGGAAATCCATCAAAAAGATCTCAACTACGGCGGGCTGGAAGCCATTATCAAACAGGAAATGTCGCTTTCCTATAAATTGCTGCGTTATATAAACTCCGCATTCTTCGGCTGGCGGGTCAAGATTTCCTCCATCGGACACGCCCTCGTCCTCCTGGGCGAAAACGAGGTCAAAAAATGGGCCTCCCTGATGACGCTGGCCAGCATGGCGGGGACAAAAGAAGACGAAATCGTGGTGCAGGCCATCGTCCGGGCGAAATTCTGTGAGTCGCTCGCACCGGCCCTTGGGCTAGCCGCCCGGGCGCAGGATCTTTTTCTCATGGGGATGTTTTCGCTCATCGACGGCATCATGGACCGGCCCATCGAAAGCATCCTGGAAAAAATTCCCTTGAACGAAGACATCAAGAACGCGCTTTTAGGGGAAACCGGGCATCTTGGCAACATCTACAAACTGATGCTCGCCTATGAACAGGGGGACTGGGAGGCAATTCCAGCGCTCAATGAAAAGCTGGGCGTGGGTGACGAAGGGATTGCCCCGCTGTACATTCAGGCCCTGGATTGGGCCAATCAGAGCTTCAAGGGTTTGGAAAAGATGACCGTGAATGCCTGAGCGGTCATCCCGGTCCGAGATCTATCGCAAAAACACCTTCGCGCGGTAAAATGCCCGGGCGAATGCACGCCGATCCGACCAGTTTTCCCTTGACAATCCCGCTTGATCTAAGCCATCTTACGATCCGGAATTGTATTCTGGGGGAGGTATGGCCGGTTCACGATGGATGAAATTGGGAAGCTTCATCCTGTTTCTCATCGTGATGTTCTCACCCCGGGCAGGCCTCGCCGCTACTCTACAGCCTGCGGATCCCTGGATCTCGCTTGAAAAAAGCCTGATTCAGGTTCATAAGCAGTATGCGCCGGACGCCCCACTCCTCAATGCGCCGACACGCTCCGAACAAGTGGAACACTATATAGAGGCCGGACTCTGGTCCTCGGCCGAGAGGCTTTTAGAACAGGCCCCCCTCCCGCCGCCCACGGATGTGGCGCGTCTTTGGCTCAAACTCTTTTTAAAACAAGGGAAATATCAACAGATTTACGAGCACTATCAGCGCGCCCCTTCTCTTTTTGAGGGACGCCCCGCCTTGATGCTCGGCGCCATCCAGGGCGCGCTGGCCAACAGAGATTACCCTGCGGCTCTGACCCTTTTAAACCAGCGGCATCTTGACGCGGACTTGAACCCGGAGCAGCGCTATTTCTCGGCCCTGGCCTACTGGGGCCTAAGGGAATACGAAAAACTGGACACCGTTTTACTGGACGCCGTCCGCTGGGCCGAGGAAGAATCGGATTCCCCCTGGGCCAGCCGCATTCACCTCTTAAAGGTCTACTATCACCTCAACCAAAAAGAATATGACCTCGCCTTCGCCAGCATGGGCAACCTGTTCGACAACGATACAGATCTCGCTCTGCTTGCCCTCACCTGGGGATATTTCAAGTTGGGAGCTACGAACAACCTGTTCAGCATCCTGCAGGCCCTGGACGCCTCTCCCGGACAATCTCCCTACCACAGCCAGATTTACCGTATTTTAAGCCGTTTCCTGATTGAAGAAGGAAATCTGCGGGGCGCCATCGAAATGGATCAACGGGAACGGGATGAACTCAAAAAACAGATGAACATCCTCGAAGAAGAAACCCGGCTCCTTCGACGGGGGATTTCTATCTCGTCGCGTTCAAATCCCCCCGGCGCGCTGCTCGCCGAAACTCTGTCCCGGCTCAAAACCCAGGTCGGCAAAAAACGGGAAATGCCCCCGCTGTTTTGGTACATCGACCTTCAACAGCGACGGCAAATGCTCATGCGTCTGAAAAATCGGGAGAGGATGATTGACCAGGAACAGCGGCGTCTGCAGCTTGAAATGGTGCAGCGCTGTCTCGCGCTCAAGCGCCGTGAAATACACCTGACAGCGAAAAATGAAGACGAGAGCGACCGCATGGCGCTTCGGAGCATCCAGCAGCTCTATCTCGGCGCGCGCGCGGCTTTTCGGCATGGGGACACCATCGGTGCGACCACCCTTCTAAAAGGGGTGCTCAACCTTGCGCACGATCAGCTTTACGGGAATGAAAGTGCTTTTCGGCTCGGCGACATGGCCTTTAACCGACGTGATTACGCCGAAGCGGTGAGCTATTATCAGCATTTGCTCGATCGAACAAATTCTCCCCTGCGTGCCTTGGCCCTGTATAAAATGGCATGGGCGCATTACCTTCAGGGAAAACACTCCGAAGCCGTCGCCGTGCTGGTTAGCCAGGAGACTGACCTGAAGGCGGACGAAGCCGAAAGCGAGGCCGGGGCCTGCCACGTGGTCCGCACCCCGCAGGAGCGCCGTGAACCCTATCGTCTACTGGCGCTGGCGCTGAATAAACTGGGCGGGCCGGATCAATTGATTCGGCACGTTCACCACATCGCCCCCGAAAAAGGCATCGCTTTTTATGAAAAAGTGGCGAATCATTACCAGCGGGAAAATAAAGCCGATGAGATGTTTCACATTATCCGCACATGGGTGAACACCTATCCGCGCCATCAAAAAACGCCTCTCCTCCATCAAAAGATGGTGGGCCTGATCAAGCAGTCGTCGGAGGTCTCCATCGACGACGTGGTCAGCGCGCGGACCGAATTCGTCAACAGCTACCGCCCCGGTAGTCCCTGGGCTACCGTAAATCAGGCCACGGAGGAAAACGGCGTCAAACCACTCTTGAAAAATCACCTGCGCTTTCTCATGACGCACTACTACGCCGAATCAAAAAAGACAGAAACGGAAGCGATGCACAAGGCCGTGCTGACCTGGTATCTCTACTATCTCGACATGTTCCCTGACGAAGAGGATATCGGGAAGGACCGCTTTCTCTATGCTGAAATTTTAACCAAGTTGAAAGCATACGAAAAAGCCACCCTTGCCTACCGGAAGAGCGCCTATGAAGATCCGCCACACACGCTTTCCGCCGAGGCGGGCTATCAAGAAGTGCTGCTGCTGGAAAAAACCTACGCCTTGGAAAGCCCGGAGACCGAAGCGGGCTATGACCGTTTCGCGTCCCGATTTCCAGAGGATGTGCGCTCCAATGAAATCGCCATGCGTTTGGCCGATTTCGCCTTTCAGCGGGGAGACTATGAAAAAAGCCGTTTTTACGCCCGGAAGGCCTCACAGGCCTTTCGCGATCAATTGGCCTCCCGGGAACTCGACCTGGCGGCGAACCGCCTCGTGGTGCAGGCTTTTTTAAGAGAGAAATCCTATGACGAGGCCATTCAATTTATCAACGGCCTCATGTCCCAAAATCAGACAGGTGTGATTCAAAAGGAATTTATCCCTCTCCTGGTCCTGTCCTATTTTCAACAGGCGGAAACACTCAAGCAGCAAGGAGAAGACGACGAAGCCGCCGACTCCTTTTGGCAGGCCTATCGCTATGGCGCAGGCGACAAAATGGCAGCCCTCGCGCTTTTTGAAGCGGCCGCGCTCTGGGATCGTCCTCACTTGAGAAAAAAATCGGAAACCGCGTTTCTGCTCTTTACCACTCTTTTCCCTAAATCGGCACTCCACCACCCCGCGCTCACCCGGCTGGCCGGGCTTTACGAAGGCACAGGCCGTCCATTAAAAGGCGCCGAAACCTATGAAAGGGCCGCGCGGCTCCCCGGCATCAGCAATGAGTTGGCGGAAAACGCCCTCTCACAAGCCTTGGCGCTTTACGAAACGGCGGAGGCCTGGGAAAAGGTGATCGTCCTCGCAATGGGAAAGGCCCGAGGCATTCCTGTCACGGCCCCGCCCGCGAAGAGAGAAGAACGGGGGCGGTGGATGCTTATGGCTGCGGAAACCAGCGCTAAAATCGGTAAAGGCGTCACGGCCATGCGTATTCTGGATCGGCTCGTCAGCGAGGCCGCATCGGAAGAGGCGGTTTCCCCTTACGTCGCCAAGGCCCATTTTTTGATCGCCGAGTCGAAATGGGATGACTTTGAAGAAATCGAGCTCGTCGCGCCCCTTGAGGAAAATCTTCAAAAGAAAAAAGCGCTTTTTGAAAAACTGCTCGAAAATTACGACTACGCCACCGTCCATCCGTCGCCGGGGATTGCGCTGAATGCAAACTACCGAATCGGCGCACTCTTTGAACATTTCAGCCAGTCCTTGCTAGAATCCGAGCGGCCCGAAAGTCTGTCTCTCGAGGAAGAAGAACTTTATGAGAATCTATTGATGGAACAGGCCCTCCCCTATATCGAAAAGGCCGAGGAGGCCTATCTTCAAAATATTCAAGTGGGCGAAGAAACCGGCGTGGAGAACGAATGGATTTCCAAAAGCCAAATGCACCTGTTTATGATTCAACAGCAAATTGACATCTTTAATCGCGGGGCGCAGGAGGTACTGGGATGAGTACGGTGATTCGCGCGATTCTGGTCTTTTTATCCCTTGTATTGTGGACGGCGCCTCAAACGCTCCTCGCGGAGGACCGGACGATTTTGCTCGATGAATCACTCATTGTCGGCACCCAGCTTGGAGAAACCCGCTTGGGGCGAAAAAAACGGGTGGCCGGGCCCGCGCTCTCCACGGAACTTTTGTGGGAGGGGGAAGCCGCCGAAGCCTTCGATATCCCGAAGGAAATTTTGGATCACTTAACCCAGTCCGACCTCTCGTTTTTTAAAAACCGGGAAATCGGCCGCGACGATGATTTTGAATCGCTGGACGAGGAAGACGACCTGCAATAAGACCACGTCGAAGCCATTGCCATGCATTTCTTGCTGAATCAAACACGAGCACCCTCATCCCGCTTCCTCCTCTTTCCCGTCGTCTCCCTCATTGTCCATATTGCCTTTTTTCTCATTTTTGTGACGCTTGAAATCGGGCACGGCCCCGCGAAAATCACGGAAGACGAGGTCATCGCCATGGTGGATCTGAGTGAGCTTCCGCCTTCCCCCGAAACCCCGCCGATGATTCCTGAGCTCACGGCAAAAGCACCAACCGCTGACCCGCCTGAATCCCTTGAAGCCCCGGAGTCCACCGCTGAACCCGAATCCCCGGAAACCGCCGTTCAAGAGGAACCCATGCTTGACCCGGAACTTGATGAAGAGCCGGAGGCCCTTGAAGAGGAACTGATGGCGGCAACTGCGGACACGGCCGGGCCGCACATCGTTCCGCCCGCCGTCCCAGAAATGAGCGACGCCCTTTCAGAAGCAGAAGCGGATTCCGAGCCTGTTTCACCGGAATCCGCATTCGATGATCTCCCCGAAGAGACCGAGATGGAAGCGGAAACCAAGTTGGAGACTTCCGAGCCTGAGCCCGCACAGGAAGCCCTCGCCATGAACAAACCCGCGCCTTCCGAACCGCCCGACACGCCGGAGC
>JBHHXB010000062.1:0-12321 GCA_046756825.1 Nitrospiria bacterium | reverse complement strand
TCGTACCCCTCTTCTTCCGTTGGGAATTTCCCGGACAGCACATCGGATTTATAGCGGGCGAAGGCGTCGGCGGCGATGGCGGTCAAGTCGGCGTAGCGCCGGACAAACTTGGGATGAAAACGGGTGAAGAGACCGAGCAAGTCATGCAGCACGAGCACCTGTCCGTCGCAGTGCGGTCCGGCCCCGATGCCGATGGTCGGAATTTGAAGGCGATTTGTAATTTTACGGGCCAAAGCCATGGGAATGCCCTCGAGTACAATGGAGAACGCGCCCGCCTCCTCAAGCTGTTTTGCGTCTTTTAAAAGCTGCTCTGCCGCTTGCGCTTCGCGGCCTTGCACTTTGTAGCCCCCCATTCGGTGCACCGATTGCGGGGTGAGGCCGATGTGGGCCATGACGGGGATGCCGCAGCGGCTCAAGGCCTCTACGCGGTCGCACACGGCTGCCCCTCCCTCAAATTTAACGGCGGCCGCGCGGCCCTCTTGAACGAGCCTGCCCGCGTTTTTAATCGTCTCTTCCACACTGGATTGATAAGACATAAAGGGCATGTCAGCCACGACCAGCGCCCGCTTCACCGCGCGCGACACCATTTGCGTGTGATAGACCATCTGATCCATCGTCACCGGCAGGGTGCTTTCCTCCCCCTGCACAACAACGCCCAGACTGTCCCCGACCAGGATGACGTCGATACCCGCTTCGTCGATCAGCCTGGCGAAGGGATAATCATAGGCCGTCAGCACTGTAATTTTCTCCACCGCCGCCTTTTTGTCCCGAAGCACCGGCACGGTGACACGCTTGTTGTCCATCACGCCACCCCTTCGACCGGCCGGGGCGCATCCGCGCCAACAGGACGCAAATCCGCCCGATCCAAAATAACCGGCACCTGTTTTTCGGCTCCGATGGCCATAATATGAACACCGTCACACATACCGCGAACGGCTTCAATCGTTGAGACGGCGATGTCGAGTCCCGCTTCCAGCCCGCCCTCTTTTCCCGCCTGCGCCAGTTTTTGAATGAGCGGATCCGGCACGCGGATGCCGGGGATGTGCCGCGTGACATAAGTCGCCATTTTTTCCGACCGCAGCAGCAAAATGCCCGCGATAATTTTCACGTCAAAACGCCGTGCGAAATCCATAAAGCGCTTGAACTGATCGGGATTGAACACGGCCTGCGTCTGAAAAAATTTCGCCCCGGCCATGACCTTTTTTTGAAACTTGATCAAAAGCGCGTCGAACGAATCGCTTTCGGGAATGGCGACCGCGCCGGGGAAGAGGTTTGTCGGGCCTTTTAAGGCATTGCCGACCATGTCCCGTCCGACGTTGAGATCCGCCAAGACATTCAGGATTTGAACCGACTCCAGATCGAAGACAGGCTTGGTCTCCCGCTGATTGCCAACCGTGACGTAGTCCCCTGTGAGAGACAGCACGTTTCGGATACCCAGAATCTGCGCCCCAAGCAAGTCGGATTGGATCGCCAGGCGATTCCTGTCCCGGCCCGTGACCTGAAAAACGGGATCGTGGCCCATGTCCAGCAGGATTTTGCTCATCGCCAGAGAACTGGCACGCATGATGGCGGCCTGATTGTCCGTGACATTCAAGGCGTGTACCCGGCCCAAAAGCTTTTCGGCCCGTTCACAAAAAGGGCCGATATCAGAGCCCTTCGGAGGCGCGGCCTCCGCCGTAATGATGAAGTCCCCGGCTTCGCAGGCCTCTTTCAGCGTTTTGAGCTGCGGGCCATTTTTTAAATCGGTCTTCACAATACCTTTAAGATGTCTGGTCCCGGTTCTCGATCAAGTCTGCGTAAAAGTTGGTGCAGCGTGGGGCCTGGATTTGAAGCATCTTGTCGAGTTCGTCATTCTTCTTCATTTCGTTGTAAATGTTGACCCAAACGCAGTCGAAGTCCTCGATGACTTCGCATTTTCCACCCGACCGCACCCCGCCGCAGGGGCCGTTGACTAATTCCTTGGGGCAGCCGACAATGGGACAAATGCCGCCGGTTTCCTCACAAAGATGGTTGTGCGTGCACTTCGGAAATTTATACGACATGGGGTTCCGTCCTATGCTCCGCCTTCGGCGTATTTCAAGGCCTGAAGGGTATTGGAAAGGAGCATGGCGATGGTCATGGGGCCGACGCCGCCCGGCACCGGCGTAATCGCCCCTGCCACTTCGCTGACGCCCTCAAAGTCCACATCCCCCGCCAGCTTACCGTCAGGCAAACGGTTGATCCCGACATCAATGACAGCCGCCCCAGGCTTCACCATGTCTTTCGTAATCAGTCCCGGCCTTCCGATGGCCGCAACGAGGATATCCGCCTCGCGGCAGACGGCACCTAAATCGCGGGTTCTGGAATGACAAAGGGTGACGGTCGCGTGACGGTGGAGCAGCAGAAGGGCCGCCGGTTTTCCCACGATGTCGCTTCGGCCAACCACAACGGCCTTGGCTCCGGCAATTTCAATCTTGGAGCGGTCAAGCATTTCAATAATCCCCAACGGGGTGCAGGAGACAAAACCGGGCCGGTTCGCCACGAGTCGGCCCACGTTGAGATAGTGAAAGCCGTCCACGTCTTTCGCGGGACTTACGGCGTCGAGCACGCGCCGGGCATTGATGGCCTTCGGCAAAGGCAACTGCACAAGAATGCCGTGTATTTTCGGGTTTTGATTCAAATCCGCGATTCGTTCGAGCACCTCGGCCTCTTTCGCCGTTTCGGGGAGCCGGTATTCCTCGGAGTAGATACCGACGGCTTCGCACATCCTCCGCTTGTTCCGCACATAGATTTGAGACGCGGGATCATCCCCGACCAGGACCACGGCAAGGCCGGGTACGCCCTTTGAGGCACGCGCGGCGATCTCCCTTCGAATATCGTCTCTTACCTGCGTTGCAATCTCCTTTCCATCAATTCGTACTGCCGTCACATCAATTCTCCCCGCAAACGATTGTTCGCCTTTCAGTCATGATCAAATCCATCGGAACATCCGTGGTCTCAACCGGTAATTGTGGCACAATCTGGATTTCAAAAGCCAGCGCAATGACCGGTTTTTGATGTCGATGGAGCACCCGGTCATAATATCCACCCCCGTAGCCCAGGCGATTTCCCCGAACATCAAAGGCAAGGCCCGGAAGCACCCAAAGATCAATTTCATCCACACGCATCGGTTTTCGAAAACGCGGCCTGGGCTGAAGCACGCCGAAGGGCCCGGTTTCCAGGATGTCGGCTTTAGTGGAGGATAATTCTGAAAAAGCGAGGTTTCTGTTGTGGGCATCGACCACGGGGACGGCAATGCGTTTCGTCAATTGATGTGCCGCATCAACAAGTTGTGTTGTACTGACCTCATCCTGAATCGAAAGATATAAATGGATCGAGCCCGCTTTTTTAAATGGACTCGAGCCAATCAGACGATTCGCAATCTCCCGGCTTTTAAGTTGACGATCCGTCGTACTTAAAGCCGCTCGAAGAAGCCGTTGCTTTCTTCGGATCAACTGTTTTATCTCAAGGTCATTCATCCAAAAGTGTCATATTTTTCAGGGTAGCAACCGCAAAAACGGCTTGTCAAGAAAGCGCAAACACAACGGACCCCCCTCTTTTGAGGGGATTGTCTCCACAAAACGCATCCACTAATATTTAGGCCTGTCATGCGGCCACACAGCGGTATTCCCCGATTTTTAATGTATAGTATTAAAGGTAGCCATCTTTCCCGAAAATGTAAAAAGGCGTGTGTATGACGCAAGATTGGTCCCGATATCTTAAAAAATCCCCGTTTTGGTTATGGACCGCTATCGTTGGCGCGGTTTCATTCCTATACTACCCCGTCCTGCTCGGTCTGGCCGACGACTGGTGGAATGACCCTGATTATTCTCACGGCCTGCTCGTGCCCTTTATCAGCCTTTACTTTATTTGGGATAAAAAAGACCGGCTTAAACAGCTTTCGTTCCGGGCCGATTACCGCGGGCTGCTCGTGCTGCTAAGCGGCGTCAGCATCTTAACATTGGGAAACGCGGGCTCCGAACTCTTTTTAATGCGTATTTCCTTGCTGATCACGATCTCGGGGCTCATCATCGGGTTTCTGGGATTTGAGACGCTTAAAACGATTCTATTCCCCGTCGGCTTCCTCTTTTTTATGATTCCGCTACCGGCCATCGTGTTCAACGCCGTCGCCTTTCCCCTGCAGCTCTTTGCGGCCCAAACCGCAGCATTCTGTCTGCAAGTCGTCAGAATCCCCGTACTTCGGGAAGGCAACCTTATCTACCTCGCCTCTTCGATTATGGATGTCACCGAGGCCTGCAGCGGGATCCGCTCCCTGATGACACTTTCCGCGCTGGGGACGCTTTTCGCGTACATCACCCAAAAGACAACTTTAAAAAGGGGGCTGATGATGGCCTCCACGATTCCCATCGCCATTTTCTCAAACGCCTTCCGCGTGACAGGCACCGGTCTGCTCGCGCAGTTTGTCGGAGAAGAGGCCGCAAGAGGCTTCTATCATACCTTTACAGGGTGGCTTGTTTTTATTGTCGCCTTTATTCTGCTCCTGCTCGTCGGTTTCATCCTTTCAAAATTCCCGGATAAAAAACCAGTTGCGGCACGTCCATTTCCTTCAACGACTTCATCCGCAAAGTTTCGCCCTATAGGGGCCGCACTGACAGCCTCCATATTGATTCTCGGTGTCGGCATTTATCTGAACAATCATGTCCTGCTGCATGGCCAGCCTGTTTTGCTGGAGCAGTCCTTATCCGGGATGCCCCACCAAATCGAAGAGTGGACAGGGAACGATCACCCTTTTGAGGAAAAAACCGTCAAGGTGCTGGGGGTGACCGATTACATCAACCGCCTGTATGTCGCCGAGACCGATGCCCCCGAAGCCTCGCCTTCCTTGTGGCTTTACGCGGGATATTATGCCAGCCAGCGGACAGGCGCCACCTATCACAGTCCCAAAAATTGCCTGCCCGGCAGCGGCTGGGAAATTGTCGAGCTGGAACAACTTCCCGTCCCCATGGTGGTCGCGGATGGAGGGCAGGAGAACCGTCCCATCAACAAAGTCATTGTTCAAAAAGGATTGGAGCGCCAGTTGATTTTATACTGGTATCAGGACCGGGGCCGCATTATCACCAGCGAATACTGGGCGAAAATTTATTTAATTTGGGACTCCATCACAAAGGGAAGAACAGACGGAGCAATGATCCGCGTCTCTGTCCCCATCCCGAAAGGCGGCTCACCTGAAGAGGCGCTGGCGACAGGGGTTCAGTATATTCATCAAATCTCTCCCTATTTACTAAAATACCTGCCCGGCCCTGAAACCGTCTAGCCAGAACCCCGCCATTGCTGTTATCATGCAATCCGTATTAAGTTTTGGGATTTTGACGAAATAGAAGGTCTCGCCGATGGATTTGGTTTCCCTAAACACCCTGCCCTCCTTAATAGGCAGCCTGTTTTCCTTTGGATTCGCGCTTTTTGTGGGTTTGAAAAGTCTTCGTCGTCCCGCCAATCTGGGTTTTGCGATTGCGATGCTGGGGCTCGGGCTTCAGGAAACACGAGCCCTCCTGCCGGGAAGCGGCTCGGATCCAAACCAGATCCTCTTCCTGGCGAAATTCACGATATTTGGATCCATCCTGATGGGTGGCGGCTGGCTGCTCTTTTCGATGACATTCGCACGTCCGAACGACGGCGAACTCATCAAACGGAAAACAGGCTTCATGGCGCTTTACGGCCTGCTCCTCATTTTTCTATTTGTTCCGGTTTTTGAAAAACCAGCTCTCCTGGGACCCTCATCACACACGCTGCCCGTCAGTAAAATCGGCTTTGTTTTTTTTATCGGATATCTCTTTGCCCTGGTCTTTATTTTAATGAACCTTGAACAGACTTTTCGAGATTCCTCCGGAATTACCCGGTACCAGATCAAATATATGATTCTTGGCGCAGGAACAATTCTTGCTCTCGAAGTCTATCGCACGGGGCAGACCCTTCTTTTTTCAGTATTCACCCTGGATGCCCTGCCTTTTTATTCCGTCGCCCTGATTATTTCTTATTTTTTGATTTTATTCGCCGTCGTCCGTCACCGGCTTCTCAATGTGGATATCTTTGTCTCTCGTTATATGGTCTACAAATCCGTCACACTGCTTGCCGTCGGTGCCTATCTTGGCATCGTTGGGCTCATGATTATTGGTGTTCAGCGTTTCGGAAACGAAACCTATGTCCGGCTCATCCCCATTGTTGTCTTTGCCGCGCTCCTGGGCATGGTCATTCTCCTGCTCTCGGAAGGACTGCGATGGAAGATGCAAACCTTCATCAACGTCAATTTCTATCGAAATAAGCATGACTATCGGAATAAATGGCAGGAGTTCACCCACGCGGTCGGATCGAAACTCGTTTTGCCTGAACTCCTGCCCTCCCTTTCGAAGTGGCTCGGCGAAACAATCGGCACGGATCACTGCGCAATCTGGCTTTTAGACACCGACCGCAGCCGCTACTATCTTGCCAGCAGACGAGGCTTTTCATCCGCGCCGGCCACGTGGTCCGACCAAAGCACTTTGATTCACACCATCAAAATGGGGGGTACGCCGTTTGAGCTCACCCATAGCAACATGCTGTATGAAGAAATTGAACAGGAAGCGTCTTCTTTTTTCGAGGCAAACCCCATCACGGCATGGGTGCCGCTTTATTCGAGCGAGAAAATGATCGGGGTTTTGGCCTTGGGGCGAAAAATTATTGACGAGCACTATGATTACCATGACCTGGAGCTCCTCATGACCATCGCCGATCAGGCCGCCGGTCAAATCGACCGGGTTCGACTGATTGAGGAACTCGCCGTCGTACGCGAGCTCAAGGCCATTCACACCCTCTCCTCCTTCTTTCTCCATGACCTTAAAAATTACACATCGACCCTTTCCCTGCTCTCCCAAAACGTCGAAAAACACGGATCGAACCCCGAGTTTCAAAAAGACGCCTTTGAAACCATCAGGGGGACAGTGGACAAAATGAACCAGCTCATCAAACACATTACGGTGGTTGCGAAAGGGCTGATGCTGGCCCGGTCGGAAGTCGATCTCAACCATCTCGTTGACTCAACACTGGCGAGGCTGGACGGGGCACTGGGCCTAAAGGGCCGTATTTGCTCCATTTTTGGAGAACTGCCCAAACTGTCGGGGGATCCGGAGCAGCTGGCTAATGTCCTGCGAAACCTGATTATCAACGCCTGCAATGCCAGCGACGAAGAGGGTGCTGTCACGATTGAAACGCGTGCGAAGAATGATCATGTCTATTTTTCAGTGAGCGACGAAGGCTGCGGCATGACGGAGGAGTTTATTGCAACGAAACTCTTCAAACCGCTGCGCACATCGCGTGAGGCAGGCTGGGGCATCGGGCTCTTCCAGTGCCAGCAGGTTGTCAAGGCCCACGGCGGGAAAATCCACGTCGAAAGTCAAGAGGGTGTCGGGAGCACCTTTACGGTTGAACTACCCGTCGGCGGAGAACAATAATCCACAATGAAAAGATCAATGACCGTCTTTTTTTAAATGATATTCCCAGGGCGGCGTCGGCTCTTTTGCCTTCCACAGCCCGACCTTCATCTCTCTGGCCGCTTCTTCCAAATCACCGTAGGACATGTCATCCGAGTTTTTCCATGACCACCACGCCAGCCCGGCCTTGATCAGTTCGCGGTTCAGACTCAGACCCTTGTCCAGTAAAATCACTTCTGCGACGGCCTGCCCGCGACGGTCAAGCTCCTTCACCTTCACTTTCACCGGCCCGGCATAAACGAGCAGCGCGCTGAATTTCCTCGCCTCGTTTGAAAATGCCTGCCCTTCTTCCGGGCAGTCCACATCGGCTAAACGCACCTTGATCAGCTTCCCCTTGTGCAAGACACTGAGAACATCCCCCTCAAGTACATCCATCACCGTGCCATTAAAGGAATAGGAAAAAAACGGCTCTGCCGCGGACAGCCCGGAGGCAAGATAAAAAAGGGCGAGCAAAATCAGCGCAACGGTTTTGGGCATCTTACTGGAAATGTTTACTGGGTTTTCAGCGACGAAACCCGTCCATCCTTAAAAAACAGAACCTTTCGTTTGGTGAAATAATACCAACGCTCCGTATTCATAAACGTGCCGATCGCAGGCTTGACTTCTTCCGGCTTGCCCAGGCTGGCCTTGACGCTTTCCTCGCTCATCCCGACCAGGGCACGCCCTTTCGAGATCGCCTCCCGTATCTCGGCATCCAAATCGGGATGCGTCTTTAAGTAGCGCATTCTCCGCCGTTCTTCAACGGCGCGATATACCTCGAAATAAATATTGTTTTTTTCGGATTTTGAGACCTTCTTCCATCCCGAGATATAGATAAGATAGCTCATCTCTCTTTTTTTCTTCATGTGAGTCAATGTTTCATCCGAGGCCACAGGAATGAGGATCTCAAGCAGCTCTTCGTGCGTAGCCTTTCGGCCTTGCTCAAAGAGACGATCAAGCAACAAAAGGGAAGTGTTATTGAGGGCTTCAGCCGTCGAGGAGACCAGCAGAAACAAAAGCGTTGCGATCAAAAAGGAGGTTTGCTTCACAATATCATCCAGAGGTTTTCATGGAGAAACCCCTGATTCAATCTCGAATAATTACAATGAAGGACGTGATACCGTCAAACCAGACAACACGACATCACACGATGGACCTTCATCCATTCAAGACAGACTGAATCAGAGGTTCCTCCACAAAAAATCGTACCACAAGCTCCGAATAAATTACCACCTTTTACAATGCACAGCTGTGATTCTGATTCACCCTTCATCGCGCAACCCGGACACGGCGCTGAATCCGCGCTTCGGCCTGCGTCAGAACGGGCTCTCCGATAAAAGGGGTGTCGATGCGCTTGTAATCCATCGGAATAGGGATCCCGCGTCTCATAAACGCCACCAGCTCGCGGGTCACATCGTTGAAAAATGTCGTCAACTCCGCTCTCAAGTTTTTAAAAAACAATAAGGCCACCAAGCCTAAAAAAAGATAAACGGCAGGCACCCCAAGGCTTACGGCTAAAATTTGATTGATCATTATTTCCTCCTTTGTCAATACACATTCAGTGAATGATGTGTTCCCAAGTTTATAATGCGCAAGACAAAAGCAATAGACGTGCCAAAAAAATATTTCCATTTAAAATCAAATAGTTTCATATTTTGCCAGAGATCTTTTATTTTATAGGGTTTCAATAAAGAACATATTCTTGTTTCTTATTGAAACGCGCCCCTTATTGAAACATGAAAAGGCAAAGCCGAATCGATGTTCAGCTTACTCGCCTGTGTAGAGAAAGCAGCTTGTTTCGTGACTGTCGGGATCACGTGTCACGGACGGCGTCGGATACTCTTCCCGGCAGACCGGCATGGCATGCGGACAGCGCGGATGAAAATAGCAGCCCCTGGGCGGATTGATCGGAGAAGGCAGGTCGCCTTCAACCCGGATAATCATGCGTTTTTTTTCGGGGTCCACCTGCGGCACGGCGGACAAGAGGGCCCGCGTATAGGGATGCTTCGGGTTCCCAAGCACCGAGGTCACCGATCCATATTCGACGATACGGCCCAGATACATAACGGCGACCTCATCCGCGAAGTAGTGAACGACCGAAAGATCGTGCGTGATAAAAAGGTAGGCCAGCCGGTACTGGGTCTGCAACTGCTTCAAAAGATTCAAGACCTGAGCCTGCACCGAGACATCCAGCGCGCTCGTCGGCTCGTCGCAGATAATCAATTTCGGCCGCACGGCCAGCACACGCGCGATGCAAATTCTTTGACGTTGTCCGCCCGAAAATTCGTGCGGGTAGCGGCGCTTCGCATCCGGTGTCAGACCGACCTGCTCCAGCAGTTCGTCCATCCAGGTCTCGTCTTTGTTGTTGGTCTGATCCAGTTTCAGCGCGTGCACACCCTCTTTCAGAATGTCGCCAATCAGCATCCGGGGGTTCAAGGACGAATAGGGGTCTTGAAAGATAATCTGAAAATCGCTCCGCCTCTTCCTAAGCGCCTCGCCCGAAAGGGTGGACAGATCCGTGTCCTCCAGCATCACCGAACCCGCCGTCTGCGGGATAAGTTGGAGAATCGACTTGCCCACCGTGGTTTTGCCGCAGCCGGATTCCCCGACCAGCGCAACCGTCTTGCCGGGGTCAATATCCAAAGACACGCCATCGACTGCCTTGACATGGCCCGTCACCCGTTTAAAAAGCCCTTTCCGAATGGGGAAATGGACTTTTAACGCCGACACCCGCAGAAGCGTCTGCGTTTTGTCCACCGGAACAGCGGAATCGTCCCGGGCTTTTTCCTCCGCCGCGGTCTGTTTCACGGGCGGTGCCGCTTTTTCCGGCGCTTCGGCCAAATGACAACGAATACCGCCGTCCTCCCCGCTCTCGGTCCAAACGGGGATTTCCCGCTCACAGCGCTCCCAGACATAATCACAGCGGTTGGCAAAACGGCAACCCTGAAAAACGCGATTCAAGGCCGGAACCGTCCCGCGAATGATTTCAAGCGCCTCTCCCCGCCGCTTGTTGCCCGGAAGGGAACTCAATAGTTTTTGAGAATAAGGGTGGCGCGGGTTTTCAAAAAACGCCGCACGCGCGGCCCGCTCCACAATCTCACCCGCGTACATGACCGCCACTTCGTCCGCCGTCTCCGCAACCACGCCCAGATCATGCGTAATCAGCAAAATCGCCATGCCCCGCTCTTCCTGAAGACGGCGAAGCAGATCAAGAATCTGGGCCTGTATCGTAACATCCAAAGCCGTCGTCGGCTCATCGGCGATGAGCAAGTCAGGTTCGCCGGAAAGGGCCATGGCGATCATCACCCGCTGCTTCATCCCTCCCGAAATCTGGTGCGGATATTCATCGTAGCGAAGCCCCGGATCGGGAATGCCCACCAGGTCAAGCAGTTCCACGGCACGGCTTTTGGCCGCCTTCGCGCCCAATTTCAAGTGATATTCGAGGGTTTCGCGGATCTGATCGCCCACCGTGATTACGGGGTTGAGGCTCGTCATCGGCTCCTGAAAAATCATCGAAATCCGCCGGCCCCGCAAACCCCGCATCGCCACTTCAGGGAGCGCGCAAAGGTCCTCACCTTCCAGCAAAACACGGCCGGACACAATGCGGCCCGCAGGCCTGGGCACCAACTTCATGATGGAAAGTGCCGTCATCGACTTTCCGCAGCCCGACTCACCAACCAGGGCGAAGGTCTTGCCGCGCGCAATGTCGAAGGACACGCCGTCAACCGCGCGCACGACACCCTCGTCCGTCGCAAACCAGGTTTTGAGGTCTTCAATCTGTAACAGACTTTGATCCGTCAAGGCCCCTTATTTCCCCACCAGGTACACGCCGATCAGACACAACACGATGCCGATGACTTTGGAAAGACTTATATGAGATCCGAATAAAAACACAGAACCAACGGCCACCACGACGGCACTGAGACTGGTGATCGCCCCGACATAGCCGGGATTGGGCGCTGTGGCGATCGCCATGAGCGAAAACTGAATAATCAAATAGGCCCCCAAGGACGCGATCACGATATACAGCCCCTGGGACGAAGGCAGCCTGTACCCCCGGCCCAAGACAAGCTGCTGCACGGCGATAAAAATCAAGACCAGGAAAAACACATTCAGGTTGATTTTTCCGATCTCAAAGCCGTTTTTCGTCATCTTCGCCATCGCCAGCGAGTGCATGGCCAGCGAGAGCGCCGCCAAAACCGAAAGCGGTATCCACGTCATCGTCCTTGCCTCACCCGCGTCCCCGCAGTCTGGGATCAAAGGCGTCCCGAACGGCATCGGAAAACACATTGGCCGAAAGCACCAATCCGAACATGAACACAAAGGCCGCCGTCAGAGACCACCACACCACCGGCTCACGTGCAAGCTCCAGCCGCGCGCTGTTGATCATGTTACCCCAGGAAATCATCGCCGGGTCCACGCCCACGCCAACATAGGACAACACCGCCTCGGCCAGAACCAGCCCGCTGAAATCCAGCACGACGGCGATCAAGACCAGGTGCATAACGTTCGGCAGGATGTGATGCGTGATGATGCGCCGGTTACCCACACCCAGAGCCTTCGCGGCCTGCACATATTCCATCTCCCGAAGCTTCAGAGTCTCCCCTCGCAACATACGGCAAAGCCCGATCCAGCTCGTCATCCCCAGGATCAGACAGAGAAACAGAAGCCGGATATCGGCCCGCTCCGTAATGCTGGCGAAGGCCTCGGCATTTTTGTCCATGTAGACCTGAAGAATCAAGACCGCTGCCGCGATCAGCAGCACGCCGGGAATCGAACTTAAAGTCGTGTAAAGGTACTGAATGGCATCGTCGATTTTTCCCCGGAAATAGCCTGCGGA
>JBHHXB010000061.1:0-12420 GCA_046756825.1 Nitrospiria bacterium | reverse complement strand
CCGGATTTTCGGAAATTATTTCACGTCGTCACTTCGACACTCTCAAGGAAGAAAGCCGCTCCGAGTCCTGCTCGGCGGCTTTCCGGATGCGGCGGACACCCGGCCCGTCGTGCAAAATTTTATCGACCTCTTTCAGACTCCCTTTAAATCGCATCGCTATGGATGATTTCGACACGGGCTATTCCTCCTTCAGTTATCTTGGGGGCTACCCTTTTGATGTCATTAAAATCGACAGCAGTTTTATCCGGGATCTCACCCTGGATTCCGGAGACAAGGCCCTCATCAAGGCCAGTATCGCGATGGCCCACGGGATGAACCTGAAACGCGGCCGAGGGCGTCGAGACCGAAGTCCAGCGCCCAACGGGCTTATTTAAAGGAAAAGGGCTGTGACCTACGCCCAGGGCTATTTTTTCGGCAGGCCCATGCCGGGAGATGCGCTGCCTGAATGGGCCTCGCTGTGGGATGAAATGTGTTGAATGCTTAACCCTGTCCATAAGTCGTGACGATGACAAAGCATGGCAAGCCAACATAGATGTTGGCCCTGTTATTTGTCGGGCTTGATGAAGGCTTCGCTGAATTGCGTGGCCTTTTGGGGGCTCATGTTGCTGAGGATTTTGGCGGCCTGCTTTTCCTTTATTTTTCTCAGGAGCCCCAGCGCCGTCTCTTTTTTCATGTTTTTGATCCGGGAGGCGGCGTCTTTTGCTTCCATTGATTGGTATATTTTTGCGAGCCGCTTGATGCGTTCTTCCTCCGCTTTTTTTGCCGCGAGCGCGGCCTGGGAATTTTGCTGGTCGATCTCCGCTTTCAGGCGAATGTAGTGATCGAGCATTTTTTTGACTTCTTCCTCCAGGAGGCTTAACCGCGCTTCTCTTTCGATGATTTTTTGTTCGCGGGCGTCCATCTCTGTGTTTCGCTGCTGAATGGCGGCGATGAGCGCCGCGGGTGTTTCTTTTTCAGAGGCTTCAGCGCCGCTGGCGCGGAAACAGAACAGGCTCAAGATGATCAGGGACAACAATAATTGAACGGTGATCTTTTTTGAAAATTGGATAGTATTCATTAAAATTTCCTTCGCATGCGACCGGCAATTTCATCCAGAAGCCTGTTTTCATTTTTTTTGACGCGTTCAAAATAGGCGTTTCTCTGACGGCTTTCCACTTTTTCCACGATTTTTTTCTCTTGAACCACCTCTGAAAGTTCCTGTCTTTTTTGTTCGACGGTCTCTTTTTGAATGCGGATTTTTTCCTGCTGTGTTTTGATTTTCTCCGCTTGAAACTGGATAAAGGTGTAATGGCGTTGTATTTCACCGGGATCGCCGCCCAGGTGCTGATGTGTTTTTAGGCGCTCCAGGGCGGCTTCCGAGGCCTCGACCCATGTTTGTAATTGCGTGTTTTCAATGGCAAGCAGGTTTTCCTGCTCAATCAGTTCCCGATAAACGACTTCCTGCTGATATTTCCTGGCCTTGAGGAGTCCCTCAAGATGAGAGTGATACGGGGCCATGCCTTATTGTTCCATGAGGTGAAAGGATTCCGTGTTTTGAGGCTCGAATAACTTGTAGAGAAAGGCGATGCTTTCCTGCAGGCCCGCCTTGGTATGCGTTTCCTGCTGAAGGTAGGATTCAATGGCTTCCCAAAGGGCGATGCTTCGATCTATTTTGGGATTGCTGCCTTGTTTGTAGGCTCCGATGTTGATCAAATCCTCCGCGTTTTTATAGGTTGCGATGAGATCGATCAGCTTGTTGGCATGGTTGAAGTGTTTCTCGCCAATCAGGTCCATCATGACGCGGCTTTTGCTGTTTAAGATGTCAATGGCCGGGTAATGGTTGTTTGAGGCCAACGCGCGTGAGAGGATGATATGCCCGTCCAAGATAGACCGCGCGGCGTCTGAAACAGGGTCGTTTAGATCGTCCCCTTCGACCAGCACGGTGTAAAGACCGGTGATGGTGCCGTGACCGGAGGACGTCCCGGCGCGTTCTAAAAAATTGGGGAGCAGCGTGAAGACCGAGGGTGTGTAGCCCTTCGTCGTGGGCGGCTCGCCGATGGCCAGACCGATTTCCCGCTGCGCGTGCGCCAATCGCGTAAGCGAGTCCATCATAAAGAGCACATCCTTCCCGGACTCCCTGAAGTATTCCGCGATGGCAATGGCTAAAAAGGCCCCTCTGCGTCGGATTAAAGGCGGCTGATCCGAGGTGACGACGATGACGACCGAGCGCATCAGGCCCTCCTCCTTGAGTTCCTTCTCGATAAATTCCTTGGCTTCACGTCCGCGTTCTCCGATGAGCGCGATGACATTGACGTCCGCCGTCGTGTAGCGGGCGATCATGCCGAGCAGGACGCTTTTCCCGACGCCGCTACCCGCGAAGATGCCTACGCGCTGACCCCTTCCACAGGTCAGCAGGCCGTTAATCGCACGAATCCCGAGGTCAAGCGGTCTCTGGATGCGCTTCCGCATCAAAGGATTCAGCGGGGAGGCGTACAGAGGTTGTGTACAGTGTGTGTTCAAATCGCCCTTGCCGTCGATGGGGTTTCCGAGCCCGTCAATCACCCGGCCCAGGAGTTGATCCCCAATTTGCGCGGAGGCCTGAGCGCCGCGAATCACCAGGGGGGAGCCGGGCCCGATACCTCTGATATCACCGAGCGGCATTAAAAGCACCTTTTCTCCCCGGAATCCGACGACCTCGGCCAAAAGCTGCTGACTGGTTTTGGTGGATGCGATTTTGCAAACCTCTCCGATCGCCGCGTGGGGAGCATAGCCTTCCAGCACCAGGCCGATGGCCTCCGATATTTTCCCCAGGACGGGGAGGGGATCGCTTTGTTCTATTTTTTCAAGCGTTGCGCCTACAAAATCCTTCATGCCGTGTCCTTTTTTTAAGTTTCTTTGGATTTTAAGTTTTCTTCTATGAGATCCACTTGATGCGAAAGGCGCGCATCAATCATGCGTTCTTCCCCCTCGACAATGCAGTCGCCCGGCAAAAGCCCGGGGTCGGGTTCAACTCTTAAATCTGCCGCCTCCTGTTGTGTGGATGCGGCAATGCGCGCCGCATCCTGGGAGATGATTTCCAAATCGTCCGGGTGGAGACGAATCAGGATTTTTTCGTTTTGCCCTATTTTTTTAATGGCCTCTTGAATCGTTTGCGTAATGATGTCCCTGTTTTCAGCGACTTCACGCCGGATGACCCGGTGAGCCGTGGCCAGGGCAATTTCAAGGATAGCTTGTTCTGATTTTTTTAAGGTCGTCTCTTTAAAATGTGTGATTTCCTGTATTAAATTGAGCAGAATTTTTTCAACGGGATCCAGTTTTTGAAGACCCAGTACCCGGCCTGCTTCCTCTCCGGCGGAAAATCCTTTTTCATAGGCCTCCCGCTCAATTTCAGCGAGAAGTCCTCCGATGTTATCTTCATCAGTATCATGAGTTTCGTCTTCGATCGGGCCGTCTTCCTCTAAGGCCTCTGCCGTTTCCGTAGCTTCGATTTCGACTTTTGCTTCGTGGCGGGGCTCTGTGTTATCCGTGTTGGCCGGAATATCATTTTCATCCGTGGTTTCTTCAGCGAGAGAGGGGATTGGCAATTCGGAGCTTGCTTCACGCTCCGAGAGTTGAATCAAGCTGACCTCTCTCAGAGGAAAATCGTAAATTTCACTTTTTTCAAAGAGATCCGATTTGATGATTTTAGATAAGTGCCTCGCCACCGCCACCGCCTTTCCCGCCCAGTGAAATTGTTCCCGCCTCCGCAAGTCGTTTTGCTGTTTTAATGATGATCTGCTGAGCCTTTTCAACGGCCGAAACCTTGACCGGCCCCCGCGCCTCCATGTCTTCCTTGAGCAGTTGGGCCGCGCGTTCGGACATATTTGAAAAGAACTTGTCCTTGATATCGTCCTTTGCGGCCCTGAGCGCCAGGGTCAGGTCTTCCTTGCTGACTTCTTTCATCAGTTCCTGAATGCTGCGGTTGTCGAGTTCGCTCAGATCCTCGAAGACAAACATCAGCGAGCGAATGTTTTCAGCGAGCTCGGCGTTGTTTTCGCTGATGGCGCCCATGATGGCCTGTTCCGAGGCCTGATCGACCTGGTTCAAAATATTGGCGACGAGTTTGACGCCCTTCACTTTTTTCCCGGCGAGGTTGCTGTCTCCCTCCTGGTAGAGTTCGCTCTGAAGCGCTGCGCCGATTTCCTTCATGACGCCGGGTGGAATATCCTCCAGAGTCGCCATGCGAATCATGACATCGCTCCGAAGGCTCTCGGGCAGGTTCGGGAGAATTTGGCTGGCCTGCCCGGTGTCCAGGGCGGTCAGAATAAGGGCGACCGTCTGCGGATGCTCGCCCTTAATCAGGTTCGCAAGGGATTTCGGGTCCATCATTCTCAGGGCCTTCATACCGCCTTCATCCTCATCGGCCATATCTTCGATGACCTGTCCGGCTTCTTCGTTGCCCAAGGCTTTGGTGAGGACTTTTTCAATATAGTGCTTTCCCTCGACATTCATGCCGCTCGGCTGCGTGGCGGTCTTGTTGAACTCCTGATAAACCTCCTGAAGATCTGACTCCGGGATATCCGAAAGCTCCGTGATTTCACTCCCCAGCCTTTTGAGGTATTTGGGGTCGAGGGTTTTCATGATTTCCGAGGCCGCGTCCTCACCGAGGGTGGCCAATAAAATGGCGGCCTTGTAATAACCGCTGCGTGCGGGTAGATTGCTCATCCTTGTCTAATCCATCGTTTTATGAGTAGGGCGGCGGCGTCAGGGTGTTTCTCTGCCAGTTTTAAAATTTGCTCCTGCGTGGACACGGGTTTTTCCGGGGCTTCAATTTGTTGCGGTGTTTCGCCCCCTTCAAGTGCTTCCCCGAGCCCGCCTTCTGTTCCGCCGCCTTCCGCCAGGGCCGGTTCGGGCAGCAGGACGGGTTGGGGCAAAGGCGCGGTAACAACCTTCATTAAGGGACGGACAATGGCCATGAGAATCAGCACAATCAAGAGCGGTGCCAGAATTTGCCGGACGACAGGAAGCCATTGCATGATTTTATCCAAAAGCGAGGTCTCTGCGACTTCATTCGCATCCAGTTCCTTGCCGCCCTTGAAGGGAATGTTGACGACTTCGACTTCGTCTCTGCGCTCCGCCGAGAAGCCCATCGCCTTTTTCACGATGGCGTCCAGTGTCGCCATTTCCTCTTCGCCCCGGGGAATGTATTCCTGTGAGGTCACGCCTTCTTCGTTCGTGACTTCCTCATAAGTGCCGTCAATCAAAGCGGCGACGGAAAGCCGTTTGATGGTGCCGAAAGGTTCGACGACGCGGCTGACGGTTTTGCTGATTTCGTAGTTGATGACTTCATTTAAATTGTTCGAAGTATTCTGATTTCTCGCCCCGCCTCCGGTCTGTTCTCCGCTGGGCGGTACATTGGAGGCGACGCCCGGAATACCACCGGGAGCGGGTGTGTTCGAGCTGCCGCTGGAATTGCCCTGGGAGCGCTGCTGACTTCGAACGACCTGCGTGTCGGGATCGAATTTTTCCTCGGTCAACTCGACCTGCCTCAAATCGAGGGTGGCGGAAACGCGGACCAGGGCCTTGTCCGGGCCGACGACTTGCGCCAGCATGGAATGAATTTTTTGCTGGATTTTCTGCTCCAGGTTTTTTTGGAAGTCAAGCTGTGAGCCACTCATTTGCATGGCGGTGGAGCCTTCGGAGCCCGTCGTTCTGATTTTTCCACGATTATCCACAATAGTGACCGCCTCCGGAGCCAGACCCTCGACGCTGCCGGAGACGAGGTGAGTGATGCCTTGAATCTGTGTCTGATTTAATTGCTTCCCGGGTTTCAGGTTGATGACCACAGCTGCCCGCGTCAGCTCCTCCTGATCGGTAAAAAGGCTGGGTTCGGGGATGACGAGATGCACCCGCGCATTGCTGATCTCTTCGAGCTGCGTGATCGTCCGCGCAAGTTCCCCCTGGAGCGCCCGTTTGTAATTGAGTTTTTGCGCAAACTCCGTGGTGCCAAAAGAGCTTTGATCAAAAATCTCAAAGCCTACGCCGCCGCCCTGAGGCAGACCCTCGCTGGCGAGCAGCAGCCTCAGTTCATGCACCCGTTCCGCCGGAACGCGCAGGGATTTGCCGTCGTCCGAAAACTCGTAGGGGACGTTCATTTCCTTGAATTTCGAGATGACCACAGCGGCGTCTTCCGAGTTTAAATTGGTGTAGAGAACGCGGAAATCCGGTTCCTGAGACCAAAGCCAGATCACCGCAAGCATGGCAAGCCCGCCGGCGAATGTCGCGGCAAGCGCGATTTTCTTGCCCATGCTCATTTCACTGAGGTTGGTGCGCAGTCGTTCAAGCAGTTCGTTCATTCATGATACCTTTATACGTTTCGTGCGATGACTGAGGGTTAGATCTGCATCCTGCTGATTTCTTCATAGGCCGAAAGGATTTTATTTCGGACCTGCATCATCAATTGAAAGGAAACGTCGGCTTTTTCGACGGCGATCATGGTTTGATGCAGGCTCTGCTCGCCGCCCGAAGCCAGGCCGTTGACGGATTCCGCCGCGGTCTCCTGTAGCGCGTTGACCTTTGAAAGCGATTCTTTCAGTGAATCAATAAAGGGCTTTTCATTTTTATCAAGGGGGTTCAGATCCTTTGATGTCAATTCGGGATTTACATGTTGACCCAGGGGTTTAATATTCATCGAGTAAAACCTCCAATATAGTATTACCGGCCGATTTCGAGTGCCTTCAAAGCCATGCTCTTAATCGAATTTAAAACCGTGACATTGGCTTCGTATGAACGAAGCGCGGAGATCATGTTGGCCATTTCCTCTATCGCATTGACATTGGGATATTGCACATAGCCCTCCGCGTTTGCGCTGGGGTGTCCGGGTTCAAAAACCTTTCTAAAGGGGCGCGGGTCGTGCACGACGTTTGAAACCTGGACCTGTTTGACGGATCCCATTTCGTGTTTGAGCGCACTTTGAAAACTTCCGTCCAGCGGTACCGCTGAAAAGACCACGTCCCGCCTGCGGTACGGGCCGCCTTCGGCGGTTTCCGTGGAATCGACATTCGCCAAATTACTGGAAATGATGTTCAGTCGCTCCCTCTGCGCGTCCAGGGCCGCCGCCGGAATGGAAAAGGCTTGTGAAATATTCATGGTTTACCTCGCTTTCTTGAACAGGCGGTCTTTACCGCCGTCCTTCGTTGATGACATTTTTCAAGCCGCTGAATTTCCGCGCAATCAGTTGCGCCGTCGCCTGATACATGAAGGTGTTTTCCGCCAGTCGCGCCATTTCTTTTTCAGGATTGACGGTGTTGCCGTCCAGCCGTTTTGAACCTGTGCTCGCGGAAAGCGTGACCTCTGGCTGGATGCCGGACGATGGGCCCGTGGACAGGTGGCCTGCATCCGTTTTTGCCATTTTCACGACAGGGGCGGTTTTCCCGGCATCGGCCATCGCCTTTTTAAAATCAATCTCTTTCGACTTGTAGCCGGGCGTATCTTGATTGGAAATGTTGCTGGTGATGACGGTATGTCTGCTGCTTCGGATATCCAGCGCCTTTTCAAGCGGGACGGCGGATTGAGTGATTGCTTTAATCATGGGGCCTCCTCAGTGGTTCTACTTTAAAGCCGATTCGAGCCGTTTGCTTCACAATCGGGGTCGAGCCGGTGATACTCTCTCAATTTATTACGAAGCGTTCGAATGCTGATCCCCAGCATGCGTGCCGCGTGTGTGCGATTGCCGGAAACCTGTGTCAGCGTATCGAGAATGAGGCTGCGTTCGGCCTCCCAAACGGTCGTAATCGGAGTACGGGCTTGTTCCGTAGTTTCCGGCCGGGTTTCGGGAAAAAGCAGGTGGTCCGGTGTGATCAGGCCATCTTCGGCCAGAAGCAGGGCGCGTTCAATGATATTTTCAAACTCCCGCACATTGCCGGGCCAGGGCATGGACTGCAGGGCTGAAAGCGCCTCCGGCGTGATGGTTGTCGCCGGTTTCCCGTTTTTGATCGCGCCGAGTTGGATAAAATGTGACGCCAGCATGGGGACATCCCCGATGCGGTCGCGAAGCGGTGGAATTCTGAGCGGGAAGACGTTCAGGCGGTAGTAAAGGTCTTCCCGGAAGCGGCCGGCCTTGACTTCGTCGAGCAGGGGACGGTTGGTCGTGGCGATCACGCGGATATTGATGGGCAGCGTGTTCTTGCTCCCGAGAATATCGACCTCGCGCTCTTGAAGCACGCGGAGCAGTTTGGCCTGAAGGGAGACATGCATTTCGCTGACTTCGTCAAGCAGCAGTGTCCCTAAATGGGCGAGCTCAAATCGTCCCGCCTTTTTTGCCGAGGCGCCGGTGAAGGCCCCTTTCTCGTAGCCGAAGAGCTCGCTTTCCAACAAGGCCTCGGGGACGGCGGCACAGTTGATGGCGACGAAGGGGCGGTGCGCGCGCGGGCTTCTGTCGTGAATGAAGCGGGCCAGCAGCTCTTTCCCCGTGCCGCTTTCGGCTTGAATGAGCACTGTGGCCTGACTTGCGGCGACGACTTCGGCCATTTTAAGAATTTTTTTCATGCCGTTGTCTTGAGTGACAATCTGTTTCTGCCCGGAGCGGTCGATTGCAGGTTCTGTCTTTTTATGATGCAAGGTTTTTTTGAGGGTTGTGATGAGGGTCTCTTCGGCGAAGGGCTTGACCAGATAATCAGAGACGCCTGATTTCATAGCCTCGACGGCGCCCTCGACGGTCCCAAAGGCCGACATCAAAATCACGGGGATGTGCTTCCATTTTCGCCGGACATGCCGGAAAAGATCGAGTCCGCTCAACCCCGGCATTTTAATATCGGTTAGAATGGCACTGAAAGGAGAGGCTTCGGAACGATTCGTACAGATTTCTAGCGCCTCGTCTCCGCTGGATGCCGTTAATACGGGATAGCCCTCCGATTGCAGGGTGGCGCACAATGCGACACGCATCGACGGTTCATCGTCCACAATGAGAATCGGGTTGATCGATTTTTCCGCCGCACAGACCCGCATTAGTTACGCTCCTTTTTCATGGGCAGATGGACGGTAAAGGAAGTCCCGTACTTGTCCGGTCTCGAAACGCGGATCGTGCCGTGATGGGCGGCGACGGCGTTTTGAGCGATGGCGAGACCAAGACCCGCCCCCATTTTTTTTGTCGTGAAAAATGGATCGAAAATTTTAGCGAGCTCGTCGTCAGGGATGCCTTTTCCGGTGTCTGAAACCCGGATGAGGAGTTCGGGATTGTCCTTATGTTGAAGCCTCTGCGTTTTCAGGGTGAGACGGCCTGTTTTCGGCATGGCATCAATCGCGTTTAAAATGAGGTTGAGGAGCGCCTGTCTGAGGAGGTCTTCATCGCACTCAACGTGACCGACAAGCGGGTCTGTTTCGATCACGACCTTGATGCTGTTTTGTTCAAGACGGTGTTCGACAAAGGCCGCAAGGTCTCTGAGAAGGCGGGCGGTATCCACCTCCCGATATTCGGGCTTCGGCTTGCCGGTATAAAGCAGTAGGTTTGTGATGGTATAGTCCATCGTCTTGACGGCTGCGGAGAGATGTTTCCCCCATGTCTGTTTTTCGGGATCGCCGGAGGTTTGTGTGATCTCTTTTTGAAGCAGGGATGAAAAGAGCTCGATGCTGCCCAGGGGATTCCTCAACTCATGCGCCATTTTAGCGGCCATTTCCCCCACCAGAGCCAAACGATGATTCCGCTCCGCTTCCTCCCTGAGTTTTTCTTTTTCGATCTGGCTTTCCCGAAGTCTTTCTTTGAGATCTCTGACCTCTTCTTTCAGCGTGCGGTAGCTCTCGGCGAGGACATCGGAAGTGGCGTTAAATTGGTTGAAAGCTTCTTCCAGTGTATTCGCATTCTGATAGGGCATGGCCATGTTAAGGCTCCTTTTTGATTCAGCCGCCGCCTTTTCGTCTAAAGCGCGGGTTTTGCAGTCTTTTGTTTGGACACCGCCTGGATTAAATGTTCTGCGGCATTTTTCCCTAGATTTTCGTAGAGCAGGGTTCCTTTATCTTTTTTCCCGAGTTTTTCGTAGCTTTGGGCCAACTGAAAGGTCGCCCAGTCGACCTGCTCGGCCGATACGCCTTCTTCAATGGCGTCCCGATAGTAGGGGAGACTTCTTTGATACTGTTTGAGACGAAACAACGTGTCCGCGATTTTTATTGCAAGACCCGGAATCCGCTTTGATGTTTGGCGTTTTGCCTTTTCGTAGATAATGGCCGCTTGCTTGAGGTTTCCAACCGCGACATAGGCATCCGCCAGGCGCGTGAGGATTTCCGTCCGTTTTTTGTGTGTTTTATATCTCATGAGCCAACGGTTATATTTTTTGACAGCGGTGATTTTTTTCCCCTGTTTAAAGGAGATCTCCGCCGACAAAATCCGGAGCGCGGGGATGTCGAGGCTGTTCGGATACAGAGAGAGATAAGCCTTGATTTGTTTTTCCGCCGCAGGATAATCATTTTGATGAAAGTAGGATTCTATCGTGCGAAAAAGAGCAATTTGACGATAGGGGTTGTCACTCATTTCGATGATGGGGAGAAGCAGATCAACGGCTTCCTGGTAAAGTGCCGCCCTGGCAAAACCGCGGGCGAGTTCCAGCCCCATCCTGCCGGTGAGGATGCCGGGCAAAAAGACCTCCCGGCGCTGATAAAAAATTCCCAGCGCTTCCACGGTTTTATCTTTATTCAATAATTGATTCACCGAGGCAATGGCGACGCGGTCCGCCAACCGGCTCACCTTTTTGTGAAATAAGGTTTTGACTTTTTCGGGTTTTAATAGACGTGCCAGGTGAAAGGAGGGCTCAAAAATGGCGTGCCGCTCCAGAGCCAGAGCGGCCTCAAGGATCAGGTTTTCAGAGAAAGAGGAGCGCTGCTTGCGGATCAAAAAGTGGCTTGTTTTTTTTATTTTCTTTAAGGCGAGACGACCCGCTTCACTCTGAAGGGCGCGTTCCGCGCGGCATCGGGCTTTTTCACATCCTTCGAGATGCAGGGTGCCGACGGCCGCGATCAGGTTTGATCTGTTATAGCCGTACTTGTTTTTACGGGCGGCATAAACATGCTTGTAGGCCTTTTTTGCGCGTTTTAATTGCCCCTCAAGCCGGTAGGCATCCCCGATGCGGGCCATCGCCAAGAGCGAGTAATTTCCCCGTGGATATTTATTATGCAGAATAAAGAGGGCTTCGCGCGCGATTTTATAGGTTTTTGAACGATAGGCGGAGAGGCCGTACTGATAAAGATGTTTTTGGGAGGACTGTAAAATAGGGTTTTGCAGAGAAACCAGTTTGTAGTATTCGTACGCAGCCCTGGGTTTTTCCATGAGAAAATAGCCGCCTGCATAATTTAAAAGAAGACCGGTGCGTTCAGCTTCCGACAAGGCGGCGGGGTTGATCTCGTCAAGGGCCTCGATGGCCTTGTCAAATTTTTCCCATTTCAAATAAACATGACCGCGAAGGATACGCGCCGGGACAACGTAGGGGCTTAAGGGGTGTTTTTTAATGATCCGGTCATAGCTTCCCAGGGCTTCATAATAGAAGGCGATTTTGGTGTAGACGACGCCCATTCTCATCAGGGCGGTCTGCGATCGTTCCGAATCCGGGTATCGAATCCGCGCATCCCGGTAGGCGCTGATCGCCTTTTTATAGAGCAGGGGGCGGTTTTTCTTGGCGATGACCCAATAAAGGTCCCCCAGAAGATACGCGGCGGCTTCCGAAACTTCCGGGTTCTTTCTATGACGCATCAACTTTTCTGTTTCCCAAATTGCTTTTTCAAAGGCGAAGCCTTTAAAGGCAGTTCGTACCGGCTTAAAGGCGGATCCGCCCGGGATAAAGTTTCCCTGCGGCGTGAGCATTTTTTCTATTTCGATGAAGGCGTGCAGGTCGGTCTGAAATGAGACGAGCAACAAAAAGACGGCTGTGATCAAAACACGTGGCATAAAAGCGCATCCTCGTAAAAAAGACATCAGGCTCAACATTCTTTCCCCCGACAAAAGCAAAATAAATGCCATCTGGAAAGTTGATAGGACCTTGAATCAAAGTGTGCCCCTGAGCGTGTGGATGGCGCATTAAAGCCGGGGAAAAGCCGCTAAATCCGATTGTTGAGGGGCTGTTCCTCTTTTCGATACGGGAGAATAGCTGTAGCTTTTAGAAGGAATTTGTCAAAGCTTTGACGCGTGAAGTCAAGGCGCACACCTGTCGTCATTGAAACGAAGGCGCGTGATTTGCGTGCTTATTCCTCGCGGTAGAAGGGCGTGCTGTTTTGCGAGGAAGCCCCAACAGCCAGACGCCGTTTTTTTAGTTTTTCGACCAGGGTGGTTCGATTCATGTGGAGCAGTTGCGCAGCCTTGTTTTTTACGCCGTTCGCGCGGCTCAGCGATAAATCAAGAATCTGGTTTTCAAACGCGGAGACGACCTCTGAAAAAACGACCCCTTCCTCGGGGAGTTCAAAGTGAAAGGGGGAGGACTTGCG
>JBHHXB010000060.1:0-12439 GCA_046756825.1 Nitrospiria bacterium | reverse complement strand
TGAAAATTTTGGGGGAGTTTAGCACAGGGAAGGCTTTAAAGTCATGTTGAAATCAGTGAGCAAGGTTCGAGACTAGCGGCTATGAAAATAGATTTTAAAACAAGCCGCTGAAAAAATCCGGGACGCACAGGAGCAGGGCAGCACCCAGGCCCAGGATAAGGCTCAGGGGAAGGGCGACGGCCGCGAGATTGTCGTACGGCGGTTTCAAGCGTTGTTGTCCCCAAAATCCGAAGACCACGCCGCCTAATCCGATCAGGACAATGAGGCTATAAAGTATCGTCATCACACACACTCACGCTTTGGCCATGCCGAGAATCCATAAGGCGTAACACAAAACAATGACGCTCCCCCACACGATGCCCTGTGGTGTTGCGACGGCCCTCTCCTCTCCCCGGAAGGCGCGCCAGATAAAAATCAGCACGCCCGACACCCAACCCAAAAAGCCCGCGACCAGGACCATCGACCAGAAGGGGTCCGGCTTCATGGGTCTCTTTAATATTTCAAGTGCTTCTTTCGTTTTTTGATCCAGGCTTTTTGCGCGGTCGGCTTCGGAGTACTGTGTCTCTCCGGCCATGAGCCGGGCGATTTTCTCGTTGGCACGATCAATCCAGCTTTGGCCAGGCGTGTAAAAACTGCGCGTGGCGTAAAAGGCGCTACGCAGGGCGCGATAGGCCGAAAGCGCGGTCTTTTGATCTGTGGCTTCCAGGGCCTCCGCGATATGCCACAGGCGCTCGGCGGAAGACCCGACATAACCCCCGACCGGCAGATACCACAGCATGGCACGCTCATAATGCTGGATGGCGAGGGCATAACGCTTTTCGGAAAGCGCGGCCTCGGCCTTTTGAAATTCCTGTCTTGAAGAATGAAAAACCTTCACGTAGACCAGCGAGAGCAATATCACGAGACACAGCAGAGCAATGCCGATTTTCTTCCCGGTGGGGTGTTTGAAATTTATTTGAAATCCCTCCGCTCAAAACTCAAGACGGACAAAATGATGATCGTTGCGATGTAAATCAGCCCGTAAAAAACAGTCAACAACAGCTTCGTATTTTCCACCGGAAGGTGATAAACCGCAGCGGCCTTCCAGTTAAAACGTTCCAGATTCGGCAGAATGTAGTAAAAAAACGCCGTCATTTGCTTCAACACAAGGCTTTCAGAATCGTGGCCGAACTGCTTGAGATACGTGCTCAAATGCCCGATCACGTAGACGGCGAAGGTAAACATCCCGCTTAAAAAAGGCGTAGAGAAGGATGAGAAAAAAATCGCCACGGCGGACACAACTGCAAGCTCCACAAAAATCATGAACAGCGCAAGAGAAAGATAAAAATCGACGGCCCCTTCATAAACCAACACCAGCATAAACAGGAACAAAGACATGAGCAGGGTTTCGACAAACAGCGTTAAAACGATCCCCAAATACTTGCCGACAAGAAATTGCGCGCGGCGAACGGGTTTGGCCAGCAAGGGATAGATCGTCCGTTTTTGAATCTCCTGATAAACCAGGTTGATGCCGACGACAATGGCGATGACAACCCCGAAAAGATTAATACTGCCCAGCCCCAAATCCTTGATAATTTTGTTCCGCTGCCCCACAGTGGCGTGGTCCAGCACCAATGAAACCAGCATCATGACGAAGGCGAAAAAAATCAGGCTGTAGAGGATTTTATTCCGAATCGCTTCCTTGAAGGTATTGATGGCGATGGCACGCACAGCCTTCACGACAAGCCCCCTTGTATTTTTTCCATAAAAATATCTTCCAGGGATTCCTTTCTGGGGGTGATGGAGATAATTTGTGCCTTTTCCTGCTGAACCCATGTAATCAGCCGCGAAAGGTGTGCCTCATCAGGGACGGAAATCAAACCGCATTGGTCGTAGAAGGAAACCGCGGTCGCGACGGCTTTAAGCCCCTGCAACTGTTTCTCCGAGGCAGCCCGCAGACAGACATCAATCGACTGTGTTTTCGGATCGAGCAGGGTTTCGAGTTTTCCCTGATTTTTCAGCACACCCTTGACCAAAATCGCGACCTCGTCGCAAATGACTTCGGCATCCGAAAGGATGTGCGTGCTGAAAAACACCGTCTTGCCCATTTCTTTTAAATGCAGGATGATATCGCGCACCTGTTTCCGGCCAATGGGGTCGAGGCCCGACATCGGCTCATCCAAAATCACCAGGTCGGGATCATTGATCAAGGCCTGCGCCAGGCCGATACGTTGCAGCATGCCCTTTGAATATTTCCGAAGCGGCGTCCCCTCCGCCCCCTTGAGTTGCACCAAATCAAGAAGCGCGTCAATTTTTTTTGCCCGGTCCGTCTTGTTTTGCCCAAACAATTCACCGCAGAAATGCAGAAATTCCAGGCCGGTCAAATACTCGTAAAAGTACGGCCGCTCCGGCAAAAACCCCAGCCGCGCCCGGACAGAAACATCTCGAATCGACTTGCCAAAAATCGCGCCGTCCCCCGATGTCGGACGAATGAGGCCGACCAGCAGTTTGAGGGTCGTCGTCTTTCCCGCGCCGTTCGGCCCCAGGAAGCCGAAAATCGTCCCCGGATCCACTTTCAGGCTGAGATCGAAAAGCGCCGGAACTGCTTTGAGCAAAAAGCCGCTTCGAAACGTTTTGCTGAGCTTGTCTGTCTCAATCGCCGCCGCCATGTGACTCTCCCTCGGCTAAAAGTTTCTCAATTTTTTCGGCAATTTTTTTGCGGATGTTTTCATCCCTGGTGTTTTGATAGGCCTCACGAAAAAACGACAAGGCCATGTCGCCGTTTTTCGTCTTCGCGTACAAGGTGCCGACCATTGAGGTGATAAATTCCGGCGCCTTGGGCAATGCGGCGGCCCGTTCAAGATAAGGGATAGCGGTTTCGGGATTGCCCTCGTGGTAGTAGTGGTTGAAGCCGATGTAGAAGGGATATTCCCATTTTTCGGGATAGGCTTGAATACCCCGCTCCAGAATTTCGTTGGCGTGCTCCCGCTGAGAGGCTTCCAGTGAAAGCACGATGCCGCCAAAATAATACGGGAAATCGAAACGCGGATCGAGGTCGATAATCAAGGTCAGCATGTGGTACAGCCAGGGATATTTCTGATCGCTCACGTAGTGATCGCCAAAATAGTCGATGGTCTGTATCCACAGCAGGTCGGCAAGCACTTGATCATAGCCCAGCGCCAGAGGTTTTAAATGATCACCTTTGGGAAGATAAAGGAAAAACTCCCCTTCCTCTGCCTTATATTGATTCAGCCGATGCTGCACCTGTAACTGGACAACCGCCAGAAGAATGAGCATCGCCAAAGTCGGCACGGTTTTGTGTATTTTGATCTGCATGGCTTATAAAGCGCTACGTTTCACCGCCCGGTGTGGCGCACTTCTTTTCGTCAAACCAGGCCTGAAACATGAGCACCGTCCACAAAAAATAATGATGGTGACGACGTGCGCAGAGGTGGTCCTCCCATCTTTGACGGATCAATTCTGGATCGAAAAACCCTTCGGTTTCAAGCCGTTTTTCATTCAACAAGTCCTCCGCCCAGGCCCTTAAAGACCCGCGCAGCCAATCACCGATGGGTATGCCAAAACCCATTTTAGGACGTTGAAATAATGCCGGGGGCACGTATCGCCCCAATATCTTCCGAAGCAGCCACTTGCCTTGCCCGCCCTTCACATGCATTGAAATCGGAATACGCCACGCACACGCCGCGACGCGGGGGTCTAAAAAAGGAATTCGGGATTCCAGACTCACGGACATGCTCGCCCGATCGACCTTGACTAAAATATCGTCCGGTAAATAGGTCAGGGTATCCAGATACATCATGCGCCGTATCAGATTTTCCGTCTTCAAACAGGCATCCGCATCGCTGAAAATCATCTCCGGCTCATGTGTATCGAGCACAGCCCCGGATGCCCGGCTGATGTGCATAATCATTTCCCGGTACATTTCCTCCGGCCGATGATGCCTTAAAATATCGGCCATCCTTTTTATTTTAGCACTCGATTGGAAAAAGGGAACGGATTTTGACCGAAGCATTTGAGAGAAAATATGTCTTGTTTTTAAAGGGAAGCGCTGGACGGCATTAATAATGCGGCTCCCGGTCAAGTAGCGTGAGTATCCGGCAAACAGCTCATCTCCGCCGTCCCCGGAAAGGCTGACCGTCACATGTTGCCGCGCGAGTTTCGAAACAAGGACGGTGGGAATTTGAGAGCAATCGCCGAAGGGCTCGTCGTAAATTTTGGGCAAATCCGGAATTACGGACAGCGCCTCTTCAGGCCGCACATAAAGCTCGGTGTGATCCGTCCCCAAATGGCGCGCGATCTTTTTCGCTTCCCCGGCCTCGTTATAGCCTTGCTCGTTGAAACCGATAGTAAAGGTTTTCACCGGGCGCGTACTCTGCGCCTGCATGAGCGCGACGATGAGCGAAGAGTCAATCCCGCCGGAAAGAAACGCGCCCAGCGGCACATCGGCCTCCATACGGCATTTCACCGCCTCTTTCAGTACGCCCTCCAATTCATCCGTCGCTTCGGACGCCGAGGCATCATTGACGTGCCGAATCCCCGCTTCCGCCGTCTTTCTAAATGACCAATACGCGGCAGGCATCGGCATCTCTTTATTACCTTTAAGAGAAAGATTCAAGACAGAGCCCGGCGGAAGTTTGAAGATATCCTGATAAATGGAATGCGGCGCGGGGATGTAGTTGTGCCGCAAATAAAGCGCGAGCGCCCCGCGATGGATTTCTCCCTGAAAATGCGGGTGCGCGGTCAAACTTTTTAATTCCGACGCGAACAAGAAGCTGTCTCCCGACCAGCCGTAATAAAGCGGTTTTTCACCAAAACGGTCTCTGGCCAAAGACAACTTCCGCTCGCTTTGATCGAATAAAGCGAAGGCGAACATGCCATTTAATTTTTTCAGGGCCGCACGAAGTCCCCAACGGCGGATCGCAGCAAGCAGCACCTCTGTATCCGAATGCCCCCGAAAAGCCTCGCCCAAACGGGAAAGCTCATCCCTTAAAACGCGATAATTGTAAATTTCACCATTATAAATGAGGGTGTAGCGACCGCAGGCTGAGTGCATCGGCTGATGCCCCTTGGGGGACAGATCAATCACGGAAAGCCGCCGATGCCCGAAGGCAATGCCGATTTCGGGATCAACCCAGGTTCCGCCGTCGTCCGGTCCCCGGTGATGCAATCTGTCAGTCATACGCCGGACAACGGACTGAAGCGCATCACGCCCCATCGTGTTGGATCGCTCAAAAAAACCGGCAATACCGCACATCACGTCCTCTGTCTTTTAAGCTGCTATGGCCTTTCAAATACAAAACGCCTTCACTTCCGTGCCGAAAAGAAAATGCTCGTGGTCAATAACTTCGCGCCCAGCCTGCCGCGAATCCAGTAAATCAGATTTTTAATCTTTCGAAAAAACGGTGCGTCTGAAAAGGCGACAAAGGCGGCGGTCGTCGTCGTCGCATTCGAAAAAAAAGGCCGCAATTCATTTTGAATGTCTGAAAGATCGAATGATTTCTGGTGCCCCCAGCGATTGAAAACATCTCCGCACTTCGGGCAGACGACCTCGTTTAAAAACAAATCCTCACAATAAGGGACCGTCCCCAGAAACAGACCGTCGGGTTTAAGTACACGTACGATTTCCTTTAAGCCCCGCGCGCGCTGTTCATCGGTTAAATGCTCGATGACCTCGGACGCCACGACAAAATCAAACATCTCCGATTCAAAGGGCATCATTTCCACGTAGCCTTGAAACCCCTTGACCCTCTGTTTAACCAACCGTTGAATGGCGGTTTCATTGGGATCAAGTGCGTAAATCTCCCAGCCGTGCTTTTGCGCCACACTTTCAAAATAGCCGTCCCCCGCCCCGATATTCAGGACACGGGGCCGGGCTGTCTGTTTTCTTTTGGCGATTTGTCCAATGATAAAATCAAGACGCGGCTTCGCGGCCTTGAAGGATTCCGGCGCGCGGTTTTGAAAATGATCCCAAATGCGCGCTTGGTTATTTTGATCGGAGACCGTATGTTCCGCACCCGTCGCGGCTTTTTTTTCAGGCGTATCCACGCGCTTTGTTTTCCTTATACAAGTTCAAGAAACAGGTCTTCCCACATTTGAATCACCCGCTCCCCATCAAATCGCCTGGCGACTTTGACGCTCTCCGCCGAAAGACGCTCGCGCTCCTGTTTGTTCGACATCAAGTGTTCCATCGCTTCTGACAGCGCGGCAGCGTTTTCATTTTCAACGAGCACCCCGTCGATCCCGTCCCGGATAATTTCCCGGGGACCGCTGGGGCAATCGGTCGAAATCACAGGCAAACCCGCCGCCATCGCCTCGCACAGGGCATTGGGAAAGCCTTCAAAACGGGAGGACAGGACGAAGAGATCGGCCTGTTTCAAGATCGCATGGGGATTTTGAACCTGTCCCGGCAGATTCAACTGCTTGCCCAGGCCCAAGCGATCCGCTAATGATTCGAGTTCGTTGCGCATGGCCCCGTCTCCCAAAATCGTCAGCGACCAATCCGGATGCCGGTCTTTGATCAAGGCAAATGCCCTGAACAGGATATCGTAACCCTTTTGCGGATGAAAGCGTCCCAGGGCCACGATGGAAGGTTTCGGTAATTTAAAGGGAATGGGACTTTCCGCTTTCGGGAGCACGACGGGATTTGGAATAATGCGGACCGTCGATTGAAATCGCGGCAAAAAATAATCCCGCGCCCTCGCCGTTTGCACGACAATTCCGCCCGCGAAGGGATAGGCCCATCGCCGAAGCATCTCCCAAATTGCGCCGATTTGATAGCGGCTCGGGTCGATCCGCTCGGAAACGACCACTGGGGCCTTGAGTCCGCTTGTTGCAACCAAAGTAATGATATTCGTCACATCAATAAAGGAAACCACGATATCGGGGCGTGTCGACCGGATGGCGCGTCTTAATTTAAAAATACCCGGAATCGTCTGCACAAAACCGCGTATGCCCACGGCGATTCTCGGGACGCCTTCAGGAACCTCAAAAAAATCCTCCTCTTTTCCGTTCAGCGTCACGATGGAAACCCCATGACCCCGCCGCGACAGCCCTTCGGCCAACAAAATCAACACCCGTTGCGCGCCGCCCGCAGCCAGGGAACCGATGACAAAGGTCATTCTCATGGCATTAAATATACCATCATTTCATACCAACAATCCTTTGTTATGCGCTGCGTATTCCGGCCGAAGCGGTTTCATGCTATCTGCTTCATTCCCCATACGCTTTTATCTTTGTTGCAAAATCTCTTCCTGCAACAAAAACGCAACATATCGTGCCCCGCTTAAACGGGCAATATTTCTCCCAATACATTGAAATCAAATAACTTTTTAACATGGCATGGCACATGCTTTTAAATTACTGCTCACAACGACGACAATGGAGAACAATCATGAAATTTAAAATGAGATTTCAAATCATCGGGGCCGGTTTTACCGCGTTTCTTCTCTTTCTTCCGATGGTCAATGATATATACGCCGAACAAGCGGAGCTGACTACAGCACCCAAAGTGCCCGCACCCTTAAAACGGACCGCTCCGGCGAAGGTTATTGTGGATTTTCAGGCCAAAGAAATTGTACGCCGGATCGACGGCAAGAAAAAATATCAGGCCTGGACATTTAATGGAACCATCCCGGGTCCGATGATTCGTGTCCGCGTTGGTGATACGGTCGAATTCCACCTCGCCAATGACAAAACAAATCAATGGCCGCACAATATCGACATCCACGCCGTCAACGGACCCGGCGGCGGCGCGCACGTCAACGAAGTCGCGCCGGGAGAAGCGTCCGTTTTTTCCTTCAAGGTGCTGCATCCGGGGCTGTTCATTTACCACTGCGCCTCGGGAAAACCCAGCATTCCCCACCATATCTCCAACGGCATGTACGGGTTGATCCTGGTGGAACCGGAAACAGGGCTTTCCGAGGTCGACAAGGAGTTTTATGTGTTTGAAAGCGAATTTTTCACACAGGCCGCCGAAGGCGATCAGGTGCTGAAACTGGATTTTGAAAAGGGCATGGCGAACCATCCAGACTATGTCGTTTTTAACGGGGAAACCGGCGCTTTAATGGGCAAAAACGCAATGAAAGCGTCGGCGGGAGATCAGGTCCGTATTTATTTCGGCAACATCGGACCCAATAACACATCCTCCTTCCACGTCATCGGCGAAATATTCGACAAAGTTTATGTCGAGGGGGCGATCAGCGGCCTGGTGAATCAAAACGTGCAGACCACGCTGGTTCCTTCCGCGGGCGCGACCATCGCTGAGTTCAAGGTTGACGTTCCGGGGAATTACATCCTCGTCGATCATAGTATTTTCCGGGTCGCCAAAGGGGCGATCGGCATTCTGTCTGTGGACGGGAAAGAAAACCCTGAAATTTTCAGAAAAATGAAATAAACAAGCCAAAGCCGTAGCCGGACTCAAAAGATCTTCACTCCGGCTACGGCGCGATATTCAACCGCCGCAGTTTGCGCCAAAGGGTGATACGGTGCAAGCCCAGCACACTCGCGGCCTCGGTTTGATTTCCGCCATGATCTTTCAAGGCCTTTAAAATCATTTCCCGCGTCACTTTTTTCCTGCGCCGGGTTTTATTTTCAACTTGTTTTGGGGGGTCGATTAAAAAAGGCGGCAGATCGTCCGGAGAAATCGTCTCATCGGCACAGCGGATACAGGCTTGCTCAATGATATTTTCAAGCTCCCTCACATTGCCGGGCCAGTCGTAGTCCATCAGACGTCCGGCCGCCGGATCTGAAATGCCTATAATTCTTTTCTGTTTAACCCCCCGCCAAGACTTTAAAAAAGCGTGAACGAGATGTGGGATGTCCGCCTTGCGCTCTCGAAGAGGCGGTACGCGAATCGGAACCACATTGATCCGATAATAGAGGTCTTCACGAAAACGACCTTGACGAATCTCCTCCTGAAGATCCTTATGCGTGGCTGCGATCAGCCTGAAATCAACCTTCCGCGGACGGTTTTCCCCTACCCGCTCAATCTCACGTTCCTGAAGCACACGAAGCAGTTTGACCTGCATTTTCGGGCTGAGTTCTCCGATTTCGTCCAGAAAAACCGTCCCGCGATGCCCTTCCTCAAAACGCCCGACGCGGTCTCTCAAGGCCCCGCTGAATGCGCCCTTGACGTGTCCGAAAAGTTCACTTTCCAATAAATTTTCGGAAAGGGCCGCGCAGTTGACCCGCACCATTTTTTCCTTCGCGCGGTCACTTTCAAGATGAATCGCACGCGCGACCAGTTCCTTTCCCGTCCCGGTTTCCCCGACCAGTAAAACCGTGGAATCAAAAAGGGCCGTGTTTTTGATTGTACGAAACAGCCTCTTCATGGGCCGGCTTTTCCCGATAATCTTTTGGAAAGAGCCACTCGTTTCCAATCTTTCTCTCAAAGCGGTCACTTCCGTCAGGTCCGTCAGGGCCACCAGCATCTCAAGTTTGTCGTCATCAAAGCGATTCAAGATACCCACGCGAAACGCCCCAAACCGCCTGCTTCCGTCCTTGCGAAAAAAACGGGATTCAAAATGCACGGTTTCATTCTTCTTTTTCGCGGCGGCGCAGAGACCGCAGTTTTTAATGCAAACCGTCGTATTGAAAAGGGTCATGCATTTTTCCCCGATCACCTCCTCCTTGCGATATCCCGTCGCCTTTTCCGCCGCCGCGTTAAAGCGCGTAATCCGCATATCCTGATCATAAATAAAAACCGCTTCATTGAGTATATTCAGGGTGTTCTCTATTTCACTCGCATATTTTGAGGGCATCTCTTCTCCGGGAACAATTGTGTGAATCAAGCCGTTAACGATCATAAAACAAGACCGGAAAGTGTTGCAATGATAAACCGCAACACTTTGGCTGAGAAACACCCGAACAAACCCTGTCTGCGGCGCATGATTTTCATCATCAAAAATGTTATCTTTGTATCTTCTTGTCTTGATTTTTTTTGTATTTTCGGTAGACTAACTACCACGCTTTATGAAAACCTTTGTCGAAAAAATAGTTCAATTTCCGAAACTTGTCATTCTTTTCGTCCTCGGCGTCACCCTCTTTTTTCTCTCGCAAATCTTCAGCATTGAGTTAAAGTTCGACCCCAAGGCCATCCTGCCCCAGGACGATCCCATCGTTCAGCGCAACAATAAAATCGAGGAAACCTTCGGCGGAAGCCGCGTCGTCGTCATCGGCGTTCACAACAAAAACGGCGATGTTTTCAATCCCGTCACACTGACAAAAATTAAGGCAATCACGGATGAAGTCAAACTCATTTCGGGGATAAAGGAAGAAAATGTCGTCAGCATCGCCGACCGGAAGATCAAGCATATTGTCGGGACCGCCGGTGAAATCGACATCGCCCAACTCATGCCCGAGGTTCCCACAACGCCCGAAGCATTGGACGCGCTCAAAAAACGGGTCTTTTCCAATGAACTCCTTTTAGACGGACTTGTTTCCCGCGACGGCTCCGCAGCCGCCATTGTCCTGGATTTCGCCCAGAATGTGCCCAAGGAAAGTTTTACAGGATCGGACTTGCCCGAAGGGGCCTTTGAGGATTTCTCCGCACCCGGCGAAGACTTCTCCACACCGAGTCAACCCTCCCCCGGACAACAAAATGAGTCCGAGGAAGAGCCGTCCTGGAAGAAGTGGCAAAAACAATCCGACACCGACCCCGGTGCGGCGGAAGAAGGCGGCTGGCAGCAATGGCAGGCAAAAGCAGGATCAAGCTGCAGTGACTGGCAGGTCAGCGGACCCGGTCAGGCGCTTCGCGATTCCTACATCCACTGCCAGCTTCAGGACATCATCAAAAAACACGTTGACGACAACCACGCTTTTTATGTTGGCGGCATGCCCGTGGTGCTCACCTATTTTGAGTCGGATGCCTGGCAGATGCTCGTCATCCTGTTTCCGCTCGCCGTTTTAATTATCGGCATTCTGCATTACATGGCCTTCAAGACCTGGCAGGGTCTCTTTATTCCACTCATCACTTCGCTCTTGGCCGTGATCTGGGCCATGGGCATCATGGGCGTCACCGGTACAGCGCTCGATCCCTGGAACGCCATGACGCCGATCTTGATTCTCGCCATTGCGGCAGGCCACTCAGTGCAGATCCTAAAACGCTACTACGAGGAATACGAACGGCTGGGTGACAATAAGGCGGCGGTCATCGAATCCACAACCCAGGTCGGACTCGCCATGATCACGGCCGGACTCATCGCCTCAGCCAGTTTCGCATCCCTCATCACCTTTAAATTAAAAACCTTTCAGGCCTTCGGGCTTTTTACGGCCTTTGGGATCTTAAGCGCCCTGTTTTTGGAACTGACCTTTATCCCGGCCCTGCGCTCCGTGCTCAAACCCTCTCAGAAAAAAAAGAAAAAACCCGCCGGCCCCGATCTTTTGGATCGCTTCCTGACACGCCTGGCCGCAGTTATCAACGGCGACGGGCGCAAAAAAATATTGACTGGCGGCATACTGTTTTTCGTGGTTTCCATTCTAGGGGCGACGATGATGCAGGTGAGCAACAGCAACCGCTCGCAGTTTTTTGACTCCACCACCCTACGACAGGACGACAAGGTCTTAAATGAAAAGTTTGGAGGAACATCCACTTTTTATGTGCTTTTGGAGGAAACAAAAAAGGGGGCGCTTAAAACCCCCGAAGTCGCCGGGGCGATCGACCGACTCCAGCGGCGGCTCGAAACGGTTGAATCCGTCGGCAAAACCGAGTCCTATGTCGATTACATGAAACAAATGAACCAGACGATGAAGGGGGGCGACCCCGCCATGCTGCGTGTCCCGGAAACAAAGGAAGAAATCGGGCAGTTTCTTTTCCTTTATTCGATTTCGGGAAACCCGGCAGATTTTTCGCGGCTGATGCGTCCGCAACAGGACGAGGCGATTATCTGGGTTTTTATGCGGACGGACGACACACAGCTTGCCGAAACATTGATCAACATCGTGGACGAAGCGAAGGCCACCGATTTTAATGCCTTGGATGTGACAATCGGGGTGGCGGGCAGTACGCCGGTGGTAGTCGCGCTCAACCGGGAAATGGTGCGCGGAAAAGCGCAAAACATGCTTCAAATCGCCGCCATCACCTTTTTAATGACCGCCTTTTTCAGGCGCTCCCTTTTGGGCGGACTCTTCGTCATTATTCCCCTGGCCCTTTCCGTTTTGATCAACTTCGGCGTCATGGGTTTCGCCGGAATTCACCTCGGCATCGGGACAGCCGCCATCTCCGCAATGGCTGTGGGCATCGGGGCTGACTACGAAATTTATCTCATTTTCAGGCTTCGGGAAGAAATCCGAAAGGGCGGCAATGTCGCGGAAGCCGTCCGAACCACGCTGCTCACCTCGGGAAAAGCAATTATCTTTGTCGCCCTCGCCGTCTCCTGCGGCTACGGGATGCTGGCCTTCACCGGCTACTATCTTCACATGGAAGGTATTCTCGTTCCGCTTG
>JBHHXB010000059.1:0-12605 GCA_046756825.1 Nitrospiria bacterium | reverse complement strand
CCCTATTATACGCTAAAGCGCGGTGAATCCACGGCAGGCTTAAAAACTATAGCCGATCTCCAGATAAACCCGGCTGCTGTCTTTGAAAAAGCCGATGAAGTCAAACTGGCCGACCTGCTCGCCCCGGTCTCCGAGAAAGATGTCGCTGCCAAAGATGACTTTCACGTTGTCCGTTAGCCGGGCTTCGAGTGCGGGCCGGAAGAGAAAATCTGCTTCATTGATAAAGTAGAGGGTCAGCATTCGCGTGACAAGCTGCTCGTTCATGAAGGTTTTTCTCACAAAATGGGCGGCGACCGTGTCGATGCGATCCTGCAAAATCGCGGGGTCCCAGCCGGGAATAAATTGTTGAATAAATTGTACCGACATGTCCGCGCCCAGAAAGGCGAAATCGAGTCCCACGGCGTATTTCATGAAATCCCGTTTCAGCTCGCCCAGCAGGGATGTCTGATCGCTGTCCGGGTCCGCCTCGGCGGCTGCGGCGGCCTCGGTATCCAGCAGGGTGCCGAAAAGTTTTCCAAAAACATAGGCAAACTCCGCATTCAGCACCATTCGGCCAAAGCTGGTGGTCAGGGTTGTGCCGACCGTCGTGATGCGGTTCATTCGGGGGGCGAAATCCACTTCGGGAAGATTGGAAAAGGGATTGTCGCCCGCGCCTTCGATGGTGCGAAAACTGGCGGGGAAATCATCCCAGTGATAAAAGGCGGTGAATCCCACTTCCCAGCCGCCGAAATTCTGGACGAGCCGTCCGGCGATTTCCGTGTTTTCAAAGGCGTCCGTCTTCAGGTTGAGGGAGTGGTCCAGAAAGGATTCGGGGGCGACAAAGTTTGGCAGAATTTGAAATTGTTCAAATTCGGAACCCGCCGGGGCGGGTTTGTGCGGGGCGACTTCCGTGATCCAGATGAGTTCGAATCGCGCGTCTGCCGGGAAAAAGTCGGCCTTGACCATGACGAGCGGAATGAAGCGGTCTTCCATTTCCCGCAAAATAAATTCTCCAAAATCAAAGGGGTTGATTTCGTCCGTCACCCGCGCGCCCGGCACGACGCCCCAGCGGACGATTTGCTTCCCGATTCGAAGATCCACATTTTTAAAACGGGCATCAAGATACAGTTCCCGCAGTTCGAGTCCTTCCTGGTTGATCTCCACGCCGCGCGAATTTTCGACATTCACCCCCGCCACTTCTTCCCGTGTCGGGTTCCGCGGAAGCTGCGTTAAAATGGTGTTTTCAAAACGCCGGGGGCTGATGGTGTCGACATCCACGAAATCATAAATGGCGTCGTAAAAGGCACGGCTGCGCGCGGCGATCCGGTATTTCGGAGAGATGCGGTATTGGCTGTTTAGGCGGAGCAGGGTCAGGGCCTTCGTGAAGGTGACGGGCCGGTTAATCCGATACGCCGTTTCATGTTTGAGTGCGCCGTCAAAGTTTAAGTTCGCGGTTGTGGCCGGTGCCGCCCCGCCGTCATCCCGGTCGAGCCATTTCTCGAAGGGTGTTCTTCCCGGACTTCCCTTCCCGAAATGAAAACGCAATGCCGCCCGCCCCTCGACCCCGTCGAGCTTGAGTTTTAAAGTTTCGGGCCGTGTGCCTTCCCGAATTTGATCGTTATCACAGGTGACGGTTGTCAGGGTCTCCCCGGCGGCCCGGTTGCTGATCAGACGGAAACAGGCGTTATCGGACACCCCCGGCAGACCGGCGGGAACGGCGCGGAAGCCCGATGGAAATTCGCGGTCCACAGTAAGTTTTGTCACGGTGCCCCAGAGATAATTGACACTGAGACCGAAGGAGAGCCAGGGCCGGATAAAGATGGCGCCGCCCAGGCCCGCGCGTGTTGTGAAACTGCGGCCGCGCGCTTCAAATGAACCCAACGACACAAAGGGGCCGCCTGCGGGATTTTCCTCGACGCGAATGAGGGCGTCCGCCGTGAAGTTCACAAAGGAGCCGCCAAACAAACCCAGATCGACAAAAATGCGTCCCTTTGTTGGATTGTGATACAGGGAATGCCGCCACGAGAGGAACATTTGATTGATGGTGAGGTTGTAGCGGGCGCTTCGCGGGACGAGGGCCGGGGGCTGGGTGGGTGAGAGCAAGAGGGGAATGATGTCCGTCCGGACCGTACTGTTCTGCCATTCCGAGAGGCTGAAGACCAGTCCGTTGCGTTTGCTGATTTCCCATTCAGCTTCAATGCCGGTAGTCGTGCTGCCCTTGATTTTTCCCATTTCCAAATTCCGGGTTTCCGATAAAAACCGGGGGTTTGAGGGAAGGATGTGATTGGGGTCTTGCGCGATCACGGTTTTCGAGTCGCCTAAAATCCGATTCAGGCCCTTCAAGGATGGCCGGTAGTAGCCCATGGTGATGCCGACGGTCAATTGCTTGCCTATTTCAGTCCACTGCGGATAGAGAAATTCCAGATCCGCCGCGCCCGTCATCCCAAAGGAAATGACATCCTGCTCATAGGCCCCGAGGGATTGAACCTGGCCGCTGTTGATGTCCACCAAATCCAGGTCGGAGGCGACGGCAAGATTCGATAGATTTTTATTTTTTGTGTAGTTGGCGAAAAAGGTGACCCCCGGTTGCAGCGTATAAGACAGACCCGCCGTTGCGCTGTAGAGCTTGTTTTTCCGCTTTTGAGAGATCCCCTGACTTAAGGCGAAGGAATCCGCGTTGAGATAGTCAGACTCCGTGTAACTGGCGCCGAGGGTCAGTTTTAGGCTTGAACCCATGTCCCGGCTGTAATTCCCCCGGAGTGTTTGAGTGATGCGCTCCTGATCATTTGCGCGGACCTCGTTATTTCCGTAGGCATAGGAGAGCTGGACGCGGCCTAGATCCACACCGAAAAAAGAGACATTTTGGGCGAGCATTCCTGTTCCCGTAAGCAGCCTCGTACCGAAAATGGGGTTGCTGTAGACGGCGATATCCTGATAACTCACGCGAAGGGTCGCGGACGAGGGGAAGGTGCCCTGTCGGGATATTTCGCCAGTGTAGCTGTTGATGCGCACGGATTTCCCGGCGGCCGTTGTTTCTCCGTGCATCGACCCCACCCTGAAGTTGTAGCCCAGCAGGACGTTGTAGGCCGCGATGGATTGGGCATAAAAAAGGCTTGCGCCGCTGTTCATGAAATAAAGCTGAGCGCGGTGGAGCAGACGGGTATTGAAGTTGATTTGAAACGGGATTTTGAGCCGTTCCTTTTTCATCAGAAAATAGGTCAACCCCAGGTTGGATTCTGATGTGATTTCGCTCTCCGGCCGATTGCTTTGCGTTCGGTTACTGTCAAAGGTGACGGCCACATCCGTGTAGCTGACCCGGAACCTTTTTTCGTATAAGTCGATTCGGCCCTGCGCCAACTTTCTCCCGGGTGCGGCCGAATCTTTTAGAAGATCCAGAACCTTGTGATAGGCGGTCAAGGCCTTTTGAATGTCGTCCGTTTTTTCGTAGAGGATGCCCAGCCGAATATACACCCCGGCCGCCATCGGCCGAACCTTGGCGGCATCCTTGTAAATGTGGATCGCGGCCTCAAGGTTTTCCAGTCGTTCATAAATTTCACCCAGGAGGAAATAACTGAGATAATGATTCTCATCAATTTTAATCGCCGTCTTGAGCCGATCCACAGCCTCCGCGAAATCACCACGGTCAAAGGCGATTTGCCCCAAGTGGTAGTGGACCAGCACTTGTTTGGGCAGGAAGGCCAGGACGACCAAAAACGCGGCCTTGGCCCCCTTGTTGTCCTTTTTCGACAAGAGCCGACTTCCCTCTTTCAAAAAGGCCTGCACCAGTTTCCCGACTTCGGGCGTTTCTCCGATTTGGGCGAGTTTTTTTCTCGCGAAGACGGCCTCCTGCTGGTTCAGGTCGGGGATGTTGTCCAGTATGTTGCGATACTCGGTGATGGCGGGGCCGATTTTTCCCTGATTTTCATAAGTTTGCCCGAGGAAAAGCCGGGCCGGGAATAAGTCCGGTTTTTGCTGGAGGGCGCTTTTCAGGGCTTCGACCGCGTCCTCCAATCTTTCTTGCTGGATGGCGATAATCCCGCTGCTGAACAGGGCTTTGGGGTTGTCCGGGTCAAGCGTCAACCCTTTCTGAAAGAAATCGGCCGCTGCTTCAACCTCCCCTTGCTTTAATCGCGCCGTGCCGTTTTCAAAGAAAAAATCCGCCTGTTTTTTGAGCCCGTCGAGTTGGTTTTGGGCCTGCTTTTTTTCGGGCGCGTCCCCTTTGGCGGCCAGTGCCGCACGATAAAAGGCCGCCGCTTTAAAGACCTCTCCCTTGCCCTGGTGGACAAGTCCTAGAAAATAATGCCCACCCGGATATTCCGGGGCGACCGCGGTGGCGCGCTCAAAGGTGGCAATGGCCTTTTCAGGGGCATTGACCGCGGCATAGGCCTGTCCGAGCAGGAGGTAACCCGCCAGCAGATTCGGGTCGATTTCAACGGCCTGCTTCAACACCTCGATGGATCGGTCGAGTCTTCCCTTTCGCGTGTAGATGATCCCGAGCAGGAGATACGACGGTGTGTGGATGGGGTTGGCCAGCAAGACATCCTGAAATGCGGCAACGGCCTCATCCAAGGCACCGGCATTCATCAAGTGACGGCCTTTTTCAAAGATGGCGGCGATTTTCTGATCCGTGACCTCGGCAGGCTGCTCGGTGCCGGAGGTTCTGGAGTCCATTTCCTCAAAAATATCGAGCCTGCCTCCCTGGATTGGGGATCCCTCTGGCGGTGATTGTGCGAGCAGAGACCCTGGCGCGAGTGAGACAAGAAGCGAAAAGAGAACAATAAAGACGGGAAGCTGTGCGGGTATCTTGTTGAAAAGGACGATAGAGGCTTTTTTGTTAGGCGTCATCACAAAGAAATCAAGGTGCCAAAAGAGACATAAGATTGCAAGAAAAAAGCCTGAAAACTTGGGTTTATGAAGCCCAAACCACGGCGGACAAGGCAGCCTTTGGCGCATTTTCTCATATTGTACCTGATATGGGGTGACGAGGGTGTGATGCTTTTTTAGGGAGCGTGTTCTATTTTGCGTGTTTGGCCGATGCCTTATGAATCGGGCGCCCATTCTCCGACGACGGCCTTGTCGCGGCCTTCTTCCTTCGCCCGGTACAGCGCGGTATCGGCGATGTTGATGAAGGATTCCATCTGCATGCCCGCCTCTTTGCAGACGGCGACGCCCAGGGACAAGGTAATTCTTCCGATGGATTGGCCCTGGTGCTGCAATATGAGGGATTTCACGCCTGTTCTCAAGGATTCGGCGCGCTGGTGCGTCCGGGTGAGCGGGCATCCCGGAAGAATGACCGCGAATTCCTCCCCGCCCGAGCGGCAGGCGATGTCCCCCGAGCGTGAATGGGACTTAATAAAAGTGCCGAGCCGCTTCAAAACATCGTCCCCCGCATTATGTCCGAAGCGGTCATTGACCTGTTTGAAGTAATCGACATCCACCAGAATCAATCCCAGAGGATGATGGCTGCGGTCAACGCGGCGGAGCTCGTAGCTGAGGACTTCGTTCATAAAACGGCGGTTGAGCAGGCCCGTGAGCGGGTCGTGCAGGGCCTGTCGGCGGAGTTCCAGCTGGGTCATGACCTGGCGGCTCAGGATTTCGAGGGCTTCCCGTTGATAGGCATCCAAGACGCGTGGCACAAAATCGAGCACCGAGAGTGTTCCAATCGCATATCCCGACGGGGAGATCAGCGGAGCCCCCGCATAAAAACGGATGTGCGGAGGCGTTGTGACGAGCGGCTGTGTGTTGAAGCGTTCGTCTGTCGTGGTGTTTTCCACAATAAATAACGTTTTTTGGCGGACAGTGTAGCTGCAAAAGAGGCCGGTTTTCGGAAACTCCTGTCGGGGGATGCCGACGACGGATTTAAAATAGAGTTGGTTCGCATCCATCAGGCTGATGGATGCGGCCGGGGTTTTGCAGATTCGCGAGACGAGATAAGTAATTTCGTTGAAATGCTTTTCGGGTTGAGTGTCGAAGACGGCGTAGCTCCGGAGTTCCTCCAGCCTCCGGGTGTTGTCAATTAAGTCATCGGGTCCGAGCATACAAAAATCGGCCTCTTGTCAGAAATAAAGTCAGGAAACTGGTATTATGCGGCCTGTGACCGGGGAAGCGCAAGTGCTGAGTTAAAAATAAAGGTCTTTTTTAGTGGAGGATGGGCAGTAGACCCTTATTTTTCAGGCAGTGATTGCGACTGGACGAGTGCTTCCAGCTCCGCGCGCTCGATGACCTCTTTTTCGAGCAGGCGGGTTTTGAGCGCTTCGAGAAGCGCTTTTTTCCTGGACAGGGTTTTCTTGACCCGTTCGTGGGACTGATCGAGGATTTTCTGGATTTCCTCGTCGATGGTTTGCGCCGTTTTTTCGCTGTATTCTTTTTGTCCCTGCGGCCCGATGACGGCGAAGCCCGTGGCCGTGCGGGGAGCCTCGAAAGTGACGAGGCCCAGGTGCTCGCTCATGCCGTACTGCATGATCATGTGGCGGGAAAGATCGGTGGCGCGCTGCAGATCGTTTTGCGCGCCGGTCGAGATGTCGCCGAAGATGATTTCCTCGGCGACGCGGCCGCCGAGCAGCACATCCAGTCGGTCCAATAATTCGGCTTTTTTCAAAAGATAGCGGTCTTCCGTCGGGAGCTGTTGCGTGTATCCGAGCGCCGCGATGCCCCGGGGGATGATGGACACCTTTGAAACGGGGTCTGCGTGCTCGCGCGACATGGCGACGATCGTGTGCCCCGCCTCGTGGTAGGCGACGGTTTCTTTTTCTTTCGGATTGATGACCCGGTTTTTCTTTTCGAGCCCGGCGGTGATGCGGTCGATGGCCTCGTCGAAATCAATCATTTCCACAGACTCTTTGTTGTTTCGCGCGGCCAGGAGCGCGGCCTCGTTCACGAGGTTGGCCAGGTCCGCGCCGACGAAGCCGGGGGTTTTCGCGGCGATTTCAGAAAGATCGACTTCTTCGGCGAGCTTGATCCGCTTGGCGTGGACTTTTAAAATCTTTTCCCGGCCTTTCACGTCGGGCCGGTCGATGGCGACATGACGGTCGAAGCGGCCCGGGCGGAGCAGGGCAGGGTCCAAAATCTCCGGACGGTTGGTCGCGGCCATGATGATGACGCCCTTGTTGGTGTCAAAGCCGTCCATCTGCACGAGCAATTGATTCAAGGTTTGCTCCCGCTCGTCGTTTCCGCCCATTGCACTGATGCCCCGGGCCTTTCCCAGCGCGTCCAGTTCGTCGATGAAGACGATACAGGGGGCCTTTTGCTCGGCTTGGGAAAAAAGGTCGCGTACGCGCGCGGCCCCGACGCCGACGAACATTTCAACGAAGTCCGACCCACTCATGCTGAAAAAGGGCACGCCGGCCTCGCCCGCCACGGCCTTGGCCAGCAGGGTCTTCCCCGTGCCGGGCGCGCCCACCAGGAGGACGCCCTTGGGAATGCTCCCGCCCAGCCGCCGGTACTGCTCCGGCTTTTTCAGAAAGGAGACGACTTCCATCAGTTCTTCTCGGGCCTCGTCGATGCCCTCCACGTCGTCGAAGGTGACGCCGGTTTGTTTTTCCACATAGACCTTGGCCTTGTTTTTCCCGATTTCCATGACGCCGCTGGCGGAGCCCATGCGCCGCATGAAGAAGCTCCAAATGCCGAAAAAGATGACGGCGGGGATGACCCAGGAGAGCAGGAGGGTGAACCAATTGTTCGTGAGTTTCCCGGTGAAGCGCACGCCTGCTTCCTCCAGTTCCGGGATGAGGTCCGGGTCATCCACCCGGATGGTGCTGAAGCGGTGCTCGCCTTCCCCAAACTGCTTTAACTTTTCGATTTTTTCCCGGGGGAGCAGTTCGGACAGGCCTTCGAGCCGTACCAGCCCGGTGATTTGTTCTTCGCTGATGGTGACTTCGGCAATGTGTTTCTTTTTGACCAGAAATTTGAATTCACTGTAGCTTAGGTTCTGAACATGCGGCGAAAGGAAGAAACTTTGAATGGCCATGAGCACAATCATGACCATGATGAAGTACCAGAGCGAGAATTGTTGTTCCTTCCGTTCCATGGGTTGTGCTCTCCGCTCTCAATGCGCGGCAACGCCGCTCTCTTAAAGTATAGGATGTTTTCTTAACAGGACGCTACTTTTTTGGCGCATGCGCGGGATCAACCCCCGGCTTTCGGCCTCGATTGACAGAGGATTCAAGGGCTTTATATAGTGAGACCATGTCTGAGAAAGACCCTGCTTTTTATATGAGGCGGGCGCTCCGGCTTGCGCGCCGGGGGCGCGGGAAGACGTCGCCCAACCCCATGGTCGGCGCGGTCGTGGTCCGGGAAGACCGGATTGTGGGAGAGGGCTATCATCACGCCCCCGGCTCTCCCCACGCCGAGGTGCTGGCCCTTTGCGCCGCGGGGGAGCAAGCCAAGGGGGCGACGCTTTATACGACCCTGGAGCCCTGCTGTCACACGAAGAAGCGCACGCCGCCTTGCACGGATGCCATTATTGAAAGCGGTGTTTCCCGCGTCGTTTTGGCAATGGAAGACCCGAATCCGCTGGTTTGCGGAAAAGGTTTTGAAAGGCTTCGCAAAGCGGGGATTCAGGTCACGAGCGGTTTGCTCTGTTCTGAAGCGGAGGTGCTGAACGCGGCCTTTGTCAAGTACATGAAGACCGGGAAGCCTTTTGTGACCTTGAAAGCGGCGATGACGCTGGACGGGCGTATCGCGACCGCCTCCGGGGAGTCGAAATGGATCAGCGGGGAAAAGTCGCGCCGGGAGGTAGACCGGCTCCGCGCCGAAGCCGACGGCGTGCTGGTGGGCATCGGCACGGTTTTGGCTGACGATCCCATGCTGTGTTTAAAAAAGGTCAAGGGGAAGAATCCGCTGCGGATAGTCATTGATCCTGAGCTGAAAATGCCGCCACAGGCCAAACTCGTGACCACGGCGGCGGATACGCCCACGCTCTTGCTGACGACGGCGAAAGCCCCGTCGGATCGTATTGAGCAAATGAAGTCGTCGGGCGTGCGTGTGGATATCTTGCCCGAAGCGGCGGATATGATCCCCTTTGAGACCGTTCTCACTCACTTGGGAAAGATGGGGATGACTCATCTTCTCATCGAGGGTGGCGGCGGCGTGAATGGGGCGGCGCTTCGCTCGGGCGGCGTGGACCGCGTGATTTTTTATATCGCGCCCCGTCTTTTGTGCGGGGACGATGCCGTGAGTGTTGTGAGCGGCGGGGCGATCCCAAATTTAAGTGCCGCGCTTTCTCTTGAAAATGTTAAGCTAGGACGCATGGGGGAGGATATTCGCATAGAGGGAAAGATTCGGAAAACGGCGTCATAACGACGACCGTTTTCGCGACAAAGGGGGTGTTGATGACCAGGGGTAAAAAAATATGGTTGTTTGTGTTGTGGCTCGCCGTATGGCCGGGCGCGGTTGATTTTGCGGCCGGGGCGGATGCCGGGGAAGAATTGAATCTCTTGGTGCAGCAGTTCATTTTGTCGGAGGATGCGGCGCAGTCCGAAGGCTTGCTTAAGGAAATTTTGAAGGACAAGTCCTTAACGGTCCAAAAGGCGGAAACCCTGCTCAAGTGGGGGCGGCTGTATCCGCCGGAGCCACACACGGGTTCCTTGCACAAAGATATCCGCGTCGCTGGTTACGACATGAGTTATGCCTTATATGTCCCGAAGGATTATGACCCGAAGAAGGCCTATCCACTGGTTGTGTGTCTGCACGGGGCCGGCTTTGTCGGGGATGCCTACATCGACCGCTGGCAGCCCCGGCTGGGCGACGACGTCATCCTGGTGTGTCCGACGATTGGCGCCGGGGCGTGGTGGTCTCCCCAGGGAGAACGTCTTGTGATGAAGACGATTGAATCGGTGACCTCCCAATACCGTGTTGATACGAGGAAAATTTTTTTGACGGGGATGTCGAACGGCGGAATCGGCGTTTATCTCATCGGCATGTTTTACGCCAACCGGTTCGCGGCCATTTCCCCCATGGCGAGCGGTATTCCCGAGGAAGTGTTTCCCTTTCTGAAAAATTTCTCATCCGCCGGGATTTACATCATTCACGGCGCGAACGATCAAGTGATGCCGGTGAGGTTGTCACAGGAAATTACCGCCTATCTTAAAAAAGAGGGCATCCCGTTTATTTACCGGGAGCACGGCAAGGAGCACCCGAGGGCCGGCGGACATTTTTTCCCGAGGGAAGAACTCCCGGCCCTGGTGAAATGGCTGAACGCGCAGCGCCGGATTGCCGATCCCGCCCAACTAACTTTTGTGGCGGATCGTGTGCATCGCGATCCCTATTATTGGGTGGAAATCAATGAAACCGTCGGCAAAATCGCCGATGTTCAAAAATCCATTTTTACCAACGAAGAGGTCGAGCTGGTCAAAAAAGGGGCCTTTGCGAGTCTCAGTGCTGAAATTGAAGGCAATGCAGTGAATGTGACGACGGAGCGGGTCGGGCACTTCACGCTCTTTTTCAACGATCGCCTGATTGATTTTTCAAAACCCGTGCGCGTCACCGCCAACGGGAAAAAGGTGTTCGAAGGCCGCTTGACCGAAAGTGCGGCCTTCATGTTAAAAGAGGCGAAACGGCGGGCTGACGACGTTTCTTTTTACACAGCCTCCGTCGTGATCGACTTAGCCAAGACGCCTTAAGGAATCGTATGTTCACGGGGATTATCGAGGAAATGGGCCGTGTCTCGGCCTTTGTTCAAAATAAAGATGTTTCACGTCTTGCGATCACTGCCGAAACCGTGATGACCGACCTGAAAACGGGGGAAAGCGTGACGGTCAACGGAGCCTGCATGACGGCGCTGGATTTGACCGCGACGGGTTTTTCCTGCGACGTGTCACCGGAAACCCTGTCTTTAACCAACCTGGGCGGACTCAAGCCGGGGGATCGGGTGAATCTGGAACGGGCGATGAAAATGAATGACCGCCTGGGTGGACACATGGTGTCGGGCCATGTCGAGGGTGTCGGAAAAATTGTGGAAAAACGACCCTTGGAAAACGGGATCTTTGTGACGCTGGAACTCCCTCGGCCGGTCTTGAAATATTGCGTCCCCAAAGGCTCGATCACCCTCGACGGCGTCAGCATGACCCTCAATCAGCTTTCCGAAAAAGGTGTGACGATCTGCATTATTCCGCACACGGCCGAGATGACGACCTTGGGCTTTAAAGATGTGGGTGATGTCGTAAATCTTGAGAGCGATTTGATTGGCCGATATGTCGAACGGCTCTTGCAGGGCGGTGCCCCCTCGCCTTATACGGCCCAGGCCAGCTCTTTTATTCCGCGATAGAGACAATCAGGACGGTGATGTTGTCTTCGCCGCCGGCGTGAATGGCGTGTTGAACCAGTTGTTTGCTGGCGTCGTCGATATTGCGGCTTTGTTTGAGGATGGTCTGTATTTCCGATGCGTTGAGCTTGTTGCTGAGGCCGTCGGAGCAGAGCAGGTAGAGATCGCCGACCCTGGGTTTTCGGGTGAAAGCCTCGACCTGTACTTCCGGCGCGGTTCCCATCGCACGGCTCAAGACATGTTTTTGAGGATGATGCTCCGCCGCTTCGGCGGGAATCAGTCCCTTTTGAACATATTCATTGACGACGGAGTGGTCTTCCGTCAGTTGCTGCAAAGCCCCGTCCCGCAATAGATACAACCGGCTGTCCCCGACAAAGCCAATGACCAGTTCTTCCCCGCGGGACATGAGGGCGACAACCGTGGTTCCCATGCCGTTTAAGGCGGTATCTTTCGATCCTGTCAAAAAGATTTGCAGGTTGGCGTGTGAAATGGCCTTGACCAGTTTATCCTCATTTTGCTGGGGGTTGCCGGGCTTTGTGCCGTTTCCGGCGCAGGAGGCGGCAATGTAGGCCTTAATTTGATCGACGGCCATTTTGCTTGCGACTTCCCCGGCGGCGTGACCGCCCATGCCATCGGCCACGATGTAGAGATCCAGGTCATGAAAAAGACCCATGCTGTCTTCGTTTGATGTCCGAACGCGACCGACATCAGAAAGACCTGACGACATGATTTTCATCGAGAAAAACCCTTTCTATGCGATGGATGTTTTCATGTTGGGCAGACAAGCATTGATTCTGGAATACCCGGATGCATTAAGACTACGTTTTCAAGTATAGCATTTCTGTCAGGTGCGCTCGACATGAATATATCGACTCAGGTATTTTTTATGAAACAGGATACATCAGATGTTCATGAAAATGACAGATAAAATCGTTATTTCTTTAGGAGTTTGTTTATCTTTACTCGTCCCTTTTGAGCGGGTTTTCGCGGTGGAGATGGTTCAGGTTTCCGCCGGGCCTTTTTTGATGGGGGAAATTGATCCTGGATTGGACTCTCGGCGGCCGCAGGTGGTGCTGCCGGATTTTGAAATTGATCGCTTTGAAGTGACGCATGCGGCGTTTAAAAAGGTTTTTCCTGATTTTGAATACGCCCCCGGAACAGACCGGCACCCGGTCAGCAACGTAACCTGGCATGAGGCGGGTGCCTATTGCGCGCATTTGAACAAACGCCTGCCGTCCGAGGCGGAATGGGAAAAGGCGGCGCGCGGGACGGATGGCCGGAAATACCCCTGGGGGAATAAAAAGCTGAGAAAAAGGGCGCACCCTTCTTATTCCGGCATGGTGAAACGCATTGTCGGTTTTAATAA
>JBHHXB010000058.1:0-12880 GCA_046756825.1 Nitrospiria bacterium | reverse complement strand
TACATGGCCGGGCTTTCGCTGGTGGGTATTGTCTATGGCGCGCTGGTGGCGCTGGCGCAGAAGGACGTCAAACGCCTGGTGGCCTATTCCTCCGTTAGCCATTTGGGCTTTGTCATGCTGGGGATCTTCGCTCTGAACACGCATGGCATTACGGGCAGCATTCTTCAAATGGTGAACCACGGTGTTTCGACGGGGGCGCTCTTTTTGATCGTGGGGATGATTTACGAGCGGCGGCACACGCGTCTGATCGCGGATTTTGGCGGGCTCTCTTCAAGGATGCCGATTTATTCCGCTGTGTTCGCCGTCACGATGTTCTCGTCCATGGGGCTTCCGGGCTTGAACGGATTTGTCGGGGAATTTCTCATCCTCGTGGGTGCCTTCGAGGCCAACAAGGTTTATGCGGGCATCGCCGTGATTGGTATTATCCTCGGCGCGGCCTACATGCTTTGGCTTTTTCAGCGGATGATGTTTGGCCCGCTCGACAAGCCGGAGAATCAGAAGATTCTCGATATGAACCGTCGTGAAATTGCCTATATGGCGCCCTTGATCGTTTTCATGTTTTGGATTGGCCTGTTTCCGAAGCCCTTCATCCGTGTGATGGAACCCGCCGTGGAAAAGATTGTGCAGCGCTTAAACGGGGCGGGGGCGCTGGCGAAGCAGCAATCGGGGGGAAAAAGTGTGGCGGTTGTACAGGATCAGAACACAATGATTGCGGTTCGCGATGATTTGAAGAAAGGCGTAATCGACTAAATGACACCGACAATGCCCGATATTCAGCTCCTTGCGATTTTGCCTGAATGTATTCTTGCCATTCTCGCGTGCGCGCTTTTTGTGGCGGATCCTTTTATCCCCCGCGACAAAAAAGAACAACTGGGATATTTTGCCATCGCGTCACTGGTGGTCTCGGGGGTTTCCACCGTGTTTTTGTGGGGGGAGTCTATTTCGACCTTTAGCGGGATGATCCAGCTCGACACCTATGCCGTCTTTTTTAAGACACTTTTTCTGTCGATTTCCACCATTATCATTCTGATGTCGATTCGTTATATCAAAATAGAACGGATCAACCTGGGAGAATATTACGGCCTGATCCTGTTTGCGACAGTCGGCATGATGCTGATGCCTTCGTCAACGGATTTGCTCTCTTTTTATCTCTCGCTTGAGCTCATGTCGATGTCTCTCTATGTTTTGACGGCATTCATGAGAAAGGATCCAAAATCCATCGAGTCCGGCATCAAATATTTTTTAACGGGGGTCTTTTCGTCGGGTTTGATTTTATACGGGATTGCGTTTTTATTCGGAGCAACGGGCACGACCAACCTGGGAGAAATCGCGGCCTTCCTTCAAGAAAATAAAATTTCCTCCAACCCATCCTTGATCATGGCTTTTGTGCTGTTGATCACGGGGTTCGGGTTTAAGGTGTCCGCCGTGCCCTTTCACATGTGGGCGCCCGATGTCTACGAAGGTGCGCCGACGCCGGTGACCGCCTTTCTTTCCGCAGGCTCGAAGGCGGCCGCTTTTTCGGTGATGCTGCGTGTTTTTATTGATGCCTTTGCCTTGAGTTCGGGGAATTGGTGGCAGGTGATTTGGGTGATCGCCGTGTTGACGATGACCCTGGGGAATTTGGTCGCATTGATGCAGACCAATATAAAACGCCTTTTGGCTTATTCGTCCATCGCTCACGCGGGATATATTTTGATCGGCTTGATTGCGGCCAATGAAATCGGATACGCCGCCATTCTCATCTATCTCGTGGGTTACGTTTTTATGACCCTGGGTGCCTTTATTCTCATCATCCTGCTGTGCTCCGCTAATACGAAGGGCGATCAAATCGAGGACTTTAAAGGCATAGCCCGGACCAATCCGGCGGTAGCTTTGGCCTTTATCGTGTTTGCTCTGTCTCTGATCGGAATTCCGCCGTCGGCGGGTTTTGTTGGAAAACTCTATCTTTTTAATGCGGCGATTCAGGGCGGATTTTACTGGTTGTCGATTATTGGCATTCTCAACAGTGTGGTGTCGTTGTATTATTATTTTAAGCTTGTTCGGGTGATGTACATGGATGAGCCGAGTGAATCAACGGTGCTTTCCTTCTCCCCCACGATCAAAGTCGCCTTGGGATTGACCGCATTTTTAACCTTGTTTTTAGGACTCTATCCAGAGCCCATTATCAAGGCGGCAAAGGACTCCGTCCAGATCTTCTTATAACGATCTTCTGTAAAGGAGGTCTTTACTTCGCGGTGAGGACATCCCGCTTTACTGCTCTGATTTCAGTAATTTCCCGGCCAGCATGTTTCCGTTGATACGCATCTTGAAGCGGTGACCGGCGGTATCGTTCTTCCCCTTGATGAGTACGGGAAGGTCGATGGTCTCTTCCTGTTTGTCCAATTCATTGACCAGCACTTCAAGTGTGACAGGCACGGTAATCTCATTCGTGAGGTACATCTTTGAGGTAAGGAATTGGATGGTTTGCCCCTGTTTAAAATGCCACGTGCCTTTTTCGTCGGCGCGAACCACACCCTTGATTTTTGCCTGAATATTTAAGTTGGCGTCCTGCTTTGTTTCATAGGGTGACACCTTCCCTTGATCATCAACGATAATCAAGTCGTTAATGATAATGAGAAAGGCCCCGTCATAGTGCACTGTGCCGGACTGCGCCTGACCTGGAATGGGTGCTGTGAGGGACAAGAAAATAAACAGAGAAAGCGTGGTGTTAAGAAATTGGAACAAAAACGTCACGGCGATTTACTCCTTAATTTATCGTTCAAAATAGGTTTACTTGTAAAGCATCACTCGGGTTCAGCCTGTGGAAGGTTTTCGGTCCGCTTTCAAGCCTAAACCAGATGCAGCAAGGCATTTATGCCATAGGCCTGTAATGGAAGTCAAAGCGGAGCCGGCATCGATGCGGCGAATTGCGCCGCGCCATAAAGGGCGGTATTGGGGTCGAGGATGACTCGGACGGGAATGGTGTTGAGCAGGGAAGAGAAGCGGCCTTTGTGAAGAAAGGCCTTCATGAATCCGCCGTCTTTAAGCCTGGACAATATCTTGGGTGCGATGCCGCCTCCTAAATAAATGCCGCCTGTGGCGAGGGATTTCAATGCCAGGTTTCCGGCTTCCGCACCCAAAATAGAGATGAATAAATCAAGGGCTAAAGTACACAACTCGGACGTCCCGGTCAAGGCGAGCTCGGAAATCACGGCCGCCGGGTCTTCCGAGTCAAGGCGTTCGGCAATCCACGGCGGCTCGTCGCCGTATCCGCCATCTTTCATAAATTGATAGATCGCATACAGCCCGGCTCCCGAAAGCACCCGTTCGTAGCTGACATGGCGATGTTTTTGGAGCAGGTACTCCAGTAACGCGATTTCAGCGGAATTTCGCGGTGCGAAATCGCTATGACCACCCTCCGAGGGAGACGGGAGATATCTCGCGCCGTCCCAATAAAGCAGGGCTTCACCAAGTCCGGTCCCGGGGGCGATGACGGCTTGATTGCCTGAGGCGGATCTCGGAAGAGCATCGGTTTCTGTATTGAGTAACACCAAGGCGTCCTGAGCTAGGGCGAGCGTGCCGTAGGCGGTTGCTTCGAGGTCATTCAGCAGGCGGACGGTATTGATTTTGTAGCGGGATTTGATTTTTTCGGCATCAACCATCCACGGCAGGTTGGTCGTCGAGCACCGCTGATTGAAGATGGGCCCCGCGACACCGAAGCAGGTTTTTTGGATGCCGATACGTTTATTCGACAGAAATAAGTCGATGACAGCGAAAATATCGGGAAAATCCCGGCTCGCAAGCCTTTGGATATGCAGGGGGGAGGCGGGGGATCCATCATCAGCATACAAGGCCAGGGTTGTTTTTGTGCCGCCGATGTCTCCCGCCAGTATCATCCTCGGCTAATCCCGGCAATTGGAGGGCAGTTCGCTGGCCGCGTCCTGGTCAATGATGAAATGCCGCTCACCGGCGGCCGGTTGCACCCCCGCAGCAGGGTAGGCTGAACGCTCCGGGTGTTCTGAAAGCAATGTCCGGATGACCGGGGCCTTGTCTTTCCCTGCGGCCAGAAAGAGGATATTTTTCGCTTGATTGATGAGGGGAAAGGTGAGCGTGAGTCGGGTTTTATTGAGGAAGGGAATGTGATTCGCCACAACCCAGGCCTCTTTTTCATCCAGGGCGGATGTGCCGGGAAAAAGAGACGCCGTGTGCCCATCCGCGCCGATGCCCAGCAAGATGAGATCAAAGACTGGAATTTCGTCTTCGTCGGGATCAAAGCACTCGAAAATCGCATCCTCGTAAATTTTCGCGGCGGCATCGGGGTTTATGTCTTTCATGGGCATGGCGAAAATATTTTCATCGGGGATGGGGACTTTCGGGAGCAGAAGCGTATTGGCCAGGCCGAAGTTCGAATCGGGGTGATCGGGCGGGACCATGCGCTCATCTCCCCAGAAAATATGGACACCGCCCCAGGGGATTGTATTTCGAAAGGGCGGCAGAGTGAGATGTGTGTACAGGCTTCTCGGCGTGCTGCCTCCCGACAAGGCGACGGTGAAGCGCCCTTTTTTCGTCACACACTGATCGGCGAGCCGGGCAAAGGTTCGCGCCGCCGTTTTCCCGAGGGCATCCATGTCTTTGCAAATGGTGAGGTTGTTCATCATTTAAGGGCTTCGCCAGGCGCGGCCATCGCGTTGAATCAGGTCGTCGGCCTCCTTGGGGCCAAAACTACCAGAAGGATAGTTCGGAAAACAAGGCGCGGGCGTCTTTTCCCAGTGATTCAGCAAGGGCATGAGCAGACTCCAGGAGCGTTCGATCCAATCGCCCCGGCTAAACAGCATTTGGTCACCCGCCATACAATCCAGCAAGAGACGTTCATAGGCGTCGGGGGAGGCGCTTTGAAAGGCACCGCGATAATTAAAATCCATCGTGACCCGCCCGACGGAAAATTTCGGGCCCGGATATTTCGCCTGAAAGGTCAGTGCGATGCCCTCCGTGGGCTGCACGCTTAAAACAAGGGTGTTTGATTCCAGTCCGCCCGGGACCATGGGGTTAAAGAGGAGATGGGGGACTTCCTTGAAAACAATGACAATCTCGGTCGATTTCTTGGCCATGCGTTTGCCGGAGCGTAAATAAAACGGAACACCCTGCCAGCGCCAGTTGTCGATATAGAATTTAAGCGCCGCAAAGGTTTCCGTTTTGGACCGGGCGGCCACGCCGGGTTCTTTTCTGTAATCCTCCACGGCGGTGCCGTCAATCAGTCCCTGGCCGTATTGCCCGCGAATGGCGCACTGGTCAATTTGATCCAGATTGATGGGGCGCACGGAGCGCAGCACCTTGACTTTTTCGTCCCGAATTCGCTCCGACTCGAAGCTTGTAGGTGCTTCCATCGCGACGAGGCAGAGTAGCTGGAGCAAGTGATTCTGGAACATGTCCCGGAGCGCCCCCGCCGATTCATAATATCCGGCCCGGTTTTCGACACCCAGGGTTTCCGCCGCCGTTATTTGAATGTGATCGATGTAGCGCCGGTTCCAAACGGGTTCAAAAATGGCATTGGCGAAGCGGAGAAAAAGCGTGTTTTGCACGGCTTCCTTTCCCAGATAATGATCAATGCGGTAAAGCTGCTCTTCACCGAAGACCGCGCGGATTTTGGCATTCAGGGCCTGCGCGGAATCGAGATCGGTCCCAAAGGGTTTTTCGACAATGAGCCGGACGGAACCCCTCTTTTTAGGGGAAGTCCTTGGTGTTTGTTTAGATGTACCGTGATCGTAGGCCCGTTTTTGTCCCTGTCCGCTCAGGCCCGCTCTCCCCAATTGATGTACGATTTTTGAGTAAAGCCCGGGCGGGGTGGCGAGATAAAAAATCCGGTTGCCGCCGGTTTGATGGGATTGATCCAGGGCGGCGAGTTCCTTTTTTAGCGTGGCATAGGCCTTGGGATTTTCGAGGTCACTCAGCGTGGCGTAATAAAAGCGCTTCCCAAAGGTTTCCCAAACCGCGGTTGGTACCTGTGCCATCCGTGATGCGCCGTCAAGCGATTTTCGCACGTTGTCGCGAAAGGTTTCATGGGAAATCTCCTTTCTCCCCACACCCAAAACGTACCAGCGGTCGGGGAGAAGCCAGCCCTGAAAAAGATGAAACAGCGCGGGGATCAGTTTTCGCTGCGTCAGATCGCCCGTCGCCCCGAAGATGATGATGCCGCAGGATTGCGGGGAGGGTTCTTCGATATGTTCTTTCTCGGGCGCGACCTGGGCAATGAAGGTCTCTCCCGTTTTATCCGATTCTTTTGGCCGCATGACCGCCAAACTCCTTTCTGAGTGCCGCGATAAATTTGTCGGAGAAGGCATCGGGATGACGCGAGGAAAAGCGCGCAAAAAGCGAGGCGGCGATGGTGGGCGCGGGTACGGCGTTTTCGACCGCCTCAAGCACCGTCCATCGTCCTTCTCCGGAGTCATTGACGTGCCCCTGAAAGGTTTCGAGGCGTGGATCTTTCTCAAAGGCATTTTCGGCGAGCTCAAGCAGCCAGGAGCGGATGACGCTGCCCTGGTTCCAGAGTTTCGAAATCCGGGCCAGATCCAGGGGAAATTTAGAGGCCTCAAGCAGCGCAAACCCTTCTCCATAGGCCTGGAGCATGGCGTATTCGATGCCGTTGTGGATCATTTTTGTAAAATGACCGGCCCCGTGCGGGCCGCAGTGTAAGTAGCCGTTTTCCGGCGCGAGGGTTTTAAAGACCGGCTCCAAACGATTAAAATCCTCAACATCGCCGCCGATCATCATGCAATAGCCGACGCTTAAACCCCAAATACCTCCGCTGGTCCCGACATCCATAAAACGAATCCCCTGTTTTTGAAGATCCCCCGCCCGCCGGGTTGAATCCCTATAGAGCGAATTCCCGCCGTCGATTAAAAGATCTCCTTTTGAAAGCAGGGGGAGCAGGCGCTCAATCGTGTCGGTCACGGCCTCGCCGGAGGGCACCATTAACCAAACGGCGCGGGGCCGGGCCAGTTTTTGAACCAGGCCGGGAAGATCTGCGGCAACGTGAAAACGCTCGCCCTTGAGTGAAAGCGGAATTTCGGGGTCGTGATCATAGCCGACCACGGTGTGTTGCCCGGAAAGAAGCCGCTTCACCATGTTGGATCCCATTTTCCCAAGTCCAATAAACCCGATTTCCATCCCATCCTCCCTTTGTTTAGCGTTTATTTTAAAACCAGGTCCGCGTATGCGGCCGTCGCGGTCTCCCCGGTGTTGTCGGTATCGGTCATCACGGCGATGCCCGAAATACGCGGCGGCTCGCCGCCGAAATATTTTTTGTAATCTTCATAGAGGTTACGCTCCTCGCAGACCCATTGCCCGGTTTTATCCGTCCCGCTTTGAATGGCGACCATGTGCGCACGGTCCGTATAGGCGTTTGGCGCGGACGCGCCTTTTTTGAGTCGGTTGGCCCAGACGTAGTTTAAAGCCCCTTTCGGCGGGTATTTCCCGAACAGAAGTTTGTAGGTGCCGAACTTCGTGCGTTCGAGAAAACTGGATTGGCCGGGATCAAATTTAAAGGTGACATAAATCCGCGCGGCGTAATCATCGCCCGCTTTTTTTCTGACATCTCCCTTTGAAATAATCCGGTCGACCTTCCAGCACCAGGAAAGGGTTTGATAGGTTTTTGGGTCAAGATCCAGGGCATAGGTGAGCCCGGAGGCGGAGCGGTCGCTTTTGGCGTGAATGGCGGGCCGCCCGTTTTCCTCGATTATGCGGTAGCGGGTGTGACGTGTGACTTTTTTAAAGGTCAGGGGCTTCCAGCCTTCTGGTAATTCGCCTTCTGCGGCGCCGGGTTTTAGAAGGATGATGCTTTCCCGGCCTTCGGTCGAGGGTGGGAAAAAGGAGGTCATGAGCACCGCAATGCTTAAAATCCATAGCATGTTTTTCATGGGGAGTCCTTTACTTGAATATAGTTAATATACCTTCTCGTAGATATCTCCGCAAATCCTGAATCGTGGAATCGGTTCATTTATTCAAGAAAATGCGCTTTAAAAATGACAGGATTGGAGATCATTTTCCGTATGGTTCGATACAAAATGGGAAGCGGTGCTCTGTGACGATAGTGAAGTTGATGGGGGTGGATATGGTATAATGAACCGAATAGCCGGACAAATAAAAAGGATCGGGATGCCGAAGAAAATTCTTGAAAAATTCAGCGTCGCATACGTCCAAATCCTGAACGAATCCGCCGGGATTGATTCGTCCGATCTCCCCGAGACGTCGCAGTTTTCCGAAAAAACACTGAAGGATTTTTATGAATCGATGGTGCTGATTCGCGCCATCGACGACAAGGCCCTGAATCTCCAGCGCACGGGACGTATCGGAACCTATGCCTCTATTCAGGGGCAGGAGGCCATTCAGGCCGGATGCGCGGCAGCGCTTCAGCGCAGCGATTGGCTTTTTCCTGCTTTTCGGGAAACAGGCCTTTCCGCGCTTCGCGGCATGAGCATTAAAGGGATTTATCAATACTGGTCGGGGGATGAGCGGGGGAATGTGCCTTCGGGGGGTCAGCATGATTTTCCGGTTTCAATCCCGGTGGGCACGCACATTCCACATGCTGTGGGCGCGGCCTGGGCCGCAAAATATAAAAAGGATCCGATCGCCGTGTTGACGACTTTTGGCGACGGTGCGACCTCGAAGGGGGATTTTCACGAAGGTTTGAACTTCGCGGGTGTTTTCAAGTTGCCCGTTGTCTTTGTCTGTCAAAACAATCAATGGGCGATTTCCGTGCCGCTGGCGCGTCAAACGGCCTCCGCGACCTTGGCGCAAAAGGCCATTGGCTACGGATTCGACGGGATACAAGTGGACGGCAATGACGTGCTGGCGGTTTATACCACGGTGAAGGCGGCCCTTGAAAAGGCGCGGCGCGGTGATGGGCCGACTTTAATCGAATGTCTCACCTACCGGCTGAATGACCATACCACTGCGGACGACGCGAGCCGCTACCGCTCCAATCACGACGTGCTCGCGTGGCGGGAGAAGGATCCCGTGACGCGTCTTAAAACCTATCTTGAGCAACACTGCGGGTGGTCTTCAAAAGATGAAACCACGCTGATGGAAGGCATTGAGCGGCGCATCGCCGAGGCGGTGAAAGACTATGAGGCGGAAGCGTCGTTTGATCCGCTGGACATGTTCGACTTTCTTTTTGAAACCCTCCCCCCGGACTTGCTTCGGCAGCGGGAAATGCTGGTCAGGCGCTTGAACGGGCAAATCAACGAGGATGCGGCATGAATCAACTCAGCCTGGTTCAAGCAGTCAATCAGGCCCTCCACGAGGAAATGGCCCGAACGCCCGACATGGTGCTGCTCGGCGAAGACATCGGTCTTGACGGCGGTGTTTTTCGAGCCACGGATGGGCTCATCCAAAAATTCGGCGAAGACCGGGTCGTGGATACGCCGCTGTCGGAATCGGCCATTGTCGGCACGGCCATCGGCATGGCCGCCTATGGCTTGAAGCCTGTGGCCGAGATCCAGTTCATGGGTTTTCTTTACGGCGCGATGGAGCAGCTTGTGTCGCACGCGGCCCGGCTCCGCTCCCGGACGCGTGGCCGCTATACCTGTCCTCTTGTCGTACGCACGCCCTACGGCGGGGGCATTCATGCCCCGGAGCTTCATTCCGAAAGCACGGAGGCCTTCTTTATCCACGCCCCCGGCCTGAAAGTGGTGGTTCCCTCTACGCCCGCCGAGGCGAAGGGACTGCTCATTGCGGCCATCCGCGACCCTGATCCGGTCATTTTTCTGGAACCCTCAAAAATCTACCGGGCGATTAAAGAAGAAGTGCCCGAAGGCGATCACGTGCTTCCCCTGGGCGAGGCCCGTGTGGTGGCCGAAGGGGACGATGTCACGTTGGTCGCCTGGGGCGCGATGCTGCATCCCGCGTTGGAGGCGGCCGGTCTCATGGCCGAAAAAGGTGTGCATGCGGAGGTGATTGATTTGAGAACCCTCTCCCCATTGGATACCGAGGCTGTGTTGGCTTCCGTCGAAAAAACGGGGCGCGCGGTGATTGTTCACGAGGCTCCACGGACCTGCGGCCTCGGGGCGGAAATCGCCGCGCAGCTTTGTGAAAGGGCCCTGCTTTCCCTTGAGGCCCCGGTGCTGCGGGTCACGGGATACGACACCCCGGTACCGCTGCCAAAAACAGAACAATACTATCCCCCGGACTGTACGCAGATTATTGAGGCCATTGAGCGTGTGGTTGGGTTTTGAACACTCCGTTTCAGTGGGGATGTTGTGAATAAAACCTTTCATTTCCCGGATGTGGGCGAGGGCATCGCCGAAGGCGAAATCGTCCAATGGCTTGTGGTTGAGGGTGATCTTGTCAAGGAAGACCAGCCCCTGGTCGAGGTTGAAACCGATAAGGCCGTTGTAAGTCTGCCCTCCCCTTTTAGCGGCAGGATTTTAAAAATCAACAGCGCGCCGGGAGACATGATCCCGGTCGGCGCGCCCCTGGTCACGGTGGAAACGGAAATCGACACGACGAAGGCGGAGGAGGAAGCCGCCTCGCCGAAAAAAGACGCGGGTGCCGTCGTGGGTGTTTTGGAGGAGTCCGAGGAAGCCTTTGTTCTCCCCGCCGGTTTGACTTCGCCCCGGAAAAAGGACAAGCAAGACATTCGGGCGATTCCGTCCGTGAGGGCGCTCGCCAAAAAACTCGGCGTGAACCTGGCCGATTTAGAGGGCAGCGGGACGGACGGACGGATTTTACGCGAGGACGTGGAACGTGCGGCGGAACAGCGCGTAGAGACCAAAACGCCGCCGTTATCGCCCGAAACCCTCGAAGAAGCAACAGCCCTCGGGCCGGTGGAGCGCATTCGCTTTCGGGGTGTCCGGCGAAGCGCCGCAAAGCGGGTCGTGCAGTCGTCGCAAAACGTCGCGCCAGTGACCTTTGTCGATGAGGCCGACATCACGAAGCTGGAACGGGTCCGTCTTTCCAAAAAAGATCTTGCCGAAGCGGAGGGCTACAAGTTGACCTACCTGCCCTTCATTATCAAGTCGGTCGTGGCGGGTCTAAAGGCCTTTCCTTTTTTAAACGCGACGCTGGATGACGCTAAGAACGAAATCATCCTCAAAAAATATTACAACATCGGCATCGCCGTCGATACGCCTGAAGGCCTGATGGTGTTTGTGCTCAAACAGGCGGATCAAAAAAGCATTCTCGAGCTTGCGCGGGAAATCTCCGCCTTGACGAAAAAGGCCTACTCCCGAACCATCGCGCTCACCGAATTAAAGGGCGGCACTTTCACGTTGACAAACTACGGCGTCATCGGTGGCGTTTTTGGCACACCCATTATCAACTATCCCGAAGTCGGTATTCTCGGGCTGGGCAAAATCACGGACAAGCCCGTCGTTCGAAACGGCGAGGTCGTCATCCGAAAAATTCTGCCCCTTTCCCTCACCTTTGATCATCGCGTCATCTACGGGGCCGAGTCGGCCCGCTTCATGAACACCGTCATCAAACACCTCGAAGATCCGGACCTCTTACTGGTCACGGGCAAGTAACCCCCTCATCTCCATTGGATTTCATTCAAGTGACGTTTTCGTTCGCTAACCCCGAAAAGCGTTCCAATCACGCAGGCTGAACAGCACGAAACGGCGCTCGAATGACAGCCACCCCCACTCATCCTTAAATTTAATATCGGCTACACCAGATCTTGTTGTCCCCTAAATAAGTGCCGGTTAAAGTAGGACATGAACGATGAAGTAATAACCAATCGCAGACAGTACATTTTTTAATATGACAAACGAGGAGGAGTAGATGAACAAAAAAGACTGCATAAAACTTTTTGGAACGGCGATGCTCGCCATGATTGTCGCGGCCTGCGGTAGTAGCGGGGGCGGTTCGGGGCTGAGCAGCGAGGGAGGAGTTGCCAGCACATTAAAAGCCACCGCGCTCAAGGGAGGACTCGTTGTTGCTTCTAACAAAACAACAGGGAAAATCGACACCATGCTTGCCCTGCTTTCTGGAAAAGAAGCGGTTGCAGCCGTTTCACCGGGGGATTGTGCGGATGACGCAAAGGGGTTCAGCCTTTCAGATGGTTTCGTCTGCTTGAACAGTGCTTATGTCGTTTTTGAGGAAATTGAGCTTGAGCAGGAAGGCATCAACGAAGGCGATGACCGGGATGATGATGTCGAAGCGGGTCCCTTTGTTTTTGATTTGCTCGGCACCGCTAATGATGGCGTTGGGGGGAGTATTTCTATGCCGGTTCCCGATGGCACCTTTAACAAAATCGAGATCAAAATTGGCGATCTGGATGATAATGGGATCAGCGGCGGCGGTGGTGCCGATGATGGTTCTCTGGATGATAGCCCCGGTTCTTTGGATGATAATCCGAAAAACATGTCTGTCGCAGATGCCAATTCGGCGGGACTGGCGGGGAAGAGTATGGTCATCAAAGGCACGGCGCACACCGGCCCCACGGATACGACTGGGACAGCCTTTACCTTCAAAACGAATCTTGAGGCAAAAATTGAAATGCCCTTCACTGTCCCGGCTGGTGCGAATCCAGTCGTTGACGGAAGCAGCCTGATTACGGTTGTTGACCTTGCCCCAGGTTTTGTGAAACTGGCCCATGCCGATGTCACGGCGGGGACTTTTGAGGCAGACGGGACGTTTGGCCCAACTGATTTTTGCTCGGCCCCAAAGAACAAAGCGCAGGGTTTTGCTTGTGACGGTATTCGGAGTATCGATCTTTTTGATGATGACGATAATGATGATATCGCGGAGGCCGGAGAGCATCGAGGGGGTGACGATAACGGTGATGACACTATTACCGATGACGGTACGGTGCGTGACGACTAATCGTTGGTGAAGAATAAGGACAAACAAAAACGCCCTCCCGATTTCGGGAGGGCGTTTTTGATCCGACAACCTCTGAGAATAG
>JBHHXB010000057.1:0-13139 GCA_046756825.1 Nitrospiria bacterium | reverse complement strand
GTTGCGGAGCAGGGGGCGCTGTTCGAGAGCGGGCGGCATGAAATGGAGTCCTGGGCTGAGGAAGAGTCCGAGATCGAAACAGAAGAGCCGACAGAAGCCATGGTGCTTTTCTCGATCAACGGGAAGGACCGCTATGTTGTACCCCTCTCGGAAATCACCCGCCTGGAGGAGTTCGATCTCCATAAAATCGAGCATTCGTCCGGGAGAGAGGTGATTCAGTACCGGGATGATCTTTTGCCGCTCGTCCGTTTGGATGCCGTACTCCAAACCGAGACCGTCCACAAAAAACCGGATCGCATCTACGCCATTGTGTTTACCCGTCATGAAAAAAGCGTGGGCGTGGTCGTTGGACAGATCATCGATATCGTCGAGGCGGGCCTGCACATTCACGATACGCCGGGAAGAAAAACAGGCATTAAGGGATCCATGATCATTGAAGGCCACAGCACGGATCTGATTGAAGTGGAGCAGATGCTTGCGTGCGCCATGCCTGAATGGGCGGAAAAGATCGCCGTCTAGTGGTTGATTTTGAAGAACACCTTTAATACGCAAGAGGAAGAGGAAATGGGAACAAACGGGAAAATCGAGCGGGGCGGGGATCGTCGAAGGGAAAATATGGAGCCGCCAGCCGAGTTTGAGCGGCGGCACGCTGTGGCGGATCGGCGGCTAAAAAACAATCGACAACTCGTTACCTTTTATCTGGAGGATCATTTTTTCGGGATTGCCGTCGAAAAAGTTCAGGAGGCGTTTTCCTCCAAGGCGATGACCTCCGTGCCGATGGCCCCGCCCACGATTGCCGGGCTCATCAACCTGCGCGGACAAATTATCATGACGATTGATTTGAGAATAAGACTGGGTTTTCAAAGCAGGCCCTCCGGAGATGCGTCGATGAGCATTGTCGTCAGAACCGCGGAGGGGCCCGTGAATTTGCTGGTCGATAAAATTGGAGACGTGATGCTCGTGCACCCCGATCTTTTTGAAACACCACCGAAAACCCTGGAAAAACAAATGAGTGAGACCATTGACGGGGTCTATAAACTGGAAGACCGTCTCTTGCTTGCCTTAAACACGGAACTTGCGACACAAGTGATTTGATGACTCAAATGGAGACTGAATTGAAAACTGAAACGCTTAATGATGCTTCCCTGATTCGCGTGCTGATTGTTGATGACTCCATCGTTGTGCGGAAAGCCGTCAGCGATGCCCTGAAACCCGATCCCGACATTGAAGTGGTGGGAACGGCCTTTAATGGCAGGATTGCCTTGGAAAAAATTCCGGAGCTCAAGCCCGATATCCTGGTACTTGATATTGAAATGCCGCACTGTGACGGGTTTGAAGTGCTCCGGGCGATCCGTGGTCAATTCACGAAGATGCGGGTGATTATGTTTAGCAGTCTCACACAGCGGGGCGCAATGCAGACGGTGAAGGCTCTGTCCCTCGGCGCGAATGACTATGTTTTGAAACCGAGCACGGGGACCGCACAATGCAGCTATTCCGAGAGCGTGAAAAAGGTTGCCAGCGAACTTACTCCAAAAATTAAACAGTTTGGCCGAAAATCGTCTTTTTCAAACTCAGCCTCACGTTCTCTCTTAAAACCCGCTTCAAACCGGAATCCGGTGAAGTTGGCGCCGCGTCATCCCTCTCGATTCAAGCCGCCTGAAATTGTGGCGATCGGTATCTCGACGGGTGGGCCGGAAGCGCTGGCCAGGGTTTTACCCAAGCTCTCGCCGGGCTTTCCCGTGCCCATTGTCATTGTTCAGCACATGCCGCCGGTTTTTACAAAGTTGCTCGCCCAACGTTTAGACAGGAGCGCCAATATCAAGGTGATGGAAGGGGAAGAGGGGATGGGCCTGGAGCCGGGCGCTGCGTATTTCGCCCCCGGGGGCTATCACATGATTGTGCGGAAAACCCAGGGCAGGGTCGTGCTGTCGATCAATCAGGCGCCGCCCGAAAATTCCTGCCGGCCCGCCGCCGATGTGCTGTTTCGCTCTGTCGCCGAAGTCTACGGGGGACATGTCCTGGGTGTGATTATGACGGGGATGGGACGGGACGGGCTGGAGGGTTCGAGGCTCATGCGGCAAAAGGGCGCTTCCATTCTGGCACAGGATGAGGCCTCGAGCGTAGTTTGGGGCATGCCCTCCAGCGTTGTTGAAGAGGGTTTGGCGGATCAAGTCCTTCCCCTGAATGAATTGGCCGGATCAATAGAAAGGTGCGTTGCAAGGGGCAACTTGCTCGCCGCTTCGATGAAGTAGGGAGACTCACATGGTTTCAAAGGAAACGCTCCAATTCTTTTTTAAGCTGCTTCACCAGGAAAGCGGGCTGATCCTTGACGAATCCAAGGCCTATCTCATCAAGTCACGGCTTGAGCCGCTCGCCTCCGAGGAGGGCTTTGACTCCCTCGACGCGCTGAGGCGTGGCGTGATGGGTAAAGCCAACACACTGCTCCGCAAAAAAATCGCCGATGCCATGACGACGAATGAGACCTCGTTTTTTCGGGATATGTTTCCCTTCACGATCGTGCGTGAAACGGTGATTCCTCATTTGCTGGGGGTGAACCAGGGAACCAAAAAAATTCGGGTCTGGTCTGCGGCCTGCTCGACGGGGCAGGAACCCTATTCCCTGGCGATGTTATTTCGTGAAATGGGGTCGATTTTAGACGGTTGGGATATTCGTATTTTGGCGACGGATATTTCCGAAACTGCTTTGAAGAAGGCTGAAAGCGGCATTTACAAACCACATGAAGTTCAGCGGGGATTATCGAAACATCAACTGCAGCGCCATTTTACACAGGACGGACAAACCTGGCGGATTAACCCTGAGCTTCGGCGCCTGATTCGATTCCGCCGCCTAAATCTGCTGTCGTCCATCGCACTGGTCGGTCAGGTCGATGTGGTTTTTTGTCGAAATATCCTGATCTATTTCGACTTAAAAACAAAACAGGATGTCATCGACCGCATGACAGACTTGCTTTCTCCTGATGGCGCGTTGTTTTTAGGGGGGTCGGAGTCGTTGCTGGGCTTGAAGACCTCGCTTGTCCGCGTTGACGGCAAACGGGGCGGATTTTACCAGCAGCGCGGCCCGATGCAACATGAGGAAAAGAAAAAAGTGGATGGGAAAAAGAGGTTTTGGGTATGTCGGATTTCAACATAAATATCCTGATTGTTGATGATATGGCGACGATGCGAAGAATTATAAAAAACGCATTAAGACAGCTGGGTTTCACGAATCTGGACGAAGGAAGTGACGGACAGGTGGGACTGGGTAAGGTGAAGCAGGGGGGCGTGGACCTCGTGATTTCAGACTGGAACATGCCCAACCTGGATGGCTTGGGCATGTTAAAGGCCATTCGCCAGGAATTTAAGGATCTTCCTGTGATTATGGTGACGGCGCAGGCCTCTCAGCGCTGTGTTCTGGAAGCGATCCGGGCGGGCGCGACGGATTATATTGTTAAGCCGTTTACGGCAGACGCCTTGAAAGGGAAAATTGAAAAAATATTTCCAAACTAAGGAACCTCTGACAAAGGCCGGGTTGAATTTTCATAGCAGGAAAGATGTTTCGAAGCGGCCGGAGATGTGAGTTTTAGAAGAGACCATGACGTAATCGGAGATGCCTTAATCAGCGAAAGAGGAGGGAACGCGCATGAGTGTGACTCATAGTGCGGACAATAACAAACATGAGGGGCATGGCGTCTACTCGAATCCGGAGAATACATCCGGGCATTATCCTGAATCGTCAGAGTCAAGCGAACATCAGGCATTAGAGGAGGGAATGAGTACAGAAGCGGCGTCTCCCAATGAAATGATGGCCAAAGTTCGAATCGTGGGTTCTGTCATCGAAAAGGTCTCAAGCGAACTCCATTATGGCACCGATCAGCTCAGAGAGATCAGCCGGAAAACGGAAGAGGCCACAACGAAGATTCTGGATAACTCGGATGAGGTGGTGGAAAATCATGCGCTGATGTTGGACCGGATCGATTCCATCAAGGCCACCTTGTTTGATGAGTCGCTCAAGGCCGAAGAAAAAATAAAATCAGACCTCAACGCCTTGAGCAATCTGCTAAATGAAAACAAGCGGTTGATGTTGAACCTTGTCGGCAATCTTTCGTTTCAGGATCCGGCGGAGCAGCAGATGAGGCATGTTTCATCCATGCTGCAGGTCTTTCAATCCCGTCTGCTTAAAATGGTTGTGACCTTTGGAGAAAACAGCACAGAGGCGATATCGGATTCGGAATTAAAGGAGACCATTTTAAACGAACTTGAATATGCTTCCGACGGGGAGGCGCTTGATCAAGACCTCGTTGACCGCGTGTTGAGAGAATGGGGTTTTTAAAGACGAGTAAAACAACGGGTGCTTCATTATGAGCGACATGAAAAACAAAGGAAACAGGGTTGGGAGTGAGGAGATGAACAGTATCGACGCAAGGGCATACACCCGGATCGCGTTGGAAATCGGACTTGAAGTGGAGCGGATTCCGGATGGGAAAAAGCAGAAGGGCCGCACCCAAAATATCAGCACGAACGGTCTTTTCATTCATTGTGAATCCCCCTTTTCAGCCGGAACAGAATGTATTTTGAAACTCTTTGTGGAGGGAAGCGCCTGTGATGTTTTGGTGCATGCCAAGATCGAAGTTGTGTACTCAAACGCCTTTGGCATGGGAGCGCAGTTGATCTGCCATTTGAACCTCTGCAGCTACGACCATCTGAAGAAGTTGGTGCTCTACAATGCCGACACCGAGACAGGGAAAGCGATTGAGAATGAAATCAATGCTGATCTCAACAGGATTTGGGAGGGCTGAGTGCCGTGTCTGTTGATCGGAAAGATCTTCCCGCTGAGATTTTAAAAATGGTTTTTTCGGGCATGTTGACTGAAAAGGAGAATTAAATGGATCTCGCATCGCTGCTGGGTGTTGTCGTCGCTTTCGGCCTGGTCCTTTTCGGTATTTTAAGCGGCGGAAGTCTACTTATTTTTTGGGACGCCGCTTCCGCCGCCATTGTGCTCGGAGGCACCGTCGGTGTCACGCTGATCAATTATCCCTTGGGTGATGTTTTAAGCGTGGTGAAGGTGGTGAAAAATGTCTTCCTTTTCAAATTGCAGTCCGGCAAGGAATTGATTGAAACCTTGGTGGACATGGCCAACAAGACGCGGACCGGCGGCATCCTTTCGATCGAACCCATGATTAAGGACATTCAGGACGGCTTTCTTTCGAAAGGCATGCAGATGCTGGTGGACGGGATTGAAGTCAATTCCATCAAGTCGGTTTTGGAAAAAGAAGTCGATTATGTCGAGGATCGTCATAAACTCGGCGCGGAGATCTTCACCACGCTGGCGACCTTCGCCCCTGCCATGGGGATGATCGGTACGCTGATCGGGCTGGTGCAGATGCTCCAGAAACTGGATGATCCCAGTATGATCGGGCCCGCGATGGCGGTTGCCTTGATCACGACATTTTACGGCGCGTTGACGGCGAACCTCATCTTTTTACCGATGGCGGGCAAATTAAAAAAGAGGAACAAAGAAGAAATGCTCGTCAAGGAGTTGATTTTAGAGGGCGTGATGTCCATTGCCGCCGGGGAAAACCCCAGGGTAATGGAGCAAAAACTTCAAGTCTTTTTATCGCCAAACGACCGGACCGTCAGCGAAGAGAGCTAAATAGTGATCACAAGTAGCATTTACAGGGCATGACCTTACCTCATGGGCAGAAAAAAACAAGAAGACGAAGAGGTCAAATCGGGCCTCATGGTGATGATGGTTTCATTAAACCTCATCCTCGTTATTTTCTTTGTCTACTTAAATTCAATCGGTGTGGATGACGACAGAAAAGTAAAAAAGGCCCTGGGCTCGCTCGCGGGTACCTTCGGCATGCTTCCGGGCGGGCTTCATTTGAGTGACGGCAAAAAAATCCTCGTGCCCGGCTCGCCCATGGTTTCTTTTGGCGATACCCATCTTTCCGTGGGCAGGGAATTTACGCGGATGATCGAGGATAATCGCTTTGAGGACGAAGCGATGATTACGAAGGAGGGCGATGATTTAATCATTCATGTGGCTGAGAAGTTCCTGTTTTCCTCGGGAGAGGCCCAACTCCGGCCCGGCTCAAAACACTTATTGGATGAAGTCGGGCGGATTATTTTAAAGTATGATTTCCCGGTCAGAATTGAAGGTCACACCGATAACATCCCGGTTTCCAGTGCGAAATTCCCTTCCAATTGGGAGCTTTCTGCCTCCCGTGCGGCGGCGGTTTTACAATACCTCCTTCAAGAAAAAAATGTGCAGGCCGAACGGATGACGGCGGTGGGCTTTGGTGAGTTTCAGCCGCTTGTTCCCAATGACCGTCCCAAAAACCGCGCAAAAAACCGGCGTGTCCGCATTGTTTTACTTGAGGCCGAGGACGCGGAGGAATAATGGGGCGAAAGGCTCAGGAAGAGGAAAAGCTCGATACCGACGGCTGGATGGCGACCTTCGCCGACCTTTTGAGCCTGATGCTGACCTTCTTTGTGCTCCTGTTCGCGATGAAGTCCGTCGATCAGGGGAAGTTGGAAGAAACCCTGGGCTACTTCCGTCAGGGGGGAATCGGCGTGCTTCGACCGGGGGTCGATATGCCGGTCATGCCACCTGAATCGAGCTTATTCGATCCCCGGGTGATTCGAGAATTTTCGCCGCAGGAAGTCCAGAAAATCTTTGACACCACCCGGCTTCTCGGTCAAGTGGACTTGAGAAAAGAAAAAGAAGGGATCGTTATTTCGATGTCGAGCGAAGTCATGTTTTTTTCCGGTGAATCCAGGCTCCGTTCAGAGGCGGAGGAGGCGCTGGATGAAATCGTTCGTATCACGCAGGCGGCGGAATACGATATTCAAGTCGGCGGTCACACCGACAATCAGCCGATTTCAACCCCGCGTTACAAGTCCAATTGGGATCTTTCCGTGGCACGTGCCGGCAGTGTCGTCCGTTACATGCTGAAAGACGGCAAATTGAAACCCAAACGTTTTTCGGTTGTGGGCTACGGAGACACCCGTCCGCTTGTTCCCAACGACACACCGGAGAACAGGGCAAAAAACAGAAGAGTAGACATCGTCTTCCTAAAGTGATATCGGGTGTGACTCCTGGTATCCCAAAATACCTGCCTGAAAATTCATTTCACCCTTCACCCGAGATTCCTTAAAAAAACCGGTTTTTATATTCGTCTTTACAAATCGAATAAAGTGGGACTATAATCCCAACAGCACTCTTTGCAGCTAAGATGATAGAAAGAGGGTGCTGTAACATCTTTGAAGTGCATTTATAATGTGATTATTGGGAGGTATGGCATGAAATGGATACATTGGATTCTTATCATATCGTTGAGCATATTTGTTACGTCAGCGCCCGCATTTGCTAAAAGAGGGCGCGGTGGTCGTCATCATCATGACCGTCATCATAGAATGCGTCATTTTGGCGGGTTTGTTCATGATTCGCACCATGTTATCGAAGGCATTATCTTTGGTTCCATTGTGGGCTCCGCGATCGTGAACTCGATTCCCGAGCGCAAAAGATATCGAAGCGCGCCCCGCATTGCGGATAAAACATTTCTCCTGGAACCCAATGGGGACTGCTTTCTGGTTAATCAGAATGATTCCGGGGATCAGGTGCTGACCCAAGTGCCCAATTCAAACTGCAACTGATTGATTCTCTTCAAGCGCTTCGATGAATTGGTCGGCGTTGATTTGAGGGAATTCAAAATCTCTGTCCGCGTCTCTTTAAAAGTCAGCCCATTGGGATGACTTTCTGGATGATGGGCCAGATCTGTTCGGTAATCACCGCATAGCCTTCGGCCGTCGGATGAATGCCGTCCGCCTGATTCAAGGCCGGTTTTGCGGCGACGCCTTCCAGGAAAAAGGGAATCAAGGTGATGTCGAAACGCGCCGCGAGTCTTGGGTAAATGGCTGCAAAGGCCTGGGTGTAGCGTGCCCCGTAATTCGGTGGGATTTTCATGCCCGCGAGAATAACCTGAACATCGCGATTCTGCAATTTTTGAATAATCCCCGACAGGTTTTTTTCCATTTCCAGAAGACTTAAACCTCGCAGTCCGTCGTTCGCGCCCAATTCCAGGATGACAACATCGGGCTCGCTCTTGAGTATCCAGGACACCCGCCGCAACCCGCCTGCTGTTGTTTCTCCGCTGACGCCGGCATTGATGACTTTGTAGGGATGGCCCAGGGCTTTGAGCTTTTTATCAAGCAGGGCCGGATACGTTTGATCCGAAGCCACGCCGAGACCCGCTGTCAGACTGTCGCCGAAGGCAACAATCACCCGCTCTTTTTCAGCAAAGGTCCCCCTTGGTCCCAAAAAAAAGAAGAGCGTGATGAAAATCAGGGATGTCCGACAGGTTCTCGAAAAACGCTGCATGCCGACAAGTTTAGCCTATCCCCGGGGCGGACATCAAACCGGATGCGTCGCTTGCCAAAGCGGTCTTTTTTCGGCTACTATCCCTTTCCAAAATTTAAACATGAGGACGAAATAATGAGTAGCGGCATGGCCAGTCTTTTCCCGGAACTCGAACGGGACTTGAGCGCCTTTCAAAGCAAGGGCGTTCTTCCGGCGGAGAAGATTAAGGATTTAATCAACAGCGGGTACCTAAGCGTTCCGCAGCGCCTTTCGGATGATCAGATTCAGCCCGCGAGCATTGATTTGAGGCTGGGGCCGGTGGCCTATCGTGTCCGCGCCAGTTTTTTGCCCGGTCGCACTTCCACCGTGAAAAGGAAGATCGAATCCCTTCGGATGCACGAAATTGATCTTTCCAGCCCGGCCGTGCTGGAAAAGGGCTGTGTGTACATCATTCCCCTCATGGAGACCCTTCGGCTGCCGCCGGAAATTTCCGCGCGCGCCAATCCCAAGAGCACGACCGGGCGGCTGGATATTTTTACGCGGCTCATCAGTGACTACGGGACGGAATTTGAACGAGTCCAGGCGGGCTACAAGGGGGAGCTTTATATCGAAGTCGTGCCGCGCACCTTCAGCGTCCTGGTGCGGGAGGGCACGAAGCTCAACCAGCTCCGCTTTATCCGGGGTTTCGACCCGCCGCCGTCCGACCAGAAACTGGATAAACTGGACCGCGAGGAGACCCTGGTTTATCTCCCGAACGACGAGGCGGCGGACGCCACGATTTCGGAAGGGCTTCGGATTTCAATTGACCTTGAGGGCATTTCCGGTGCGAATATTGTCGGCTACCGCGCAAAGCAGCATGCCCCGCTGATTGACTTGAGCAAAATCAACTACTACGATCCTCAGGATTTTTGGGAGCCGATCCCCGCGCCGAAGTCCGACGGTCTTTTGCTGAATCCTGATGATTTCTACATCCTGCTTTCCAAGGAAAAGGTGCGTATCCCGCCGAATTATGCGGCGGAAATGGTGGCCTACGACCCGTCGGTGGGGGAATTTCGCATTCACTACGCCGGGTTCTTTGATCCCGGCTTCGGTTACGGCAATAACGACATTAAGGGGACGCACGCCGTTCTCGAAGTCCGTTCGCATGAGGTGCCCTTTCTTTTGGAAGACGGGCAGTTCGTTGGCCGCCTCATCTATGAAAGACTGCTGGGGCGGCCGGAAAAAACCTACGGTGTCGAAATCGGCTCCTCTTATCAGTCTCAAGGCCTGTCGCTCAGCAAGCAATTCAAACGGTTTTAATTCGGACGCAAGGGAGATTGGCAGATGATCCGCATTGAAAATCTCTCCATGTCGCTTGCCAGCGCGGGCCGCGCCGTCCCCATTTTAAAAGACATCAATCTTCATGTGCCAAAAAAAGAACTGCTGGCGATTGTCGGTCCCTCCGGCAGTGGAAAATCGACACTCTTGGGCTTGATGGCGGGGCTGGACCGGCCCACGGGCGGGTCGATCGTCGTTGACGGCGTCGATCTTTCCACCCTTTCCGAAGACGCGCTTGCTACCCTTCGACGGGAAAGAATCGGCATGGTGTTTCAATCCTTTCATTTGATTCCCACGATGAGCGCCCTCGAAAATGTACAAATCCCGCTGGAGCTGCAAGGCCGGGCGGATGCGGCCCGTGAAGCCAGGCGTTTGATGATCGCCGTGGGGCTTGAGGCCCGGTGCGGACATTATCCTGTGCAGCTTTCGGGCGGGGAGCAGCAGCGGGTGGCAGTGGCCCGCGCCTATGCCGGATCGCCCGCCCTGTTGTTGGCGGACGAGCCGACGGGCAATCTTGATTCAAAAAACGGTGCGCGGGTCATCGATCTTCTCTTCAATCTTCACCGGGACTTAGGCAACACCTTCGTTTTGGTGACGCACGACATGGCCCTGGCCGAGCGTGCGGATCGCATCATCACGCTGCGGGACGGTGAAATCGCTGAAGATCACTCAAACACATAAACGCGCCTCTTTTGTTTTTAAGATAGTTTTTCGTGAAGTGCGGGGATCTCTGCGGCACTTCATCTTTTTTCTCATCTCCATTGCCATCGGCGTGGGCTCGATTGTCGGCGTGGGAAATATCGCCGAAAATTTCGAGGCGATGACGCAGCACGAAGCCAAGAATCTGCTTGCGGCGGATTTGGAAATCCGGCTTTCACACCCCTTATCCGATGCCGGGGAGCAGGTGTTAAATCAGTACGAAAATGAGGGGGTCCGCGCTGTGCTTTTGGCGGAGCTGATCGGCATGGCCGCAAATCCCGTAAGCACACAAACCCAGTTGGTTGAGGTCAAAGCCGTCGAGCCGGGCTATCCCTTTTATGGGCGACTCTTGATTGAACCGCCGGTGGCCGATCCCTTTCAAAGCGCGGATGCCGTTTACGTCGAAGAAGGCTTGTTGCTCCGGCTCAAGTTGGGTGTGGGCGACCGTATCGGTCTGGGTGATCACGATTTTATCATCGGCGGCATGATCAAAAAAGAGCCGGATAAAGTGGCCGGACCCTTTAGTCTCGGGCCGCGGGTGCTGCTTTCGCAGAGGGCCTTGGATCGCGCCGGATTGGTCAAGGTCGGGAGCCGGGTGCGGCGAAAGTTATTACTCAAAACAGAAGGGCCGTGGTCACCCGATGATCTTAAAACAAAGCTGGATGCAGCCCTGAAAGACGAAGGGGTTCGTATCAAAACCTATCGGGATGTTCGGCCCCGGCTTCGGCGGTTTCTGGATAATTTTACGACTTACCTTGGTCTCGTGGGGCTCATCACGCTGATGATTGGCGGGATCGGCGTCGGCGGGAATGTCCACGCTTTTTTAACGGAGCGGATTGAAACGATTGCAATCTTGAAGTCACTCGGTACGCCCTCGTCGGCCATTTTAAAAATCTACCTTTTTCTTGTACTGCTTTTAGGCGGGATCGGCGGCGGGATCGGTATTGCCTTCGGTATCGGGATCTACTTTATTTTAAGCGCCCTGCTTTCCGATTTTCTGCCCCCCGGTTTTATCTTCGAACTGGCGCCGACCCCTGTGCTTCAGGGCTTGACGATGGGGCTTTTGACGACCCTGCTTTTTTCGGTCTGGCCGCTTCGCGTGGTGGGGAATATCTCCCCCGCGCGGGTTTTTCGTCACGAAGTCGAGGTTTTGGAGATCAAAAATAAACGTCGGGATTTCATCAACCGTTTGTACTTGATCGGAAGCCTCATCATCGGTTGGATCGCGTTGGCCATTTGGCAGGCGGGCTCGTGGAAATTAGGGGGGGCGGTCGCGGCGGGTCTCGCCGTTTCCATTGTGTTGTTGGTTTTAACGGGCCGGGCCATGCTCTTCGTCGTAAAACGGCTCGGCGCGCCCCGCGCCCTGGCCCTGCGTTACGGTATTTCGAATCTCTACCGGCCGGGCCGTCAGGTGATGGCGATTCTGCTTTCACTCGGCATCGCCGTCATGGTGCTGTTGACGCTTTCACAGGTTGAGCAAAATTTGATGGCGCAACTGAAGCAGAATATCCCCGAGGCTGCGCCCGGCTTGTTTCTCATTGACATTCAATCCGACCAAAAAGAACAATTGACAGCGCTTTTGGAGGAGTGGCCCTTAAAGCATCCCACTGAGCTTACGCCGCTGATCCGCTCGCGTCTTCATGCCGTGAACGGCCAGAAAGTCAGCGAGATGTCCCTCGAAGGCCGCCGGGATGCCTGGTATTTCACCCGCGAGTACGTGCTGACATATCAGGAAAAACTGCCCGCGCACAATGTCGTACGCCAAGGCCTTTGGTGGGACGGGGAGGGCATTGACCGTTCCGATCTGTTATCGGTTGAAACCGAAGCGGGCCAGCATTTGGGACTGACGCTCGGCTCTGAGGTGACGTTTGATGTTCAGGGTATTCAGATTTCTGGAAAAATCAGCAGTGTGCGCGATGTGGACTGGGGGAGCATGACCACCAATTTTTATTTTATCTTCCCCCCGGAGGTGCTTCAGGGCGCGCCGGAGACCTTTGTTGCCACAGTGACGGCGCGCGAAGCCGATGACCGGCCGATTCAAAACGCCGTTATTGATGCCTTTCCCAATGTCACGATTATTCCTATTCGAGAGATTTTGGAAACAATTGCGCGTATTCTGGGAGAAATCGCCCGCACGGTGGCCTTCATGGCCCTGCTCGCTTTGACGGTCGGCTTGGTGGTGGTCTCCGGCGCGATCGCCGCGACACGGGGACGAAGGGTGCATGAGATGGTGCTTTTTAAAATTTTAGGTGCGACACGCCCTAACTTGATGGCCATGATGGCTGTGGAATACGCCGTCTTCGGACTGCTCGCGGCGGTTGTGGGCGGCGGTCTTTCGGTTGTTTTTTCATGGGTGGTGGTGACGCGGTTCTTAGAAATCCCCTGGCAGTTTGAATGGCGTATTTTAGCCATCGGCGGCCTGGCAACCATCGCCCTCACGCTGGTCACCGGTTTTCTCGTCACCTATCGGACACTCGGGGAAAAGCCGCTCGCGGCCCTTCGGGCGGAGTAGGGGTGTATGTGAGATAAAAAGAGTAGTTCTGCCTCATAACAAAGAAATTATATTGCTGAAACAACTTGACATTTCTAGTGCTCTAAAATACTTGGCTGTTCTTGCAGTGGGCGCAATAATTCCGACTTTATTTGAGGTGCCTGTTGAACACTGGTTTAGTAGGTACTTCGAAAAAAAAGAAATCTCTTATGAATTAATATCTAGCACAAAATTATCTCGACATGAAGTCCAAGAATACTCAAAAGCTGAGGGA
>JBHHXB010000056.1:0-13396 GCA_046756825.1 Nitrospiria bacterium | reverse complement strand
GCCGGGTCATAATAGGTGGCGCTCAAAAAAAGATTCTGAAGGGAATAGGTGAGATGCCCCGTATTGGTGATCTCGACTGTTACGGCCAAAGAACCGTCTCCCCCGGAAAGCTCGTGGCTTTCCTCAAAGGCTTCGCCCTGATCGAGCGCGGTGCTGTTTTCGGTAGTTTGCTCATTTGTCCAAGAGGTGGAATCTGATTGTGTAAAGGCAATGGTGTTATCTTGCTTGAATTTGAAGCCGTCTATACCAAAGGAATGAGAATGTTCAAAGCTGCTGGATTCTTCGGTTGTTTTACTGCTCGTGACCGATGTCGAGGAAGACTGGGAGCGATTGGTGGAGATGGTCGAACTCGTGCCGTTGGTTTCGGTGTAATTGAGGCTGATGTCCGGGGCGCTGGTGACTTCGACCGAAATCTGCGGCAGATCGGCGATGCGCGGATTGAAGCGGAGGTTGTTGACCGCCGGATCGAAGCCCAGTGTGACCACTTCTTTATAATCGTCAAAGCCGTCGGCATCGGTGTCCGGCAAAACGGGCGAGGTACCGAGGGCCTTTTCCCGCTCATCGGAAAGGCCGTCGCCGTCGGTATCGACGAGACTGCCCGCGTTTCCAGGGTCGGCAAAATGGGTAATATCGTCTCCGCAGGCGGAAAGCAGCAGGGCGATTGAGGGCAAAAGGAAAAACAGCTGATAAAATTTTGTGATTGTCCACTTCATGCTAAGCTCCGTTGGAAATCCGTTGGAAATATTGAAAAAATTCGAGAAAAACAGTACCTTTTTCAAGAGCCATTTGTCAATTACTCCAGATAGGTATTGTTGCGGGTTTTATGGGTTTTTTTATTGCAATTTCTTCGACATCCCGGCTTGAAACCGGGCGGGCCGAAAACAGGAAAAACCGCCTTTTCACCGAAAAGGTGCGAAGCCTTCACCGGCAGATTCCACCGGGTATTTTCCCGGCCTTTTTTTGTGCGGCTAGTTATGCCTTGATCGTCTGGGACAGCTTGTCACGCCGGACCATCGTGGTTTGGTTGCTCGTGCAGACGGCGGCTTTGGCGGGGCGCGCCGCCCTGTACCGGTCGTATCGGTCCGATGCCGAAAGTCTGCGCAACGGCGGTGGAAACAATGGTTTACATTGTTGACGTATCTTTCCGGCGCTGCGTGGGGTTCGGCCGCCTTTGTTCTTTTTCCGGAGGGTGCGCCCACCCTTCAAGTCGTCCTGATTCTTTTGATCGGCGGGCTGGCGGCGGGTACAGTGGGTCTTTATGCTGTTTTTACCGGGATTTCGGCGGGATTCATTGTCCTCTCGCTGTTTCCCTTGCCGTACGCTATCTCCATTTTTATTCCGATTCAGCTTCCAGATGGATGGCCCTGTTTATCGGGCTCTATGGCGTGTCGATGATTGTCACGGCCCGGCGGGTGTGTAGGTCAGTGACCCGTTCTTTGGAGCTGGCCGAGGATTTAAAGACGGAGGGACCGCTTCCGGTTTTCGGCGATTCAGGGCAGGTGCAACAGGTGATTTTGAACATATTGCAGAACGCGCACCAAGCGATTGTTGGCGGTGAGGAAGGCGGCGTTCGCTTTACGGTTGCTTTCTCGCTTGACTCCGCTGACCGGCCCGCCGCCGTCGAGGCGGAACGGCGAGACAGCTTGCCTGAGGGCTTGAAAATTCTGGTTGTTGAGGATGACGCGCGGTTTTCTGAATGGCTGTGTTTAACACTGGAGCGAGAGGGAGCGTCCGTCATTATGGTGGCCGACGGTGCGGCGGCGCTCGAGTATTTCGGCGATGGCCGGGTGGATTGCATGCTCTCTGACCTGAGGATGCCGAGGATGGACGGCATCGCGCTTTGGAAATGGCTGCGGGAACATTGACCGGGATACGTCCGGCGCTTCGTGCTCCTGACAGGCGCTGCCGATTGCGGGTTTGACGCTTTTTGCAAGGCACAGGAGCCGATATCAGCGTGCTGGTTTTGCGGGGGAAGACGGACCGCGAGATCGCCGATACGCTTTGCATCAGTTATCACACGGTGAAAAAACACCTTCAAAACATCTTTCGGAAAGCGGCTGTCAAAAACCGGATCGAGTTGATTCTCGCCTTTAAATAGCGCCGACTGTAAAAAATATTGATCAGTCGGCCGCAGGACCCTTTAGATTATCCCTAAAACCAATTTTTCCATGAGGGTAAAAGCACTGAGTTGACCCCCTTTTGGAAGGGTGCTAAACTGAATTACATAAAGCCGCTGCCAGATTTTTCTAATAACAGTCGAGGTTTTGTCATGGCAGATTCGAGGAAAAAGCAAGAGACATCCAATCCTTTTCGAAAAACCATGAAGAAATTTTCAGGACAATTTAGCGGGGAAGACCTGGAAGCTAAAAAGATGGAATACGAGGAAGAGCGCCAGCGACTCCTCTTTCAGATCGCGGCATTGGAGAAGGAGCTTGAGGCCTCCCGGCGTTCCGATGCCCAGCTGGACCAGGCCTTTAAACAGAATGAAAAACTGACTGCGACCTTGATGGAGGCGAAAAACCGTATTGAGGAATTAAAGCAGGAAGTTGAAAAACTCACCACGCCGCCCGCGACCTATGCGATTTTTTCAGGGATGAATGATGACGAGACGGTCAATGTCTATGTCTCGGGCCGGAAAATGAAGATCAATCTCCACCCCGATATTTCCGCCAGCGCATTGAAAATCGGACAGGAGCTGGTACTGAACGAAGCCTTAAACGCCATCGAAGCCTGTGGTTTTGACCCTCGCGGCGAGGTGGTTCGTGTTAAGGATTGTTTGGATGACCGCCGTGTTGTCGTTACCTTGCGCGGCGAGGAGGAGCTGGTCGTCGAATTGGCGGAGCCGCTTCAAAATGAGCGCATCTCCGTGGGAGATCACCTCTTATTGGATAGTCACTCGAGTTATGTTTTTGAAAAGCTGCCGAAATCCGAGGTGGAAGAAGTGGTCCTGGAGGAAATTCCAGACATCACCTATGAAAATATCGGGGGTTTGGAGGAACAGATCGAGCAGGTTCGGGATGCGGTCGAGTTACCCTTTCTGCATACCGAGCTTTTTTCAGAGCATCATTTGTTGCCGCCCAAGGGCGTTTTGCTCTACGGTCCGCCCGGCTGTGGAAAGACGCTTATCGCAAAGGCGGTCGCCGCCTCGATTTCAGAAAAACTGGGAAATAATAAATCCGGCAAGGAACTCCGTTCTTATTTTTTGCATGTCAAGGGCCCGGAATTATTGAATAAATATGTCGGAGAGAGTGAACGGCAGATACGGGAGGTCTTCAAAAAAGCCAAGGAGCACGCAGACGCCGGGCATCCGGTCATTGTGTTTTTTGATGAAATGGATGCGCTCTTCAGAACCCGCGGCACCGGGGTGTCCTCCGATATGGAGGCGACGATTGTGCCTCAGTTCTTGGCGGAGATTGACGGCGTGGAGCGGCTTCGCAATGTCATCGTTATCGGCGCGACCAATCGTCAGGACTTGCTCGATCCGGCCATTTTACGGGCGGGCCGGCTGGATATCAAAATCAAGATTGAACGGCCGGATAAAGAGGCTGCCCGGTCTATTTTCCGCAAATACCTGACGGAGGATCTGCCTTTCCATCCGGATGAGCTGAAAGCGGCCAAGGAGTGCGATCAGTCTGTTGTCGAGAAGCTGATTCATGACGCCGTCGAGGAAATGTATTCGACAGGCGAGGAGAAAAAATTTCTCGAGGTGACCTATGCCAACGGCGAAAAAGAGACCTTTTATTTTAAGGATTTTTCAAGCGGGGCGATGATTGAAGGGGTTGTCTCACGGGGGAAAAAGTATGCGATCAAGCGTTTTTTGGATTCCGGGGTCAAGGGCCTGAAAAGTCAGGATCTGATTACCGCGATTCAAGACGAATTTAAAGAAAACGAGGATCTTCCGAATACGACCAATCCTGATGACTGGGCAAAAATCGCGGGCAGAAGCAGCGAAAAAATTGTCCATATCCGCACGATGGCGGGTCTTGCCGCAGAATCCCACGATATAGAAACCGTTGCCACAGGGCATTATCTTTAAAGAAGAGCCGGATCGACTTAAGCTTAAGGGAGGGGTCTGAGCGCAATGAAAAAGATCCTCGGGACAGAGACGGAATTTGGTATTTCCGCAAAAAATCCCTCCACTTCCGATCCCGTCTCTAATTCTATTTTCCTGGTGAATAGCTACCCTTCCCTACCTTCCGCGTCGATTCTTTGGAACTATGAAAATGAAAACCCGCTGCTGGATGCGCGCGGATACGAGGCCGACGGCGAGCGCGAGCGGCCCGGCCCGGAATACAATCGGCTTTTAAACAAGTTGCTGCCGAACGGGGGACGCCTCTATGTCGATGGCGCACACCCCGAATATTCAACTCCGGAATGCGTCAATGCCCTGGATCTTTTGGTTTACGAAAAAGCGGGAGAGCGTTTAATTGAAGATGCGCTTGAAATGACCCGTTCGTTGAAAGGGGGCTCCGTTGTTCTTTCCGTGTATAAAAACAATTCGGACGGCAAGGGGAACAGCTATGGCTATCATGAGAATTTTCTGGCGTCCCGCAAACTTCCTTTTGAAAAAATTGTCGCACAATTAACGCCGTTTTTGGTGACACGACAGATTTACGCGGGGTCGGGCAAGGCGGGCTATGAAAATAAAACCGATCCGACGAGTTACCAGATTTCTCAGCGGGCCGATTTTTTTGAGACCCTGGTCGATTTAAATACGATGGTCAAGCGTCCGATCATCAATACCCGGGACGAGCCACATGCCGACCGGGACCGCTACCGGCGTCTGCACGTCATCGTCGGGGATACCAATATGTCCGAGGTTTCCACTTTTTTAAAACTAGGGACGTTGTCCCTGGTTTTGACGATGCTTGAAGCGGGGCGCGAGGTCAAGGGCGTCGCGCTTGGCGATCCGGTTAAAAGTATTAAAGCGGTTTCACGGGATTTGACACTGAAAAAAACCATCCCCCTTGTAAGGGGACGCGCCGCGACGGCCATCGAGATTCAGCGCGCTTATTTAGAGGCCGCCGAGCGTCATTTTGAACATGACGCCGACCCGGTCACCCGGGATATTTTAAAGCGCTGGCGGGAGGTGCTCGACAAGCTGGAAGAAGACCCGATGCAGTTGAGCCGCGAGATTGACTGGGTGATCAAAAAAAACCTTATTGAATCCTATCTTGAGCGGAAAGGCTGTGGCTGGGACGATTCCCGTGTTGCGTTGATGGATTTGCAGTATCATAATATTGACCGTAAAAAGGGACTCTTTTTCCCGCTGGAGCGCAGTGGTCTTGTCGAAAAACTGGTTTCTCCTGAATTGCTGATGAATGCCCTGGAAAATCCGCCCACGGACACCCGGGCGTACTTTCGAGGCACCTGTCTCAAAAAATTTGCAAAGGAAATCTATGCCGCGAGTTGGACTTCTGTTTTGTTCGATGATGGTCGGGGCTCGATAAAGAAGGTCCCGCTCATGGACCCGTGGAAGGGCACGCAAGATTTGGTCGGCGCATTGCTGGAAGAGGCAAGCTCTGCCGAGGCCTTGGTGAATTTGATTGCATCATGAGGTAATTGGGAATGAAGAAACGAGAGAAAAAAACAGAAGAAAAACAAGAAAGCAAAAAAGAGGAAACCCCGGTCGAGGCAAACCCCGAGGTGGTTGAAAAGGGCAAAAAAATCAAGGAAGACCTCGACAAGGTGATGGATGAAATTGACGATGTCCTGGAAGAGAATGCGGAAGAATTTGTGAAAAACTACGTCCAAAAGGGAGGTCAGTAGTGACCCTTTTCCGATTGAATGATGCCGGTTCCAGCTTTCATGACCTTTTAACCTCCCAATACCCGAACCTTTTTGTAAATCCGCTTGACCCCGGAACGACGCTTGCGGAGAAGCAATCGATGTTACAGTCCGTGCCGCACGGGACGACGATTCTGGCCCTGCGGTATCGGGACGGCGTGGTGATTTGCGGGGACCGTCGAGCAACGGAAGGCTACACCATTTCGGAGCGCCGTATTGAAAAGGTCTATAAAACAGATGAAACCTCGGCGATTGCGATCTCCGGCGCGGCGGGGGCCTGTATTGAATTGACACGGCTCTTTCAGGTGGAATTGGAGCATTATGAAAAACTGGAGGGTACCCTGCTTTCGATGGAGGGCAAGGCGAATAAACTGGCCCAAATGATCAAGGCCAACCTGCCGATGGCCATGCAGGGTCTGGTTGTCGTGCCCATTTATGCCGGTTACGACGTGAAGCGGAAAACCGGACGGATTTTTAAATACGATATCGCGGGCGGACGTTACGAAGAGCGCGCCTATTACGCCACCGGGTCCGGCGGGCGGGACGCCAAGGGGACGTTGAAGCGCCTGTACCAACCTGACCTGAAGAGTGACGCGGCGACACGCATTGCCCTGGAGGCCATTTATGACGCCGCGGAGTCCGATGTGGCCACCGGCGGGCCGGACATGCTGCGGGGCATTTTCCCCAATGTAAAGGTCATCGACAAAAAAGGGGTGAAGGACGTGCCTGATGATACGGTCAAGGCGGTTTACGAAGACATGATTGCGCAACTGGGAGGAAAATAAGGACGATGGGCATGCCTTTTTACGTCTCACCCGAACAAATGATGCAGGACAAGGCGGAGTATGCCCGAAAGGGGATTTCCCGTGGGCGCTCGACCGTCGCCATGCAATATGACAAAGGCATTTTGCTGTTGGCCGACAACGCCAGCACCCTCAATAAAATTTCTGAAATCTACGATAAAATCGCCTTCGCGGGCGCGGGAAAATACAGCGAATTTGAAAATCTTCGAAAGGCCGGCATCCGGCACGCCGACATGACGGGCTACTTGTACAGCCGTGAAGATGTGACGGCGCGGTCTCTGGCCAATGCCTATTCCCAGACCATCGGTTCCGTGTTCAGCCAGGAAATGAAACCCCTGGAAATCGAAATTCTCGTGGTTGAAGTGGGCGCGTCCACTGAAGAGAACGCCATTTACCGGATTCAATTTGACGGCAGCATTCATGACGAAAAATCGTTCAGCGTCGTCGGTGGAAAATCGGAGGAATTGACCGAGGCCTTAAAATCGCGTTACACCCTCACCTCGTTAGAGGGGGTGCTTGCCATTTGTATCGAGGCCCTGCAGGCAGGCAACGGACAAAAAACAGATCCGCAGGGATACGAGGTCGCCGTGTTAAATCGGACCCAGCAGGGACGCAAGTTTAGAAGGCTGAGCCCGAAGGAGCTGGCCGCCTACATGAAGGCATAGGGCTTTGGCATCAATGACATCGAGACAACAAGGAGTGAATGATGAAAAACCGCATCTTTGGTCTCGAAACGGAATATGGACTTATTTTTACCCCGCACGGGAAGGTCTATCTTCCCATGGAAAAAATCCTGGGTTATGTTTTTGAAGGATTGATTCCCAATAGCTGGCCCTCCAACGCCTTTCTCTCAAACGGGGCCCGCTTCTATCAGGATACCGGCTGCCATCCCGAATACGCGACGCCAGAATGCGATCAGGTCTTTGATACCGTGGTGCATGACAAGGCGGGCGAGCGCCTGTTGGAGCGCTGTCTGCCCATTGCCCAGAAGAGACTTCAGGAAGAAGGGCTCTCCGGCGATATCTATATCTATAAAAACAACACCGATTCGATGGGAAACACCTACGGCTGTCACGAAAATTACTTGATGCGGCGCGATGTCGATTTTTGGAAAGTCACCGAACAGCTTATCCCCTTCTTTGTCACGCGGCAGATTTATACGGGGGCGGGAAAGGTGTTGAAGGTTGGGGGACGGAGTCACTATTTTATCTCCCAGCGTGCCCAGCACATTCATGAAAAAACCTCCTCTTCAACGACGTCGTCAAGAAGCATCATCAACACGCGTGATGAGCCCCACGCCGACGCCGAAAAATACCGCCGTCTTCATATCATTGTGGGTGATTCGAATATGTCCGAGTACGCGACCTATCTCAAGGTCGGCACCACGGCGGTGATTCTGGCGATGATTGAGGATAAATTCTTCATCGACGGCCTGGAGCTGGATGATCCCGTCAGGGCCATGCGGGAAATCTCGCGGGATACGACCCTGAAAAAGCGGGTGCGCCTTGAAAAAGGCAAGGAATTGTCCGCCATTGAAATTCAGCGCGTCTATCTTGAAAAAGCAAAGGAGTATCTTTCCTTTGTCGAGGAGGACCCCATCAGCCGGGACATCGTCGAGCGCTGGGAATTTGTCCTGGATGAATTGTCGGCGGATCCCGCGCGTCTGGACCGCGAGATTGACTGGATCGCCAAAAAATCCCTGCTTCAATCCTACATGGATAAAAAGGGCTGCGGGCTGGATGATCCCCGCGTGGCCATGATGGATTTGCAGTATCATGATATTAGCCAGGATCGGGGGCTTTATTATTTGTTGAGCCGGGGAGGGTTAATCGAAGGGGTCGCGACGGAAGAGGATATTCAGCGTGCGATTGAATCACCGCCCCAAACGACGCGGGCCAAAACACGGGGGGATTTCATCCGTTTTGCAAAAGCAAAAAACAGGTCGTATACTGTCGACTGGACTTATTTAAAGCTCAATGGATACTGGGAAGAAACCATCCTCTGCATGGACCCCTTTTCTTCGGAAAACCAACGGGTTAATGAATTGATCGCGGCCGCCGATGTGTAACAATAAACCCTTATTCCCGGGGGTTATTTTTGCTCTTTTTTTCTTCTTAACGGGGTTTGCCCAGGCCGGGGCGGAGCCGCTTCAGATCAAGCAGGGTGCGTTTGCGCGAATTGTCGTCACGCCTGGGCCGGGGGCATCTTCCGTCGCGGGACGACTCAAGGGCCGGACCATTCCCTATTTTGAAATCGAAAAAGGGGTGTTCGCCGCCCTCGTCGGGATTGATATGGATCAGCCGGTCGGAACCCTTCCTTTTCTAACAACGTGGAAGCTGGACGGGAAGACGGTCACACGGGAGCACGTGATTGACGTGCGCGCTGCAAAGTTCGGCGTGCAGAAACTCACGCTACCCAAGAAAAAGGTGGATCTGGACCCGCCCACGCTCAAGCGTGTGCGGCGGGAGAAAGCGCTGATGAGGGTGGCCTTTGAGACCAGCGTGCCGGAGAAATTATGGGAGGGCGCATTTATCGCGCCGGTCAAGGGCAGACGGCAGGGTACCTTTGGCCGCCGCCGTATCATTAACGGCCAGCCCCGGCGGGCCCACACCGGAGAAGATATTTCCGCCCCCACGGGAACACCCATCGTGGCGCCCAATCACGGCCGTGTCGTGCTCGTGGACGACTTTTTTTTCAACGGCGTTTCCGTCGTGATTGACCACGGCCTGGGGCTTTTCAGTATGTATTTTCATCTTTCCGCCGTCGATGTTCAGGTGGGCGATGTGGTTCAAACCGGTCGTCAAATCGGCCGCGTCGGAAAATCAGGCCGTGTCACCGGCCCCCACCTGCATTGGGGCATGCGTTTAAACAACGCTAAAATCGACCCCTACACCCTCGTGGGCGCAAAGCTCGATTAGAATCCCGACCACTTTTAGATTTGATCGCAGGTGTGGGCGTTTATTGTTGCGCAAGAAGTGCCGTCATGGCTTGTTTGGCATTTTCCAGGGGCACTCGTTGCTTTTCCCCGGATCGGCGGTTTTTCAGCTCCACAAACCCTTCCTTGAGGTCCCGCTCTCCAACGATGACTTGAAAAGGAATGCCCAGGAGATCGGCGTCATTGAACTTCACGCCGGCGCGTTCCCTCCGGTCTTCAAACAGGACCTCAAAGCCCTGCTTTTCAAGGGAGGCTGAAAGCTGTCTCGCCGCGTCCATGACCGTCTCTTTTTTGTCCTGCATCGGAATGACTTCGATGTCAAAGGGCGCGATTTGCCGCGGCCAGATAATCCCGTTTTCATCGTGGTTCTGCTCAATCGCCGCCGCTACGATGCGGGAGACGCCGATGCCGTAGCAGCCCATCACAAAGGGCTGCCGCTTTCCCTGTTTATCCAAAAACGTGGCCGCCATCGCCTCGCTGTACTTCGTGCCCAGCATGAAGACATGACCGACTTCAATTCCCCGATCGATGGAAATCGATTCGCCACAGCGCGGACAGGGGTCTGTCGCCACGACATTTCGAAGGTCGGCCTGACGATTGATCACAAAATCGCGGCCCGCGATAGCATATTGAATGTGCGTGTCCAATCGGTTTCCGCCGATGATATAAGGGCGTCCCAAGGCGACAGCGTTGTCCGCGATGATTTCGATATTTTTCAGGTCAACCGGCCCGGAGAAACCGGAGGGGCCTTTTGTGACGCGTTCCACTGTTTTTTTGTCGGCCAGGGTCAACTCGGCCACGCCCAGCGTTTTTTGGAGTTTGATTTCGTTGACTTCATGGTCTCCCCGCACGAGGACGGCGACGGGGTTGTCATCGGCGATAAAAAGCAGCGTTTTCAGCAATTGTGCGGGAGATACCTTCAAAAAGGCACTGACGTCCTCGACCGATTTTTTGCCCGGCGTTAAGACCGTTTCCATTGCAGGAAGGGTTTCGCATGGATCGGAAGCGGCTGTTGCCGCCGTAACCTCCGCCTGTTCCATATTGGCGGCGTAATCGCATTTTTGACAGGAGACAATGGCATCTTCGCCGGTTTGGGCCAGCACCATGAACTCATGGGAAGAGGAGCCGCCGATGAGTCCGGAGTCGGCCTCCACCGCCCGGAAATGCAGACCGGCGCGCCGGAAAATATGGTGATAGGCCGTGTACATTGTTTGATAGGTTTTCTCCGCGGTACCTGAGTCCGAATCGAAACTGTAGGCGTCTTTCATGATGAACTCGCGGCCCCGCATCAATCCGAAGCGCGGACGAATTTCATCGCGAAATTTAGTCTGAATCTGAAACAGGTTGAGCGGGAGCTGCTTGTAGGAGCGGACTTCCCGGCGGACCAGGTCGGTGATGACCTCTTCATGCGTCGGGCCGAGACAGAAGTCCCGCTGATGACGGTCCCGGAGCCGCATCAATTCTTTTCCGTATTTTTGCCATCGTCCTGTTTCTTCCCAAAGCCCGGCGGGCTGAAGCGCCGGAAGGAGGATTTCCTGCGCGCCCGCCGCCGTCATTTCCTCCCGCACGATTTTTTCAACTTTTGAAAGGACGCGAAGGCCCAGGGGCAGGAGGGAGTACACGCCCGCCGCGACCTTTCGGATGAGACCCGCCCGCAGCATCAACTTGTGGCTGACCGTCTCGGCATCCGAGGGATCATCGCGAAGGGTCGGAATGAGTAGTTTGGAATAATCCATCATTCAAGTCTTCTCCACCAAAATTCGGCATTTTACAGGAGTTTCCGTGTAAATCAAAGCCGCTGAAAGGGTTTAATCCAGTTCATACAAAATCTGCATATAGAGTGAGCGGTTTTTTAGAAACTTTGATGGATTGAAATCCAACTCTGTTTCTGACTTGCGGAATATTTTGTTTGAGTTATCCTTAAATCATTATGCAGGAACCCAGTCTCACGAAACGCCGGATCGGAGAAATTCTGCTTGAGTCCGAGCTGATTACTCCGGCGGACCTCGCCACTGCGATTAAAGAGCAAAAGCGGACAAAAAAGCGGATGGGCGAGGTCTTGGTCGACCTCAAATTTGTTTCTGAATTTGATATCGCCAATACGCTCGCCAGTCAGTTGGGGATCGATTATATTTCATTGGAGACCGCGACGATTGAACCCAACGCGATTGCGGCCGTGCCGGAAAATGTGGCCGTCAAATCTGTCTGCATCCCTATTGAATGCAATAAAAATCAACTGGTCATCGCTATGGCTGACCCGCTGGATTACGGCTGCTTGAAAGACATCAGTTTTTTAAGTAATTGCGAGCCCAAGCCCCTGATTTCGACGCGGTCTGAAATATTATCGGCGATTAAACGGCATTACAATCTGGATGACAGTCTGGAGGAGATTCTTCACGATTCCGAAAAAACTCAGTCCAATGTGGTCGAAATCGTCCCGACCCTCGCGCCGTCTCCGGCGGCGGGCTCTGAAGATCTCAAGGAAAAAAGTGAAAAAGCCCCGATTATCCGTCTTTTTAATCTCATTTTTTCAAAGGCGATGCGGACGCGGACGAGTGATATTCATATCGACGCCCAGCGCTACAGCATTTTGGTCCGTTTTCGGATCGACGGTATTCTTCAGGGGGAGATGGCCTTGCCGAAGTGGGTGCAGGGCGCCTTGGTCTCCCGTATCAAGATTTTGGCGGCGCTGGATATTTCGGAGCGCCGTCTCCCGCAGGACGGCGCGATCCGGGCGCGGATCAGCGACCGGGACGTCGATCTAAGGGTTTCGACACTCCCGACGCAATACGGCGAAAAAGTCGTGATTCGGGTTCTGGACCAAAACGCCGTGCCGACGGAATTGGAAAACGTCGGGGTGTCCGAAACGGACCATGACAAGCTGTCGAAATTCGTGAGCCGGAAGCAGGGGATTCTCCTGGTGACGGGACCGACGGGAAGCGGAAAAACATCGACTCTTTATGCTCTGATTAACAAAGTACGATCCCCCCGGATTAACATGATGACCGTCGAGGATCCGATTGAATACAACATGGAGGAGGTCAATCAAATACAGGTGAAGCCGGAAATCGGCATGACCTTCGCGAATGCGCTCCGCTCCATTCTCCGTCAAGACCCCAACGTCATTATGGTGGGTGAAATCCGTGACCTTGAGACAGCGGAGATCGCCTTTCGGGCGGCGATCACGGGTCACCTCGTCATCAGTACACTCCATACGAACGACGCGATTTCCACCATTACGCGTTTGGTGGACATGGGTATTCCAAGATATCTTGTCGCGTCCTCTGTCATCGGTGTGGTCGCGCAGCGACTGGTCAGAAAAATTTGTGAACATTGCAAGGTTGAGGTGCCCTTTGAGGACGGTGGGGCGGATCGGGCCTGCGACGCCGAATCTTCAAAGCAGCCCAAGAAAACCTTCATGGGCAAGGGATGCAAGCAATGCAACCAATCGGGATATTATGGCCGGACCGGGCTTTTTGAGATCCTGACCTTCGATGCCAAGGTCAAGGAAGCAATTTCAGGCGACCGGAGCGAGGAAGAAATCCGTCAGATCGCGGAAACGCAGGGATTCACGACAATGGGCGAGGATGGTCTTAAAAAGGTGTTTTCAGGGATGACGACTCTGGAAGAAGTCCACCGGGTTATTGACGTGGAGGAAGAAATCCAAACGCTCTGTCCGCAGTGCAGGATGCCGATACACCTTGACTTTGTCGCCTGCCCGCATTGTAAATTTGATGTGAAACTCAATTGCGGCGGTTGCAAAAAACGACTCAAACCGGATTGGAAAATCTGCCCTTACTGCAAAACAGATGTCTAAATGTGTAAAAATCGGATTAAGCCAAAGGTTCTTTTATTACAACATGTATGGAGG
>JBHHXB010000055.1:0-13504 GCA_046756825.1 Nitrospiria bacterium | reverse complement strand
AATTACTTGCACTTATTCTTTTTCTTGCCTTTTTTACAGTCGTCGTCCTTTTTACCGGACAGCGCGCCGGACGCCGGATTCCAGACCAATGCATGGAAAAGGTCGTCTTTTGCAAGCTTGTTGTCAATGCCGTTCGGTCCCATGCTGTACACCACAGCTGAAAAAGAATTGTACATTTTATAGCGCACGGCATTCCCCCAGGCATCCTTTCGCCATTGCTTTGGCGGCTGATACCCCTTTGGCGCACCACTGGGCGCCCTGCCGTAGATATCTCCCGCAATCAATTTGAGGGTTTCCTTGGATTTTTCAATTAAATCGCTAGTCCCTTCCATTGGCATGAGCATCTTCATCGAAATATCGTCCCGGCCGCCAAGGTGCCGGTCCGGGCCAGTGCTGGTCAGTACAACCTGTTTCGGCCCGTTTTTCCGGGATTGTTCGACCCTGTAAAGATAAGGTGCATTCCAGGCATCGCGCGCGTAATCCTGGCTGGTGCGCGCACCGACAATATAAGGCCCCCGCCAACCCGGAGGGGTTTTCCTTCCGGCATTCTCCAAAGCCGAAAGACTGGCCACGGCGTTTTTTCCACTTTTTGGGAAATCGCCCGTATCCTTGGCATAGGCGAGCAGGGCCTCCCGGAGGGTCCGCATTTTCAAGTGAGTCGTCTCTTCCCGGGCCGCATTGACCCTTTGCGAAACCATTGGCGCCATCGCCCCCGCAAGGATGGAGAGCACGGCGATCGCGATGATGATTTCAATCAACGTAAAACCGTCTTCAAACATTCCTATGCCGCGTTGTGTCCTAAAAACCCGGCCTTGGATTCGAGACCTCATTTCAAACGTCTGTCCACGCGTTTCTCAAGTATTTCCGGCGTTTCCGGCATTCCGGAAACGCGCTCCTCCTGGAGATAAACGGCCAACATTTCCATATGCGCCCTCACCCTGGCCAGCGGTTCGTTGAGCGAATGGGGAACACGGGCCAGGAACCGTTCGTAGTATAAGACAGCCCCTTTGTATAATTTTCGGGCTTCAAGCACCAGCGCGAGGTTGTAAAGGGCCTCCGGATAGTCCTCGAAGCTCCGGAGGCTTTTTCGAAGGGCCTGCTCGGCCATTTTAAGCCGTCCCATTCTTTTATAAACCACACCAAGATTATTGTGGAGTATGGGGTTTTGTGGATCCGTTCTGAGTGCGGTTTCGAGAAGTTGTGCGGCGAGCCCCTGATCCCCGCTTTTAGAATAGGTCATGGCCAGGCGATTCAGCGGCCCCGCCGAGGCTTCGCCCTCCTGCAAATAGCGCTCGGTCATCTGCCGGCTTTTCCCTTGATTACCGACTGTTTCGTAGACGAGAGCGAGCCGCCAGTAGGCCTCTCCCCAAAGCGGATCAAAAGAAAGTGATTTTTCATAAGCGGCGGCGGCCTGCTCAAGCCTGCCTTTTTCAAAGGCGTCTCTGCCCTTTTCAAGATGATGCCCGGCCATGCCGCTCCGGCTGACATGGCGTCCTTTTTCGGGCCGCCCCTTCGTCACACGCCCCGCGTCAATTTCAATCACGTCGAGGAAGCGGGACGCGCCGTCGTGACCGAAAAATCCCCCTGTAAAATCCTTCGTTTCCTCTCCCTGTAAAATACCCGCGCCAAAGGGCCGGGTCAGGTTTTTGATACGTCCCAGGCTGTCGTCCAGCATCCTGCGGTTGACCGCACTGGTGAGAATTTTAGGGGTGAGGACAATGATAAGCTCCACTTTTTCCATCCGCTGCGCAGTCGATCGGAAGAGCGGGTTGATGACGGGAAGGTCGCCCAGAAATGGTACTTTCGAAATCTCCTCGGACTTTCTGTTTTGAATAAAACCGCCAATAACGATGGACTCACCATCCCGGACGCGTATCGTGTTGGAGGATTCGCGGACATTCAAAATCGGCTGCGACTGTGAGCCGTCCGGCGTCGTCACCGTGCCCGTCTGTTCGGTGATTTTCGGCTTCACCGTCACAATCATTTCAGCGTCCGGGCCGATTTTCGGGGTCACGTCCAGTGTAATACCCGCATCCTGAAAACTGATGTCGAACTCCGTCCGGCTGCCGGACTCCGTATCAACGATGGTGCGCTCGATGACGGGAATCTTCTCGGCGATATTGATGGTGGCCGTCGTGTTGTTGAGCGTGACGATGCGCGGACTCGACAGCACATTCACCTGTCCCTGGGTTTGCAAGAGCTCCAGCAGCGTCGAAAATTTATTTGGCTTGGTCACGCCGAATTTCAACACCCCGCCCTTGGGGGCCAAAGTCTGGGCAAGCGTCGCGCCGCCCGCCAGGACGCCGTCCGCCGAAACACCGATCGTGTTCGCGAAAAGCGAGTAATCCACGCCGAACTGGAAGGAGTCGCTCAAGACGACCTCGATGACCTTGGCCTCGGTCAAAACCTGCCGGGACATGGCCTCCTCGACCATGCGGATGTAGTCCTTCATGCGATCCAGCTTCTCCGCCTCGTCGGTGACCATGATGGTGCCCGCCATCGGATTAAGGATGACCTGCCCATCCCCTGTGGCCATTTTTTTGAGTTCGGTTTCAATGGTGGCCCAGGCGCTGGTTTCACCCTGGGTGCTCAGGTTCATTTTAAAAATACGTGTGCCGCGCTTGCCGATCCGTATGGTGTTGTCGGCGATGGTGTAGAGATAGCCGTTCGTGGTCAAAATGGACTCCATGATTGCTTCAATCGGCATATCCCGGTAGTGGAGCGTAACCGAGCCCTGAACCTCCGGGTCGATGACCAGGTTGAGATCGCTGTCCTGAAACAAAAGCTTCAGCACATCCCGAATATCCGTCTCGTGGATAACGAGTGACTTGACCCATGTCCGGCGGTGATCGGCCGCCCGCCGACCCGCGCCGTAGACGACCATTTCCTGCAAGTCGAGGGTGGGCGGCGGAAGAACCGCTTCCTTTTGGGCCGGCGACATTGAAACACAGCCGGAAAAGAGCCACAGTCCAAGAAGCAACAAAGCAGCCCGAAGCCTGCGTTGTTTATTTTTCGTAATCAATGTTGATCCCCTTTGCCGATGCCCGTGCCGGCATGACACGGACTTCCCGGACATCCCCCCTCTTTTCCAGGAAGACGGCGTTTTCACGAATCCCGACGAGCCGTTCGCCGCCGATCATCTCTCCCTTTTGCCAGCGTTTCCCATCAACCCAGGCAAATGCGGTTTCGTTGTCGATGTAAATCATTTTGATCCTGTCCGGAGAAAGGCCCGTCTCGGGCTGCGCCTTTTTTGCCGAACGCGCCGCGGCGCGCCGCCTTTTTCCCTGTACCGAAAACGGGTCGCGATCCCCCTCTTTCAGCCGAACGGCATCCCTTTTTTGGGATAATTGTTCGATCAAAATAAGCTTGACCGGTGGCCGCGCCTCTGTCTGTACCGAGCCGTTGCCGGGAGCCACATTCGGCCCTTCGCCGCCCGCTTCGCCGGAATCCGGCATCGTTTCATCATCCATGTCCGAAAAACCGGCCTGCACAAAACCCGATTCCACGGCCGCATCGCCCTCCCGATCCTTGAGAAAGAAAAAATGGATATTGTAGGCCGCAACACCGATCAGCCCCACCACAAGGGTGATAATGAAGGTCTTGCTTCGAATCAAAGCAACCTCCCCACCCTAAAGCGCATCGCCTTCCTCCATGTATTCCTCCCCGTCTTCCTGCACTGCGTCCGTCTTGTCTTTTTGCTCCGGTTTTGAGAACGGCGGCGGAGCCGTTTGACTGTAAAAAAGCAGTTTGAGTTCGGCGGAGATACCCGCCTTCCCTTTCACAAACGAGAGACCCGTGATTTCAGCCGCCCTTTCAAGTGTTTCGATCCCGTGAATAAACCGGGCAAGCTGAAGATACCGCCCCTCAAACCGGACTGTCACCGGCCACTGATATCCTCTAAGCCCCCTGAAGAACACATCGGCTTCCGTCCGCTCACCTGCGACCAGGGATACATTCCGGAGGCCTGCCCGCTTCGCCCGAAGGGAAAGCGCATGAACAGCCTGGGGCAGATGCGGTCTTTCCGGCACGGCCTTGACGAAAAGCGCTTTGACGCGTTCCTGCGGGGCGGGAGACGCCACGACGTCCGCCTCAAACCGGAAGGGCTGCCGGTCTTGCTTTGTCAGGCCGGACTCAAGCCGGATCAGTTCATGCTCCATCGTCACAAAAGAGTAGTAGCAAGAAACGACGGCGGCGCCAGACAGCACAATAAAAAACAGGATGTGAACGGACTTCTCAGGCATCCGCGTCCTCCATCGGCCAGAGCTCCTTGGGCTTAAATTTCGCCCGGATTTGAAAGGGCATGCCCTTGCGCATGTCCGGCCTGTCTTCCGGCGGAGAAAAAACAATTTCCTCAAAAAGGGCGGAGGCCTCTAATTGTTCGGCCCATTTCGAGAAGGCCGCCACGCGGTCGAATCCCCGCCTTCCGAGGGTTTTTCCGTCGAGCCGGACAACCCACACCCCCTCTTCCCGGACGATTTCAGCCTCAAGCAGAACGGCATCCTTAGGCATGGCCCGGCTCAGCACCTGGAAAAAGGGTTGAAGCGGAGGGCGGCGATGCCAAAGCAGGCTTAAAATTTCATGTTTGGCCCGGATCCGGGCCTGCTCGGCCACGAGCCGTTCGAGTGTGTCCTGCGTAACTTCTTCGGGAAGCGCGGGCGAGATTTCACTCCCGGCAAGGATTTGAAGCGCTTGTAATTTTTCACGCTGGACAAAGTAGTTGCCCAGGCTCCCAATCAAGCAAAAAATCAAAAAGGACGCGGCGGCTTTAAAGAACAGGGACCAGAAGCGTCGCATCTTCAGGGAGCAGGGTAAAAGGTGGAAGCATTCCTTCCGTACGGCGCTGGCCGCCGCGCCCAGCGCGAAAAGGTAGCCCTTTTCGATCTGCCCCACTTCCGCAGGATCCACATCGCCACCGCCGCTTCCCTTGTTTTCAAATTGCCAAAGGGAAACAGCGTCCACGCCGAGCTTCCCTTTCAAGTCCTCGACCTGCTCCGGAGACATCGGCCGCGCTGCGGCAATGCGGACCTGTTTGACATCCTGTCCGACAATTTCCTTTTTGCAATACAACAGCGTTCTTTTGATTTCACGGACCGCGTCGTCAAACCAAGCAGTGAGGTCTGCGTCACCCGCTTCGTCGAACTGGCGTGAGGGTTCAAAGGGGCTCAGCGCCAGACGGCGTGTAAAAACGACATGATCCTGCTCCACCACGGCAATGGTTGTACGATTTGCGCCCAGATAAATGAAGGCGACTGGTCCGCCGACAGACGTCATCCCGGCAGACATCAAATGCACCATGGCCATGGAAGAAGGGACCACCACGTCGACGGTTAATCCGGCTGTCGTCAGGATTTCGGCGTAGCGCATGAGGTGTGTCCGGGGCGCGGCCAGATAACGGATTTCGGATTTTCTGCCGCCGGTCTCCCCCGCTGTCTCGCCGATATGGTAGTCGACGAGCACGTCCTTTTCCGGCAAATCGAGCTGTTTTTTGACTTCACGCAGCACCATTTTCCGGGTGTCGCGTTTTGAAAGTTTAGGTGCGAAAAACCGGTCGTAAACAAAGTCCTGATCCGGGAGTGTCACAGAAGCCGGATGCCTGGCCATCGCGTGTTCATCTGCGATAGCCTTGATCTCCATGGTGAGTTCGATGTCGTTCTTGTCCCCGCGCTCGATTTTCACGGCGTGATTGACCTGATAACCTCCGTCCGGCGAAAAGACGCAATCGACGATCCGTACGTCCACTTCACTGAACACCACGCCGATTTTTTTCTGATCCAGCAACATGGCTAACTTTGCCCAACCGCGAGAATGACTTTGTACAGTGTTGAAAAAATAATGACGGCGATCCCGCCGACCACAAGCCCGAGGAAGAGAATGATGGCCGGCTCCAAAATCGAAAAGGTTCGTTTAATGGAGGCCGCCACTTCGCGGTCGTAATATTCCGTCACCTTTTTCAAGGTGTAGGGAAGCGAGCCAGAGGTCTCACCGACATCCAGCATTTGGATGACCAGGGCCGGAAAAAGCGTGCTTTGCCGCATCGCTTTTGTGATGGAAGCACCTTCCTCAACCTGAGCGCGAACGTGTCGAACGGTTTTTGCGATAAAACGGTTTTGGATCACACGTTCCGAAAGGGCGAAGGCCTGATGGACTTCGATCCCGGAATTCAAGAGTGTCGAGAGGTTGTAGCAAAACTGGGACATCGAGACCTTCATAATCAGGGTACCGAACAGCGGAAGCTTCAACTTGATCCGGTCGGTCAGGAAACGCACCCTTTCCACACGCTTCAAAAGGTGAAACCCCGCACAGGACAGCACGCCCCCGCCGATCAAGTAGGGCCAACCGTTCTGAAAAAACGCCGAAAGCCCCATCAAAAACCGCGCGGCGGGCGGCAATGCCATGCCCGTTGATTCGAAGATCGGCATAAAGCGGGGCAGTACGAAGGAGAGAATAAAAATAAGAAGCAGGGCGACGAGGGAAAGAATGACGACGGGATAGACCGTCGCCTGCTTGACATCCGCCGCGATTTTCTCCTGCCCCTCCAGATAGGTGATGAGATTTTTCAGGCTTTCGTCGAGATGTCCCGAGGCCTCTCCCGCCTCAATCAGGCTAATATAGAGCGGCGGAAAAACCCTGTCGTAGCGTCGCAGGGATTCGGCGAACAGGTCGCCGTCCAGGATATTCGTGGCCACCCCTTTCAGGACGTCTTTAAAATGACCCTCGGGCTGCTGTTCGACAAAGCCGTTTAAGGCCGAAAGAAGCGTAAGCCCCGAACTCAAAGTCGTGTGCAGGTAAATCGTCATGTTCAGGATGTCTTTGCGGGAGACCTTTGGCACGCCGAATTGAAAGGCCACCGACCTGGGTTTTTCTTGAGCCTCAATCAGGGTGTAGCCGAAGCCGTCCAGCTTTTCCTCAAGCTGCACTTCGTTGACGGCCTCCATCAATCCCCTGGAGACGGCCCCTTCCTGATTGAACACACGGTATTGAAATTCCGGCATAAGGTATTCACCCATTTCCCGTGTTCCTGTTTTGAATGCTGACCCGGCGCTCGGTCACCCGCATCACCTCCGAAAAAGTCGTAACACCGCCGGCAACCTTTTTCGCGCCATCCGCCCTCATATCAACCATGCCCGCCGCCACAGCCGCCTCGCAAATAGCCCGTCCCGAGGATTTGCCGGTGACGAGGGCGATAATCTCCCGGTTCATCGTCAGAATTTCATAAATACCGATCCGGCCTTTATATCCTGTGTTACTGCAATGTTCGCAGCCCGCGCCCTTCCTGAAATTGACCGTTTCCAGTTGGTCCAAGGCATCCAGGGCGAAGGCCTCTAATTCCGTGTCACTCGGTTGATAGGGCTCGGTGCAGTCCCCGCAGACCTTGCGAACAAGCCGTTGCGCCACGATGCCCGCAACCGTGGTGGGAAGCACGTAGGGGTTGACGCCCATGTCGATCAAACGCGGGAGCGCGGAGGCGGCGTCATTCGTGTGAAGGGTGGAGAGTACGAGGTGGCCGGTCAAGGAGGTTCTAATCGCCATATCGACGGTTTCCAAATCACGTATTTCACCGACCAGCACGACATCGGGATCCTGCCTCAACAGCGCACGGAGCCCGGCGGCGAATGTAAATCCGCTCTTGGTATTGATTTGAGACTGCCGGATCAAGGGCAGGCGGTACTCGACCGGATCTTCGAGGGTCATGACATTCTTTTCCAGCGAATTGATATGGAGCAGACCGGAATACAGCGTGGTCGTTTTTCCGGAGCCCGTCGGACCCGTGACCAGGACAATGCCGAAGGGCTTCTCCAGGAGCGTTTTAAAGATGGCCAGATTCTCTTCACTGAAGCCCAGTCCCTCAAGCCCGACGACGACCTTCCCCAGATCCAGCACCCGCAGGACAATATTCTCGCCGTAAACGGAAGGCAGGGTAGAGGCGCGGATATCCACCTTCCGTCCATGCTCTTGATAGGTGATACGGCCATCCTGCGGGACGCGCCGCTCCGAAATATTCATGCCGCCGATGATTTTGATCCGGGATTCGAGGGCGGACTGAATACTTTTCGGAATGGAGGCCCCGGAGACGAGAACACCGTCCACCCGGTAGCGGATGCGGACAATGCGGTCTTCGGGCTCGATGTGGATATCTGTGGCGTGCTGGCGGATGCCCGTTTCGATGATCTCGTTCACCATCCGGGCCACCGGCGCGTCCGTCTCGGAAGCAACCTCGACTTTAGAGCGGTGATCCGCCGCCTTGATCGCCTCCTCAAGCGAGCGCTCCCCCGCTTCCGCCGTGCTGTACCATCGCTCGAAGGCTTGCTGAAAGGTTTGTTCCGTGACAGCGACGATTTTGAGTTCAAGCCTAGTCAGTGCCTGAACTTTGTCGATCGCCACAATATCAAAGGTATCGACCATCGCCAGCGTTAGACAGTTTCCATCCCGTGCGACGGGCAGGAGTTTTCCCCCGGCGGCCAATTTTTCGGGAATAAGCGAAAGGACCTCCTCTGAAACATCCGTGCCCGAGAGGGATTCGAAGGCCGTGTCGGCCTCCTGGGCGATGACTCTGGAGATATCATCTTCCGTGACAAACTTCAGATCAACCAGGATCTTGCCCAGGAGCCTTTTCGTCCGCTTGTGCTCCTCAAGCGCGACCCGCAGCTTTTCAGAGGTCAGCAGACCGGCTTCAATCAGCTTTTCGCCGAGCGGCTTGGAGCGTTTTTTGGGAGGGGTTTTCTGTGTCATCATCATAAAACCGGGAAAGTGGCGGGGGCCCGCAAGCCCCGCCTTTTTCCGGATTAGCGTAAGGCGACCGTCACGCCGACGTCGTCCCCGCCGATTTCATCCCGGCCGTCCCCGACATTGTCGCTAAAGGAGGTATCCCACACCTTGTTCGGACCGGCGGAAAGCACATACACCCGGTGCTTTTTCGGGCCGTTGTACCGGGGGTTGCCGGAGAAATAGCGGGCATTGACCATGTAGGCATTCCCCCAGGGATCGACGACATTCGGCTTTTCGATATAAGGGCCGCCCCACTTAAACTCCCCGGAGGTCGGATAGTCCTGGTTGCGCTCGTTTTGAGCACCCGAACCGCGATTATCGTCCGGGTTGTTATAGTAGAGAAAGTCATCCAGGGCCTTGACACTGCCGAAGCGGCCCCAATTCCGCGCGGCCGAACCCGCGCCCCGGGCCTGTCCCCGCGGGACTTTATTCACATTGCTGGCAAGCCGGTCCACCCCGCCGCTCGGCCCGTTCCGGTTCGTAGAGGGCCAGAATCCCGTATCCTTGTACAGATTGCCGATGGCGGCCGCGAGGACAACCGCCTCGTTTTTCGCCCGGGCGACCTTGGCGTCCTCTAGGTTCTTGCTGATGAGCGGGACCATCACCCCCGCCAAAAGCGCGACGACGCCGATGACCACCACTACTTCCACCATTGTAAAACCCTTCCTGCTACGCATGATCCGCATTGTTTGGTTCCTCCGACATTGAAGTATTGTGTGTAACACTTTTTCTATCGGACGGGGGGGGGGAACTTTAGAAGCCGCAGGCAAAAAACAGGGGATTGAGCTGAAATATTCCGATCCGGCGCATGGACCTCCACTTTTAAGTGTAGTTCAGGACGATTTTAAAGAAGAAGGGCGCGCCTTCAACCATCCCGCCGGAAACCTCAAAACAGGGCGTGATCGTCGTTTGGACCCCCATGATCTGGTGTAAAAATTCTAGACACCACAACGCACAAAATAAGAGCAAAATGCATAACAGAAGAAGAAACAAGCGCAATCTGAAAATATTCCACGGTTTTCCACAGGATATCCTGTGGATTTGTGGATGAATCCCCAGCGTGCGGGAAAATGAAAAATATACGGCTTACCCGGGGTTTTTTAAAAAGACGTCCATCGCCGTTAAATCGCCTGTTTTTCGGACCTGGTCTCCAGATTCCCCTTTCTTGAAATATCCCGGGCCTTGTGGTTAAATGTCCCGCAATGACAACCTATACTGAAACCATTGAGCACCTCTATCAGATGCAGCGGCGGGGCATCCGGCCGGGACTGGCGCGCATCACCTCCCTGCTGGCGCATTTTGACCACCCGGAGCGATCCTTCAAGGCCATCCATATTTCGGGGACGAACGGCAAGGGCTCGACCGCGGCCATGGTGGCCTCCGTCCTCCGGGAGGCGGGATACCGGGTCGGGCTCTATACCTCGCCGCACCTGCTTGACTTTTCGGAGCGGATTCAAATCAATCACGACCCCATTCCCCATGACGAGATCGTCAGGCTGACAGAGCGTCTTCGGCGAAAACTGGCGCAAAACTCGCCCCGCTTATCCGAACGCATATCCTTTTTTGAATTCACGACGGGTTTGGCCTTTCTGTATTTCGCGGAGCAGGGCATCGACTACGCCGTGGTGGAAGTCGGGCTGGGGGGACAATTCGACGCCACGAATGTCGTCGATCCCCTGGTTTCATCCATCACCAGCATCGACCTGGATCACGAATGCTATCTTGGATCGACCCTGACGGAAATCGCCGCCGAAAAAGCGGGCATTATCAAGGAAGACGTGCCTGTTGTGCTCGCCGCCTCCCAGCCGGAAGTCATTTCCATCATCGCGGAAACGGCGCGCTTGAAAAAGGCCCCGCTCGTCTCGGTCGGGAAAGAAGTCTCCGCCACGCTCAGTTCGCCGCAAGGGGCGCTGCCCCTCATCGACCCGATGAAAATACACTACACGGGGCTCCGGGAATATTTTATCGAGCTTCCGCTTCTGGGACGGCATCAGATCGAAAATGCCGCGACCGCCATCGGCATCATCGAGTCGCTTCAGACACAGGGACTTGAGATCACTGAAAACAATATTGTTGAGGGTCTCAGAAAAATCCGGCTCTCCGGTCGGCTTGAAGTCGTCCAGCAAAATCCGCTGATTTTGCTGGACGGGGCGCACAATCCCGCAGGTGCACGTATGCTGGGTGCTTTTTTAAGCGAAATCGACCCGGAGCGCGACGGCACACACTGGCTAATTACGGGCATCATGCAAGATAAACAAATCGCCGAAATGCTGCGGCCGCTCCTGCCTTGGGCCGATTCCGTCATCGCCACCCAACCCGACATGGAACGGGCCGCCCCGCCCGAAGAAATCCTCGGGATTGCGACTTCTATTACGGCGCGGCAGGGAAAATCAAAACCGCGCGTCACCGTTGAAGGGCGCGTGACCGAGGCCGTGGCCCACGTCCTGTCACGTATGAAACCCGAAGACACGCTGGTCATCACCGGCTCTTTCTACACCATCGGAGAAGCCAAGGGCACGCTCCTGGGAACACATCCCTCGCCGACTCGAGGATAGATGTCCCGCCGTCTTGATGGCGCACACCCTCTGGGGCTGCCGTTTAAAACAAAACAACTCATCGCATTCTGCTTTGTTCTTTTCTGCTTGGCCGCCATTACCGGCTTCACCCTCTCTGAACTTGCCGCCGCCGAAATCCCGGGACAAAGCGACGCCCCGATTCATCTGAAAGCGGCGCGTCTGCAATATTTCAAGGGAAAAAATATCTATTTGGCGGATGGCGAAACCGTTGTCGAGAAAGGCCCGCTGAAGCTAGAAGCGGACATGCTGCGCTTCAACGAAACGACACGGAAATTATCCGCCATGGGCGGCATTCGTTATTTCGACGGCGAAAACCGCATGGACGCCAATCGCATCGAAATCAACATCGACACGAAGCTCGGCTTTCTCGTCAACGGCCGACTCTTCCTCAAAACAAACAACTACTATATCTCGGGCCGGGAAATCATTCGGCACGCGGACGACCAATTCGAAGTCGCGGGTGGCGATTTCACGGCCTGCGACTGCAGGGAAAACCCGGCCTGGCGCATCCGCGCGGCAAACCTGAATTTGACGGTGGATGAATACCTCGTCGCAAAACACACGCGTTTTTATGTAAAGGACGTGCCTTTTTTCTACCTCCCCTACTTTATTTATCCGGCCAAGCGCGACCGGCAAACGGGGCTATTGGTTCCCCGTATCGGCTACAGTTCCAAACACGGCTTCCGCTACAAGCAGGAACTCTTCATCGCGCCAGGCAACTATCAGGACGCAACCGTCGCCGTCGAACACCGGGGGACGAAGGGCAACGGCGCGGGGCTCCAATACCGCTACATCCTTTCAACAAAGACCCGGGGGGAAATCAACGCGGACTTTTTTCAAGACAAGGAAGACGGGGTTGACCGCTGGGAAGTGCGCATGAACCACGAACAGCGCTTCTCGTCCCGTGCCGAGGGCAGACTGGACTTAAAGTATCAGAACGAAACCTCCAACCTGGCCGAACTGTCCGACCGCACCGCAGAGCGGGCGCAGCAAAATATCGAATCCAATCTGTCTTTGACCTATCGGGGCGAAGTCTCCCATGCCTATCTCCTGGCCCGCTACACGCAAGACCTTACGAAGCAGGACAACGACAGCACGCCGCAACGCCTCCCGGAAATCGGATACAGCCTCATGGCCTACCGCCTGGGGAATAGCCCGCTATATTTGAACGTGGATTCCTCGGCCGTGCACTTTTGGAGCGAATCCGGACTAAACCTGCAGCGGGTCGATCTCTACCCCAAACTGGCCCTGCCCGTGCCGCTTGGCCCGGCGGCCACACTAACTCCCTGGACGGGTTTCCGCCAAACCTGGTACCGTCACGGATTGCAGGGCGGCGCGGATATCCGCCGCGATGTCATCCCCTCCGGCCTGACTCTGGAGGGCGGCGGCTCGAAGCACTGGGGGAACATCCGTCAAGAAATTGAGGCCGAGCTCTTTTATGAACATATCTCGGTCACAAACAGCGGCAATTTGATTCAAATCGACGAACTCGACACGGTACACGACCGGGAAAACATCACGGCGACCTTCGCGCAGCGCTTCATCACTGCGGATGCAAAAGGCAATACCGAAACACGGGCAATGCTCAGATTCACCGAAACCTATCATCCAGATAAAATCGCGCCGGAATCGGGTGATACGCGCCGGTTTTCCGATCTTCGCACCGAGCTTCAACTTCGCCCCTTTTCCGGTCTCTCACTTGAAGTGGATGCCTTTTATCATGTGTACGACAGCGTCTTCACCTCGGTCAGCACCGATCTCGGACTCGCGCTTTCCCCCTTTTTCAAGTTGACCATCGGCCAGCGTGCCGTCCGGGACGGTACGATCCCGAAAAAGGGAGACCTCTTTAACCCCTATTATTTGGGTGACCGGGAGACCGTCAGCCCGGAGATGGATTTCTGGTCGGGTGAGGCCGTGTTCGACACGCCCTGGGGCGTGCGCTATGCAAACCGGATTTATTATGACAACGATGAACATGAAATGGTTGAGATCGGACACCGGGTGGAGTACCATGCGCAATGTTGGGGCGTCGGACTTTCCTATGTTGAATTTCATGACCGCAACGAGTTGTCCTTTGTCATTACATTGAAGGGGTTGGGCGGGTTCGGCCCAAGCTGAGTGGAGACGACGGGATGCCTGAAAAAGATGCCGCCGAGGCAGCG
>JBHHXB010000054.1:0-13541 GCA_046756825.1 Nitrospiria bacterium | reverse complement strand
TCGTGATTTCAGGAACCAAAAGAAAAAGCACCTACCCTTCGTTCGCTTCGCTCTCTACGCCCCATGCTACGCATGGCCTTGTTTTAAGGAGTTCGAAAAACCTCTCAAACTTTTATTGAGATCAAAACAAAAGAAAAAACAAAAACAAGATCAAAACAAGGTCGCTAACGCTCCCGCAGTTAGTATAAAAAATCTGCAACCCAGGTGCCGTAACCTCAAACCGCCGGACACGGTAATCAAGGCTTTGCAAAAAAAGATCGTTTCCTGAGGCTCAGAAGCCGCCACAGCGAAAGTTTATACCCTGATGGCTACCCAACAACCTGAAAAAGAAAAACTCCCGCGTCAGAGCATTTAAAGCCGGTTTTTGAATCCTGTTGAAAGTCGTACCTGAAAAATTGGGTTTTTTCTTTTTTTTTCTGTTTCTTTACAATGAGCTTTTCCTTTGTCCTGCCAGTAGAAGCCAAACGGTTTGATAAGGAAAGCGCCTGTCAAAATGCCGGGTGCGGCCGTGAAGAAATCACAAGAGAGGGGCATTTAAAGGCATTCGCAACACGCCCGGACGGGCCGCTTTCGCGGTGTTTGCTCATTTGCGTTGGGTATTTCCGCTTTGCTCCAATGTTTTCAAGGCGTTCAGTGCGTTTCTCGCGCTGTGTTTGGTGCGGAACTCGTGGGTAAAACGATGCCTTCGGCGCGCTTCGCGCATCTTTTTCCCCGCCTCGCACGGTGATTTAGCTCAATACGTCCTTCGGACACCGCTAAATTCACCTGCTCCGCACTCGTTCCGCAAGCGGAAAAAGGGATCAAAACCTTTGAAAAGGTTGAAGATTGTCTGTTGTATTCAAATCAAAATTAAAAACGAATTTCTGTCATAATGCGATCTTAACCGGTTTTTACGGCGGAGCCGTTTTCTTTTTCTCGCTCCTGTGGATTAATCTTTGTCTTTTCATCATAACGTATTGATAATAAAAGAAAAGTTCTGTTTTCTTTCTCCGGGAAAGTTCTTTTCCTCTTTTTGTCCATGGTTTTTTATGGAGAGGTCAAAGCTTTAATGGTGTGCTGTTGTTTTCAAGAACGATATTTAAGGCCGTTTGTTTTTGCTTATTTCAGCGTTTATCTGTCTTATATCGGTATTGTTTCTTATTTCCATGTTTTGTATGAATCGAGATAAAACCTTTGGAAGGTGTTGAAAAGTTGGGAGAATATCGTTGATCTTTCTCCGGGAAAGTTTTTAGCGGTTTTTGTCTGTTTACGTTAATTCGTTTTAAGGGAATTTCGCCGGATTTCCTTAAATTCAGTTTGAACCTGCACAGGTAAACTTTTCACAAAAAGCGGGAATCCGATGAAATTTTTGAGGAAGTCTTCGGCTTGAAATTTACGGATGGAAAAGTGTTCTAAGGCATTAAAAAAACTTAAAAAAAGAACTTGCATTCCTTATTTTTATGTGATAAACGTCTTGAGCATGAGCTTAAAACGACGCAATCCAAAGACAAAAAAAGTTCTGGAATTTACCGGTTCAGAAGTCAAGGTACGGCTCCTTTCGGCCGACCGGGCATTTTTGCGTGATCTGTCGAGACTTCAGATTTTATCAGAAGAAATTGCGAACAAGAATCATTATTGTCATTTGAAAGGCGGATCGGCGCGGTCGTTAGGGCGGCTTGCGCGGGCCGGGGTGATTCGGAGGACGAGGCGTTTTATACCGGGTCAGGGGGTGACAAATTTGTATCAGTTTGCGAATCAGAAAGTGGCGAAGGCGTGGGGGGGAGAGCTCCCCGAAATCGGAGCCAAAAGAAATGAGTTTCATGAACTGATTACCTCCGGGCTTTATTTTCAGGAGGGACGTCCAGAGGATTTTCGTTTGGCAAATCGCATGACGGATGAAGAAATTTCGGCTTTTAACGGACATCGTCCCGATGCCGTTTTTACCGATCCGGAGACGGGGCGGCCCGTGGCCGTCGAAGCGGATAGCGGTCACTATAACCGGAAACAAATCCGGGCAAAGCTGGCGAAATGGCAAGGCCATAAACAGGTTTGGGGGCAACCGGAAAACAGTTCGGCACACGTGCCCAAGTTGCCGGAAATTACGATCCATGTCGTGGGCCGGATCGAATCATGAGGAGGGTGTTTTGGACATTAAAGAACAGATAAAAAGGCGGAGAGAGGGGAGCGGCGAAGTCCCGGAGCGTGCGGGGACAAAAGCCGTCAAGGATGACGATGCTTTTATTCTTCCCGTGGCGCGAATCGATGCCGGGACTCAGGCGAGAAAAACCTTTGAAGGTCTGGAGTCCCTTGCTGAAAGTATTCAGGCGGAGGGTCAAATTGAACCCGTCCTTGTAAAAACCTTGCCGGGCGGCAGGTATGAATTGATTGCCGGCGAGCGAAGGCTAAGGGCGATTCGGGACATTTTAAAAGCGAAGACGATCAGGGCGAGCGTAAGAAAAAACGCGCTGAGCGAGTTTGATAAACGCAAACTTCAATTGGCCGAAAACAAACAGCGGGCGGACTATGAACCGCTGGAGCTGGCAAAAGAACTTGCAGGGATGAAGAATGATTTTGATCTGACGGACAAGGCCCTCGGAGAGATTATTGGAAAAAGCGAATCATGGGTTTGCAAAATGCGAACCCTGGATGATGCCCCGGATCAAGTCAAAGAGCGGATTAAAAGCGGGCGGCTCACCTTAAGAAGCTATTTCAATAACAAAAAAGAAATCCTGGCAAAAAAGTCCCGGCAGGTGTTGATCAAGGTGCCCTATGGAAAAGCCCTGGAATTGACACAATTGATGCAGGAAATTGCCGCGCAGAGCGAAGACCTTGAACCCATTGCCTTGCCGAAACGACCGAAAAAAGAGGATCTTCTCAATATTCTCATTGAAAGAGCCACGGAGATTTTAACCCATTATCAGGAAAAACAGAAATGAAACCGCTTTCTTTGAGTCCTTCGGAACAAAGCGTTCTGGACAGACTCAAGCACCTTCACTACGCCACGGAAGAGCAGCTTGTTTACTGGACACATTGCCATCGTTCGACAGTCAGCCGTGCATTGTCCGGCTTGCGCGATCTGCGTTTTGTTCAGGTTGAAAAAAGTTTAACGCCGAATATCTGGCATTTGACGCGCAAAGCGGCGCGTTTCCTGGAGACCCCCTTGCCTTCGGGAAATCGAAGGTCTTCCGGGCCGGTGATGACGCACACCGTCCACCGAAACCAATGCGAAATTCTATTGAGAAAGGATTTCAGGGATTTCCGTTTTCTGAATCGCCCGGAACTATACCGTCTGGGTTTAAACCCTTCGCACGGTGAACATGCGGGACTCCATGCGGGAAAGCTCTTTTTCCTTTTGCTTGACGATTATCTCATGGGTTCCGACCGGATTGGTCAGGCTGTTTCACGACGCCATACCGCGAGAGAAAAATACTGTGACCGTAAAATTTCATTGAACTGGAGTATGGTTTTTAAACAATTTTTCGTCGCAAGCACCCATCAAAAACAGATCGGGAAACATCGGCGCTGGATGACGCGCCGGGGGATTGAAGCGCAATTACTGTACATGCCTCCCGTTTGGGCTTTTTGAATAAGGAGAAAAGCATGAAACCCGTCCTGATGCTCATTGTTTCCGTGCTGGTGTTCGATGCCTTTATCGCCAGATCCTTTTTTAATCTTTCCTGGGCCTTGCCCGGTCTGAGTCTCGTGATATTCGCCGTTACCTTTGTTTTGATCCGGCCTCGCAAAAAGAAGGTTTCTCCCGGTCAGGGCTGGCTTTTGGGCGAAGCCCTGGAACTCACCGATCCGAATCATCCCGTCCCGGTCAAAAGGGCGCTCATTAGTAAAAAGGTATTGAATCTTGGCGTCATTGCCATGGGCGCGCAAGGCACAGGCAAGACCGAATCCGTCATCCTGGGGCAGGCGAAGGCCATTAAAAGTTATGCGCCCGAATCAGGTTACGCGTTATTTGACGGAAAAGGGGACATCGATACTTACAAAAAATTCGTGGCGATGGGGGCCAAACCCGATCATTTTTTTTCGTCCGAGCTTGAAGGCTCGGACGCCATTAACCTTTTTTCCGGTGAGCCGGTGGATGTCACTGACCGGTTAACGGCCTTGCTGATCGGGGAGACCACGAGCACCACGTTTTACGCAGACGACCAAAGGGCGGTTCTCGCTCGTATTATTCCGCTTTTTTCGGGCTTGCAAATTCCTGTGAACCTCAAAGACCTCTATGTCGGTTTGGCCGTGCCGCAAGCCGGGCGGGACCTTCTGAAAGCGGCAAAAGCCAGGCATGTTGATTCTGACGTGATCCGGTTTGCCGAAGGCTGGTTTGAGCAGCCGGCCAGGACCCGCATGCAAAATATCGCGGGACTTTTAAATCGTCTCATCGTTTTTATTACCGGCCCCGATACGGATCGGTTGAATTGTTATCAACCGGATATTGATTTCGCGCAGATGGTCGAAAACGGGGAGACCTTCTACGGTCATTTGCCGCTGACGGCGTTTTCCAAAGATGTGGCCGTTGCCATGATTAACATGTTCGAGGTGGAGGCCAGAAAACGCCAACTGGCCGGAACGGACGGGCTTGATGTTTATCCGCTCTTTTTCGATGACTGGAGCGGCTTTTTTCACGCCGGTTTTGCCCCGTTTTCGGCGCGCTGCCGCTCGGCCGAAATGCCTCTGTCCTTCGGTTTTCAGTCGAAGGCCCATCTGGATGCGGTGAGTCATACCTTCTTGAATGCCCTGGATGATACCGTCGCAACGAAAATCATTATGCGAACACAAGGCGGGGCCACCGCCGAGTATGTGCGCCGCCTGCTTTGCGAATTTGAAACCCCTGAAATCATGCAATCGGATTCCGTCGTTCGGGGTGAAACCATGTCCATGCGGAAACAGGACCGGATTGATGCAAGAGCACTTCGAGAACTCAACCCGGGAGAAGCCTGTATTTCAACCTTGCTGGAAGAAGGCGGGAAGACCCGGAACCCGCTCTGGAAAGTCCAGTTAAAACGTCCTGATTTTACGGGATGGGAAAATATTCAGTTACCCCCGCCAAAAACGCATGACATCGGGAAAGGACTCAATTTCTGGGAAAAATACATGAGGGGTGAGGACATGAGAATCCTGGAGAAACGTATCGCTGAAATGACGGCCAGGGCCAAAGCAGGGGAGGACGCATGATGTTGACGTGGATTAAACTCTGGCCGGCCTTTGCCTTGCCGATGGTCTTCATCAATCTGTCTGGCTTTTTGCCGACGATTTTTGAAGCAGGACGACATTGGGGCGGCGGGCCGGTTCGCCAATGGTTGTCCAATAAACTTTTGATTCCGCTCCTGAGCGATTCCCAGGCTGAACAGCTGGTTCAATGGTTTCATCAGGCGAGCGTTGTTCAGGAATGTCTGATGTACAGCATCATTGTTTTAAACCTGAATGTCCTTGCTCTGCCTTTTCTGTATTTGATCGGAGAGGGCATCATGAAGGGATTGAATGGTATTTCCGTAAGAGAACTGGAGCTTAAGCGACAAGCCGCCCGATAAGGCAAAAATTGTATTGATTCCCCGTATTGATATTGGTATACCAAGAAATAAAAAGGAGGACAGCACATGAAAAGAAACATGCTTTCAGTATTTTTAGTCATCAACCTTTTTTTAAGCGCACTGGTCATACCCGTTTCTGTCCCGGTATTTCAGGGAGAAGTTTACGCGAGTAATTTCCCGACGTTCATGAGCGGCAGTGAAGCAAAGATCAAAAGCAATATCAATAAAAAAGGAAAAGGCACCTTGAATATTATGTCCCTGGTCGGGGTTTTGATTTGCGCCGGTTGCATGATCTGGGGGGCCATCAAGCTAGCCTCTAATAACCCGGATGGTGCAAAAGGCTACTTGTTCGGGGGCGGGGCGGCTTTGCTGATCATTGCGCTAACGTACAGTCTTGTGGTCTTTTACGGGAAACTGTAAGAAGGTGCGGTCTATTTCGGGTAAAATGTACGCCCTTGCAAGTGTTGCCCTTGTGTTTTTATCCGCACAGCCCGCTTTTGCGGGCCGTGGCCTTCCTGCGGCGCAAAAAGCCATCACAGGGCCGATTGCCGTCTTTACCATCATTGCCGCGACCGCCGGGATTTTAAAAGGGGCGATTCAAATGCGGAAAGGATTCAATTCGGAAGGGATCAGCACGATTGCGGGGTCCTGCATTTGTCTCTTTGTTATTTCCCTGTTGTACGCCATTGCAAGTTTTATTGGGGAGCACTAGGGATGCCGGCCTTTAATAATCGATACAAATTAAAAAAAATTGGACATGTTCCAGCCTATTCCGTGGGCGGCTTGATCGGCATGATCATTACAGGCCCCTTGAGTCTCCCGCTGCCGATGCCTTATAAAATGCTTCCGGTTGTGCTTTTTTTCGTTTGTCTTTTCATCGTTGTTTTTTTTATTCGCGTTGGAGACGAACTGCCCTTTTTGCCCGTAAAACGGGCGAGCCGGCGTGAAAGAAACCGGGTCACTTCTGAAACATGGACGGATGCCTGAATGCGAACGCAACGCAAACAATACCCTGATCTTTACACCTGGAGTCATCCTTTGGGGGATCATGTCCTGGCACACCAGGACGGGGCGGTCTCGACCTGTATTGACTGGCCGGGGATGGATTTTGAAATGCAGCCGGACCCCGGGCGCGAGTTTTTTTCCCGCAAGCTGCTTTCCGCACTCATGACGATTGAGGCCGGGTATTGTGCCGAATTTCACTTTTGGCGGGAATGGGACAGCCGATTGGCCCGGGACTATCGAAACCGGAGGATCAAGCGGGGCGGGGCCTTCGCAAAAGCAATCCGTAAGGCGCAGGCAGACCATCTTTCCGATTACGGCATGTCCAATCAGGTCGGCGTTGTTTTGACGAAACCGCCCGTGGCCTCGTTTTTCGGCGGGGCGAAAACGGCGTTAAAACGTCAAAGCCGCGCCGCGAAAGCCCTGGTCGAAGCGGCCGGGAGGCTGGCTTCAAAGCTGCCGGACGGCAGGGTGACACCCTTGCAGGAGTATTATAACCGGGTTCGGCAAAGCTATGACCGGGCACGTTTCAATAAAGGTTATCTCTTCCATCATGATCCCCGGTTTTTACTTTCCGAATCGATCATCGCCGAAGCCCCTTCAAGCAAGGTTTCGGATCACATTTTAATCGGCGATGCGCACAGCAAGGTGCTATACCTCTATTTCTACCCGGATGCTTTTTCGGGATGGTTTATGTTTTTGTCCACCTTGAACCTTCCCTTGCATATTTCCTTTTCAGTCAAGCCGACGGATCGGAAAGCGGGATTAAAAGAGGCGGAAGATCAGTCGGAATTCGCAGAAGGAACGATCAGTAAACGCGGCGTGGAAGATCAAACGTCCAAGCTGGATGATCTGCGGGATTTCCGGTCTTATGTCGTCCGGAACAAATTACCGATGTTTGAAAACTGTTTTGTGATCCACTTGCACGGGACCCTGGAAGAAAATATTGCGGCCACCGCCCTGATCTCCGAGCACATTGAAGATGAGGGTGAAGGACAGGTTCGATGCAATGATGATGTGCAACTCCCTTTTTGGCGAACCGGCCAGCCAGGGCAGGGCTACCGAAACCTGTTGTGGCGTGTCGATGAAGGCTTGCAGCTTGCGAACATGCTTCCCGTGCAGGTTTTTGATTCGGGAGAAAAGCATCCCGAATCGCTCCGTCTGGGTGAATCGGGGCAGCTCATCGGCTTTAGCCGTTTGACCGGGGCCATTGCACATAGCTTTACCGTTGCGAAAACGGGGAGCGGGAAGGGACAGGATAAAGTTGCGACGGTCGCGGAAAGCTTTCCAATGGGAATGGACTGGTGCATCGCGGAGATCGGCTCTTGTTACAAGTGGATTGTCGAAGGCTTTGGCGGTTCATATACGCGGATTGATCCACGAGAGACCGTTGTGAATCCCTTGCCCGGTTACAAGCTGGCCGATCAGGACGCCAGTTTGCCTTTGCCCCCGGATGTCATCGGCCCGACATTGGGCGCCCTGGGTTTTTTGTTGACCGATGGACGCACAACCTTGACCGTGCACGAGGAAGCCGCCGCACAAACGGCCCTGCAATTACTTTATGCAAGGCCCGATCAGATCTGCGATGCGCCGGCACTGCCCGACTTACATCGGGAACTTGAGCATTTTAACGCGCCGATCAAAGAACAGGAAGAAGCGGCCAGATTGATGGAAAAGAACCTTTACAGCTTCCTTTCCACGACCGAAGGACAGGTTTTTACACAACAAACCAATTTGAAGCTGAGCGATCATATCACCGGGGTTGACCTGATTGATGTCGAAAAAGCCAGTCCGAAACTCTTGAAGTTCTATCTGATCTTCATTGCACTGCAATTCGACCATTTTGCTTTTGCGAATCCGGCGCCGACCACGATATTGCTTGATGAGCTGCACAAATTCATGCGTGTCGCCCCGCTGGAAATTGGACGGTTGATTTCAGAGCTTGCACGCATGGGCAGAAAGAACGCCGGAAATATCGACATGGTTTCCCAGGGGACCAAAGAAATCGATGCGATTGAAAAAGAAGTGCTCAATTCCATGCACTTTGCAAGTTTGCTCTATAGAAATGCGGAGTGGGCGGAAATCGCGGAACGGATTTCCATGCCGGAAGTGCCTTTGAAGCTTTGGCGTGAATTTCCTGATCCGATTGATTTTGACTGGCGGCCTTCCATCCAGTCCGTCAGCAAAAAGTATTACAACCTGCATTTAAGTTTTCCAGATCTTTTGCTTGATCTGGGCACTTCGAGTCCGAGGGACCTTGTCTTGAAAGAGCAGGTTGGAAAACGCACAAGCGATCCGCTGGAGCGGCTTCGTTTGTTCCGGCAACATAAAAAGGGGGTTTTGGTATGAAAAAAAGACGGTCTGTTTTACTGATGCTTCTACTGCTGCATCTTGTGGTCCCCTCGCCAGGTTCGGCGATGGTTGTCAACGATCCCGCCGCCAACAAAACCTTGCTGGCGGTGTACGCAAAAATGACGGCGATCCTCTCAAAACTCAAGGCGACATACGATGTGGCGAAAGGGCACCTCGATTCTGCCGTTGAAGTGGAAAGGGTGCTTTCCGATGCCCATTCCACCTATCAGACGATTGCAAATCTCGATATGAATGAAATTGCCGAGGAATTTCAGCGGGGCGATCTCCTCGAAGATGCCGGGCCGTTTGGCATGTTAGGCGCGGTTCAGGAAGGGGTTGAGGGTACGGTTTCAACCGGTGAGGGAAATGTGGACTACGCCGTTTCGTTGAAGAACCGGGTAAAAAACCTGAAGCGTTTAGGGAGGCTCAGAAAGGCGTCCGTTAAAAATATGAACAAGGCGAGTAAAAATATCAGGGAACGCGATTCCGGGCAAATTACCGCGCAATCCACGGCGACACTTGCGATGCTGGCGGCGATTGAACAACGTGAAAAAGAGAAAAAACGCCTGGAAGAGGCGGCGGCGGAGAAAAAGGAAGAAAAAAATATTTCCAGTATGGGCAATATCTATAAAACAATGGGGAAAAATACCTTGTGAAATATCTCGAAGCCCTTGTTTTATCTTTACAACCCTACGGGGTCTATCAATCGGCGCAAAATATAGCGACGAATGTTTTTCTTTTTATTACGCCCTTTGTACTGATCATTGCCGTTGCGGTCCGAACCCTTGAAACCCAACTCGATACCATGAGTGGTTTGGGAAAATGGGAGCGGGCATTTCGGGATTTTATTTGTTTCGGCATTTTAATCGGATCGTATTTTTTTATGATGACCCTTGTGAATATGTTTATGAACGAGGTCTTGCTGGTCATTGATGACTTTGGAAATTACAGAAACCTCTCGCGAAAACTTGAACTGTTGCTCGACAAAGGTCTGGGCGTCAAAGCATCAGATGCCGAGTGGCTGAAAAACTTTACACGAAAGGATATCGGCCCGATGGATACCCCGATGGTTTTTCTGCATTGGGTTTCAAATTTGTTCGTTGTGTCGGTCTATGTTTTTTTACAGGTGGCGCATGCGATCACTTATTCCTTCGCCCTTGTCATGGGCCTGATCGTCATTCCAATGGCGATTGCAACGAAATTCAACTATTTAAAGGGTTGGGGGATTGTCCTGGGAACCGCCCTGCTCTGGCCGTTCGTGGAAGGTATTTTCATGGGGTTTGCAGGGGATATCTTTGTAAAATCCATCCAGAAAATCATCGATTCGCAAAGCGTCAATCTCTTCGGAAGCCGAAGCGACAAGTTAAATTTGAGGGCCTTTTTTTCCACCATTAACCTGATCCTCGGCATGATCATGATTACGGCTCCGATTGTGACCGGGGCTGTTCTCGCCGGAACCAATGCGATGTTTCCGATGGTTGCGCCCTTCGGTACGGCGGCATTTGGACTCTCGAAGGCGGTGTTCTCGGCGGGCGCTTCCATGATGCCCGGAGGCAAGGCTTTCGGTATGGGGCATTCGGCTTTAGGTGCTGTTGGCGCGGCCGGGGCCGGCGCGCTTGGCGGCATGTTAGGTTTAAAAACGCCTGGAGGCGGGGAGGCCGGTCCAGGTGCTTCTTATAGTGGTGGACCTAAATCCCGAAGTGGCGGGCGTTCAGGCGGGTCTCCGGGTGGAAGGGGAGGGGATGGATCCAGCGCCGGGACTTCGGGGAGCACGGCTTCTCATGTATCCGCGGGGGATGCCGATGGAGGGGATGGCCCAACATCCCGCAGTGACGAAAGCAAGGCCCTGGATCAGGAAGCACGGAAAAGAAAAAGAAGAAAAGCGCGGGTTGGATATTTTGCTCACAAACACAGAAAGAAAACAACGGAATAAGGATAAAAGGGTATGGGTAAAAACGCTGAAATCCCGATGAACCTTGATCTTTCGGAACAAAACAAGGATGAGATTCCACCATCTCCTCCACCAAAACGTGAAAGGGCGGTCGGTGTTGCGGCACATGGACAAGCCGGTTCATTTCTTATGCGGCTGCAACGCTACGCGGTGCTGGGCTGGTTCCTCTTTTTCCTGGTTTTTGTTATTTTGGTTGGCTCCTATTTCCTGAACACTTTTCTGCCAAAACCGCTCCTGGTTGTGGACAGCGAGGGGCGGGTGATCGGAGACATTGATTTTCTGGAACCCGTTAAACGTCTTGATGAAGAAATTATCAGTGGCGGAATGCGTTTTCTGGATTTTTATCTTTCTATGAACAGCCATACGATTTTTGATGAATATGCGGTTGCGACGAGTATGATGGGGCCTGAACTTCTGGAAGAAATCAAGCGCCTCATCACAGAGGACGGGTATCTCCATAAAATTGCAACCGCAAATACACGGTCGGATATCGAGTTTGATCAAGAGGAAAATCCGCCCGAGATCATTAAACGCGGGGAGCATGAAAGCGCCGTGCGGTATCGGGGCACGCTCACGATGTTTCACAAGAATGAGGAACCCGTCAAAGACCCCTTTGATATCACCTTGTTTATGAAATTTCATCCGAGTACATCACTCAGGAGGTCGGGTATTGAAATTACTGCGATTCACGATAATTAGCTTTTTGCTTTGTGTTGCCTTTTCTTCGGATGTTTCCGCAAAGCCAAAAACGAAGCGGGTGACGCTGGAGCGCGTGACGCATCTGGTGGTTAATATTGTCCCTGATCTGGGCGTTCATTTTATTTTCCCCTTTGTACTGGATGAAAATGACAGCACCATTCCCTTTACAAGTGTTTCGACCAACAAAATTTTTAAGACCGACAGAAAACCGAACCGCAATTCTTTTGTCATTCTCATCGATCAAGACCATGTTCCCGAAGAATATCGCGGTCAGAATCTCCCGCAATATTTCGGGAACCTGTTTTTGGTTGCGGGGGATTACAACATTACCATCGAGCTTAGAATCACGGACAAACTGGAAGAACACTTTACCGAATATGTCTTTGAATTGAGAAAGCTGGAAGAAGAGTTATTGATTCAGAAAGTCATTGATCATCGTATCGCAGCGCTTGAAGCCGAGTATCAACGACGTTTAGAGGCACTGGACGACCTTGCGGAAGAAAAAGTGATTCATAAACTTGGAGAACTGGCCGCGGTGCCTCCCAGGACAAAAAATATTAAAGAGGAACAGGAACTGCGTTTGGATGATGGCGTCATCGCACTCTTTGTTGACCGCGCTTTACATTATGGCCGTTTCGTTTCCTTTGTCTATCAAATTGAAAACAGTACAGATAAACTCTTGAACGTCACAGGCATTCAATTGTTTCAGGTGAATAAAAAGGAGCATACAAGCGGCGAGATTCATGCTGTCCAGGAATTGCCGCCCCGGCTGATGGCCGATCAAGTCTTTGACGGTGTGCTTTCGATCAAGGGAAGCGATCTGAATCCCGAAGAATACCTGACCATGCGGGTTACAACGAATAAAGGCGAAATTGAAGCGACATGGTGATCCTGATTTTTCTATCTGTGCTCCTGCTTCCAGGTTCAGGTCATGCGCTAAGCAAGGCTGAACTACAGGAATTAAATGAGGTCTGGTTAAAAAAACAAGCTGAACGTGAACGAAAGATCAATACAAAAGATCTAACGAGCCGGCTTCCCAGGCCAAAAGATAAAGCAGTGAAAAAGGAAGAAAACCCCTCTCCTGAAAATGTACCGGAAAACAGGGCACAAGATTCTGAACAGAGGGAAGAAAAAAGAAATACCGGGATTGAGAAATATATCACGGAAAAAAACGATGATTCAAAATGGCCTCAAAGTAAAAAAAAGGTGACGCGGGGGGGAGAGGCGGAAGCCGCCCCTTTGCCCCGGCCGGTCTCTCCCGGGATTTTCAATCAAGGGAAAGACGGGATTTACATCCCGCCGCCGCGCATTGGCGGTTACGGCGCCGTTACGGATGCGGACAGCCCCGATCAAACGCGCGTTTTCGGTATCCGGATTGGCACCTGGATCGCGGGTGAATTGCGCCGCCCGGCCAGCAGTGCGGAACCGGGGCTTATCGAAATTTATACGAGCAAGGCAGTGCGGGGCGATAAAAAAGTATTGCCTCCCGGTTCAACATTGTTTGCTGAATCGACCTACAACCCGGGAACGAAGAAACAGGACTTTCTAGTCGAAAAAGGGATTACCCCTCAAGGCAGGGAATTCCTGATGCGAGGGCTTGTTTTTGATCTGAACAAGACTGCGGGTTTGATTGGAACGGTTACAACGGATTCCGGCATGATTGTTGAGCGATCTACCTCAAAAGGAGCACTCGCAGCAGGAGGCGCGGTTGCGGAACAGCTTGCCGGCGATAACCTGGTGGGCGCGGCGGGCAAAGCGGCGGCGGAATCGCTTTTGGAAGATAGTTCCGATGCGGTTGAACGATCCAAAACCTTGAAACAAACCATTCGGACCGTGCCGCAAAAACTACTCATTCGTGTGGAGGAAACCTTTTGAAATACTGGCTATTTCTATTTATTTTAATGATGCCTTCGCTTTCCCATGCGCGGGACTGGAAAGCCGGGCTGATGGCCGGCCCGGCCGTGACCTCGGTTGACGATTCGGCCGGGGATACGGAAATCAAAACGCATTTTAGCTTTTTT
>JBHHXB010000053.1:0-13700 GCA_046756825.1 Nitrospiria bacterium | reverse complement strand
TCCGCCGCAGGCGGTGAGAAAGAAGGTGAAAAATACGGCGTATACAATCGGTTTAAAAACGGATGTTTTAAAGTATTGAAGCCTGTTCATGTGTCTTCCCCCTGTGTTTTGAGTGCTCTATTGTTTTACGGGCTTTTTCTGCAAAAAGTCCGATGTTTGTTGAAAGTTTTCGAGACAATCTCACTGTTAAATTAAATCCGCAAACCCGTTGACAGGATGCGGTCGAATCACTGTATTGCTTGGTTGTTATCCTCATTCCTCGAAATCCTGACGCGCCAGGGAACAAAACAAACGCTCCCGGATGGGCTTGATATACCGGCGGCTGATGGTGAGCCAGACGATTTTTTGATCGGCGAGTAAAAGCCCGATTTGTTTTTCGCGAAAATCAATTTCCCGCACAAAATGAATATTCACGGCCAGCGACTGCTGAATGGGGAGAAAACGGCCCGGCGTGAACCGGCTGACGAGATCCTTCATGGAACGGTGCGTTGAAACGTAATACGCACCGGCGCGAGTGCGAAGATAAAGCCGCTGAGGTTTGAAGACAGACGGCTGTTTTCCGGCCGCTTTGATCAGTTCATTAAAAAGGGCCGCCCCCACAAAGACAAAGGCGACATCCTTGGGCGAAAGCAGGGTAAAGTGGGTTTCGGAGCCGCCGAACTTTCGCGCCGGAATGATTTGGAACGGGCTGTTTTGTTGAAACGTCATCATGAGAAATCCTTATGATGCAGTGTGCTCGCCCTTTTATAAGAGCAAGGGGGGTGCCAATGTGATTTTTGCGTGAATTTTTCATCCAGAATACTTCATAACTTATTGATATAAATCATCTTTTATGATTTGTCTCCACGGAAGACCGTACAGGTGTCCGAAAAGAGCAATGTGCCACATGCATGGAAAACCATGCATGAATCCATGCGTGAATCCCGTCTAAAAATGCGGACTGTTTTATCTTTCACAATCATTTCGTTAATAAAATCGACACCTGGTTTGAAGCGCGGTCGGTCAAAACAAAGTCGAACCCCCCGTCTCCGTTCAAATCACCCAGGGCGACCCAGCCCGGCTGTTTCCCTGCTTCAAAAAACACCGGAGTTTGAAAGCTGCCGTCGACGTTTCCCCGCAGCACGGCCACGACCCCTTCGCCCTCGTTTTCCGTCACGATATCGAGCGCGCCGTCACTATCCAAATTCTGCAGGGCCATCGAGCCGGGGCTGCGTCCGGCTTTATAGAATTGTGGGGCTTGAAATGTCCCGTTATTATTGCCGATCAGCACGGCGATAAGAGCCGGATCGGGATCTGATGGATCGGGCGCAAGGGTTGCGGCAAGATCTAAAAAGGGGTCGCCGTTGAGATCCGCAAGCGACAGTGAAATAATACGCCCCACCGGAGTTGTCAGTGGGTTTTGAAAGCCGCCTGCCCCGTCCCCGAGAAAGATCACAACCGACGCTGATGTAAGCACGGATGCGGCAATATCCAAATGCGTGTCACTGTTGATGTCTCCCACGGCCAGCGCCGTGACATCGCCCACGAGTCCACTACCAGGGGCGACAGGTGTTTGAAAAGTGCCGTCGCCCTTTCCCGGCAGGATGGAAATATTTTCTGAGATAAAGTCTCCGGTGACGGCGTCCTGAAAACCGTCTTTGTTCAGATCGTCTAGGACGAGGGCCACGGGCCGATTCCCCACCGCCGTCGTTTTCGCGGTTTGAAACGTACCGTTGCCGTTTCCAAGAAGGACAGCCACACTGCCCGCGCCGCCGCTTTCTTCAGCGGAATTGGCCACGACGATATCGCGCGCGCCGTCTCCATCCATATCCTTTAAAACAAGATCCAGGGGGTTGAGAGGGCCTCCGCCGACCGGCCCCGTTTGATAAGTGGTTGCGGCTTGCAGGGTTCCGTCGGAGTTTCCCAGCCGAACGGTGACGGTATCGTCGGCCCAGTTCGCCGTCACGATATCAGGGACAGGATCTGTATTGAGACGCGCGACGGCGACCGCCCTGGGATCACTGCCAACTGCGAAGGAGGCAAGCGGGGAAAACGCGGGTGCGGCAGGTTTTGAGGCGAAATCTTTCGGGTGCGTTCCAAACTGGATTTCGGATAAATTATTGTGCCCGTCCGCGTCGTCGTCCTGATTTTTTGTCAATGCCGGGATGACGAGGGGTGTGCGGGCAGTGGCATCCAGCGTGAGGCTTCCCGAGGCCTCCGCGATGACGACGTTAAAATCGCTGTGCCGGTAGGTCAGGGTGAAGGCATGTGTCCCAAGGGGCAGACCGGGGCATTCGCCTTTTAAGGTCCAATCGGCTTCGATGGAAAGGGGGCAGGTTTGTCCGGCGATTTCAAGTGTTGCGGCGGCCTTTGCGCGCATCTCCTGAATTTCAGGGAAAGGCGGAGTATTGATGGTAAAGCTCGCGCTGCTGTTTTCATCGTCGCCGGAGCACCCCGGGACCAAGACAAAAACAAAAATCAACAAAACCATTAACGCCATGCAGGGGCGGGCCTGCGTGTCCGTCCTGCGCTTGTATTGGGAGCTTTTAAACGGGTTTTGCATTTTATAATCGCTTGTTCCTGATTCTATGTTGGATGGGCACGTGGGCCCGCCCTGGCGTGACTCATCAATCCACGATGACGGTTCCCGTATTTTGTCCATCTCCGCCGCCACTCGCCACCGCGATGCCGCCACCAACCACGGCGGCCACGGCCACCCAGAACCAGGCCTTTTTCCAAAAAGGCTTCTTGCTGTGCTCTCCGGTTTTCATGGTATTCAAGGCCGGGAAGACTGCGGCGGGCGCTTGCAGGGCTTCTAAAAAGTAGGGTTTGCCCCGGCTGCCGTCCGTACCGCGAAAGCCCGACGAGGAGACCGCTTCAATATAATATTCAATGTGGTTGTCCTCCCCCTCCAGTTTGCCCGCATAAGTACCGCCGTGCGTTAAAGACAGGGGCTGTTTTTGAAAGCGCGCCGCCCCTTGTTTCCGATACCAGAGATGGACTTCGGCAATGGGATGGGCGTGCTCGACGATGGCCTCAATTTTAATGTCCGTCTGCGGGTAAAAAGAGGCGGGCGGCGTGTGCCGGACAACCGGGGGATTTTGATCCGACGCGAAAATAAGGGGCGTTAAACCTTGAATACCGCTCAGCGAAACAATGAGTAATGTGATGATGACCCGCATGCTCTTATTCCCCTCCGCTGACCCGGCCGAGCACGATGTCCGAGCTTTCGATGCCTTTTTTGACGGGGTGTTGATTCTGCCGCGTGGCGGCGGGAACCTTTTCCGAAACATATCGAAAGGCTTCGTGGGTGGTGATCAAGCCATCGCCGTCGATGTCGCCGTGCCGGAAGGCTTCCAGCAGATAATGCGTGAATACGCCGTGGCCCAGGTCGTCCCGCTCCACGCTGACCTCGTTGGCCTCGCTCGCGGTGATGATGACGCGGCCTTTTCCCTGTGTCAGACGATTTAAAAAGGTGTCCGAAATCGAGGCACGAAAAAGGGCGGTTTCAATGGTGCGGCCGTTTAAACCCGTGGCGCCGGAAAAGCAGGTGTCCTGCAGCATGACGACCCGCTCGGCGGACAGGCGGGGAAAGATGCGGGCCATCTCGGTCATGGGAAAAGCCGTGGAGTAAAGCCGGTTCGGGTCCGCATCGTAGGGGAGCAGGTATTTTTCGAGGCCGTCCCCGTCCGGACTCCCCCGGTCGGGCTCCGGCGCGCCGTGACCCGCATAATAGATAATCACCGTGTCCTGTTTGCGTGCCTTCTCGCGAAGTTCCACGCCGAGCAGGTCTCGAAGGCGCTGGAGCGTGGCCTCTTCGTTAAGGAGCAGGGTGACCTGGTTTTCCGGCACCCTGTTTTCGTTGACCAGGTAGTCATAAAACGCGCGGGCGTCCGCGTCGGCATAGCGCAGCCCCGACACATGTTGATATCGGCTGATACCGATAACGGCGGCCCAGACCGTGCCCCGGTTGGGCGCGTATTGGATTTGGAGGGTTTCCGAGCGGATCAAGCCTTCGACATCCAGGGCGGTGAGGGTGATGAGGTTTTCCCCTTCCCGAAGCGGCAGTGTTTCGTCGATGATCATTTCGCGGGTTTTACCGGATTTTTCCACTATGACAAGGTCGCGCGTATTCCCGGCCCGGCCGCTTTCCCAAATGACGTTGTTGAGTTGAATCGACACTTTTGCCAAACCCTGATCATCGGTCACCTTCCCTGTCAGGCGAATCATCGGTTGATGCGCTGTTTCACCGGCTTTTGGCGAGCGGATATGGATGGCCGGGGGAACGCCTCTGTCCTCCCTGAGGGAAAAAACACGTGTTTCGATAGGGCCGATGACGGCGGCCAAGTTTGTATCTTTTGAAAGGAGGATGGTTTGGGCCTGAACCGAAAAGTGCTCCCTTTTGATCTCAACACCCGTGCGCATGTCCCAATGGCGCAGGACGTGGTCTTTTCCAGAGGATACAAGCGTATCCCCGTCGGTGCTGAAAGCAAGGGCGCCAACGCCACCCTGATGCCGCTGAAACTGTTTCAAAACTCCGCCGGTCGAAAGATCGAATAAAAGAATCCCTCCCTCCACCATACCTGCGGCCAACGTATTGTGACGGGGTGAAAAGGCGATGGCACGCGTGGTCATGCCCGGCGAAAAAAGAGTTTGAACGGGGGCGGGATTGATCGGGCGGGTCATCGCCCAAACCCGGATGCGATGATCAAGACCGGCTGCGGCCAGACGTTCTCCATCGGGACTAAAGACGATCGTTTGGATGAGGTCGGCATACTTTGTGTCGTAGGAAAAGACGCTTTCCACCCGTTTTTCCGTGACGTTCCATATTGTCAGGCTTGATTGTGCTCCGGCGGTCCCCGATACGAGCTGCCGGCCATCCGGGCTAAAGGCCAGTGCCGTCACATAAGCGGCTTGCCTCGGGAGCATCCCCAAGGATTGTCCGGTCGTCACCCGCCAAAGCATGACGCTTTGATTGCCGCCCGCAGCGAGGATGCTCCCGTCCGGACTGAAGGCCAGCGCGGTGATATCTCCGGCCTGACCGGTGAGATGCCGCAAGGCCTTTTTTTGATAAACATCCCATATAACAATCTCCCCCCGCCCCGCGAGCGCGAGGATTTCTCCCGACGTGCTCAAGGCTGCGGCGTATACCGGCCCCCTGTTTTGTAAGATGTTGATCGGGACAGCTTGTGTGACGGGGACGGGTTTTTCAGGCCGGGGTGTTTCAAGGGATGACAATGCCGCCGCGCGGTGTGTTTGTTTCGCGCCGCAGCCAAAGCTGGCTAAAATGGGCAGGATGATCACCAGCAGAAACGTAAAGAACGGGATCTCCGCATGTTTTGAAAAATGAAGGGTCAAGGCTCCACCTCCTGCCGGGATTCAAAATAGGTTCTGATCAACCGCTCCAGGCTGGGATGATATTTTTTCTTGATGTTTTTGAAGAGGTCCTGGGACTTCTGGATCGCCTCTTCGCTTTTTTCGAAATGCGCGACAGACTTGATGAGGTTCTGATGATACGTTCTGATGATACCCGCCATCTTTTGCGGATCGTGGTTTCCGTTACTGAGCGCCGCCGCCGCTTTTTCAACATCGCCCCCGTGCGCGGCGAGCGTCTTGAGGCAGATCCCTCTGAATCGAGAGCCGACGGTCAGAGGTTGCACCTTGAGTTCGGTTGCCGTCTTTGTTTTGTTGAACTTATTTTTCATAAGCAAAGCCAGAAATGTAGCGTCGGATAAATCCTTATCGGGTGGGGCGGGTGCTTCGCTACGCGGCGATTCCGATGGGTTTTCCCTCGGGTGTTCAGTCTGTTCGGGTTGAACGTGCATGCCCTGTAATTCGAGATCCGCCTCGGTCACGGTGCCGCCCGAGGCCAGCGCAAATCCCTTGCCGATAACATTCGCGAGTTCACGGACATTGCCGGGCCAGTCGTGCGCCTTGATTCGCGCCATTGCTTTTTTTGAAAGCGCCTTGGGGCGTTGCTTCAATTCCAGGGCGTTTTTTTGGATAAAGAAATCGACAAGCAGCTCAAGATCCTCCTTTCTTTCCCTCAGCGGCGGGAGCGTGACGCGGATGCCGTCGAGCCGGAAAAAGAGATCCTGGCGAAACCGCTTTGCCTGCATTTCCTCGTAAAGCAGCCGGTTTGTTGCCGAGACGATTTTGACATGAACGCGCTCCGGCCGTGTCGCGCCGATCCGGTCGATAGCCCCCGTCTCGATGGCCCGGAGGAGTTTAGCCTGAAAATTCAGAGGGAGTTCGCCGATTTCATCCAGAAAGAGGGTTCCGCCGTCGGCCTCTTGAAATTTGCCGGGTTTGTCGGATTTCGCATCGCTGAAAGCACCTCTCGTATGTCCGAAAAGCTCCCTGTCCATAAGGGTTTCGGGAATGGCGGGGATATTCACCACGACGAGTTCCTTTTTTGTATCTGAGGCGAGGGTGTGGACGGCGCGCGCCATGAGCTCTTTACCCGTCCCTGTTTCACCCAGGATCAAGATCGGCTGCGTCGTTCGCGCAGTTTTTTTGATTCGCTCGAAAGCCTTGAGCATGTCCTTGTTTTGCGTGACGATGCCGCATCGGCGGGCCTCTTCTTTTAAATCTTCCCAGGGCGCTTCAAGGGGCTTCCCTTTTTCGATTTTTGCAATGGAAAAGTCATTGATTTTATGCTCCAGCGCCGACTTTTCTTTTAAAAGGGTTTTTTGTTTGAGGTCGGCCCGGGCCAGCTCTTGCCGCATCTCTTCGATCTGCCGGGTCTTTTCCGCTTCTTTTCCCTTCGCGCTTTTTACGGCGGTCATCAATCGGGTCAGTGATTTTCGTTTTGAAGCGAGTTTTGCGGTATTGGCTTCAAGCGCTTTTTTGACTTCGAGGAACTGCGCGGAAATGATCGTTTTTTCCTCGGCGAGCCTGGAGACGTGAAACCGCGAAAGAATATTTTGATAAACCACCGCGGAAAGGGCGGTGAAACACATTGACAAAACTGGAAACAGGACGGGCAGGTTCAGTCCGTTTTTGAAAAAGAGGACGCCGCTCAAAACATAGAGGAACACGACAACAAGGCAAACCGGCAGACTTGCGCCATTTCTGATGTTAAAAATAATGCCGGAAACAATAATGGATAAAAACAGGCTTATCGCAAAGACCGGCCCGGGTTCAAGATTCTGGATGAAATGTTCATCCAGAATGGTATTGATGGCGTTGGCGTGAATGCCGCCCCCCGGGTAATCCGGTTCAATGGGGATGGGTTTAAGATCGTAGCCTGTCGCGCTGTTTGAGATCAGCAGGATTTTCCCTTGAAAGGTTTTTTTGAGATCCTTGTGATTTTTCGGGTCTTTCCAGGCCTGCCGTATGTCGGCAAAAGAATAATGGTCGAAGGTTGCCGTCCACGGTCCGGCGTAATTGATGAGCATCATCCCCTGTTGATTGACCGGGATGGTGATTTTTTTTGCTTGATTGTCTCTGCCTTTGCCGAGAAGCACCAATTGATTTTTCCCGGTGAGCGCGTCGTCTTTGAGCGCCGCATCGAGATAGCCTTGGAGAAGGGCAATTGCAAAGGCGGGAAAAGCCGTGCCTTCCCTGTTGACGAGAAGCGGGACTCGTCGGATAGTGCCGTCCGCGTCACGATTGGAAGAGATGTGGCCCATTCCCGCGGCGGCGGCCCTCAGTTTCGGGATGGGGCCGATTTCGCGCCTCACTGTGGGGAGTGCCGATATTTTTGGCCCCGCTTCCAATTCAAAGCCGATGGGAAGATGGACATTGCCCGCGTTTTGGATGGCGGTCTCCAGGGTGTTGTCCTCGCTTTCGGTCGTTGGCTGGCTAAAGAGGATGTCGTAGCCGATCACGGCGGCGGCGCTTTGGGAAAGGATGTCGATCATTTCCGCGTGAATGCTGCGAGGCCAGGGCCATCTTCCGATTTGCGCAATGCTTTGATCGTCAATGTCAATGAGGATGATTTGGGGGTTGACCGGCAGATTGCCCCGGAGTTTAAAGCGGTAGTCGAGGGTTTTATTTTCCCAATCTGAGAACAGGGGTTCTGCCAGCGAGATCATGCCGGAAACAATCAGCGTGCAAAGCAGGGCAATCCCGACGAGAGTAAAGCAGACCTGTTTTCGTTGATAAATCAGGTGCATGGCAAATCAGAAATCTATTGTCTTGTATCCCTCTTTTGCCCGGAAGACCGTATCCCGGGTGTTCCGGTGATATCGATGGGCTTTTCGGGCGGCTCCGGTTTGATTTGGCGCTCCCTTTCGATGACGGGCGGTGCTTTTTCATTTTCAAAAATCAGTATTTCGGTCCGGCCTTCCGCCCATGATTGCGCCTCTATTTTTTTGAGCGCTTTTTTTATGGCTTGGCTTCCTTCGGGATCGCCTCTTGAGACGGTGGCAAAGCCTGGCGCATCGGTGCCGCCAATATGCCAGGGCGCCCGCGTCGCGATGGCTTTAATACGCTCCGATCCAACTGGACCATTAACAAGGACCTTAAAACCAATATCTTTCGAGGGGACGGCGTGAATCGCGCCGCTTTTGACCAGGTTGTTCCGCTGAAGCCGGTTCGGAAAAATCACCTTCAAAGCGCCGCTGCTTCCGACATCAACCAGTGTGACATATGCATCCTGATTCGTTTTAAAAAAGAAGGTGATTTCGTCCCCAATGACGTACGCGGTTTTATCCGTCCACACCTCGATCTCAAAAGAGGGATGTGCCGGTTTTAAGGAAAGCAGGGCACGGACAGCACGATCATACTCAATGGAACGCGTGATCGTCTGAGTGTTCATACTGCCTCTGAGGTGCATTGTCGTGTTTGTAGCGGAAGTCGCGCAGCCGGTGAGGACCATCAGGACAGAAAGGAAGTACGGCAAGGGCATATGTCTGTGAACAAGTGATTGATTTTTTTTCGATGGCCAAAGCATAGGAATATCGATGCGCTCTGTTTTTAATCGGTTCGGGAAGAAAGTCATGTCATCCTCTTAATCTTTCACGAATCAATAATTAAGCAATAAAAACGCCGAAACACTGATGCGTGAGTACAACGCAGGAATTGATGCGCTAACTATTTGTTAACTTGTTGTTTTGAAGTGAAGGCGGTTTTGGGCTCGGGAGGAAGTGGATCCGTTTTTCGCTGACAATGGTGATGGAAAACCATTGTTTTTTGCATGGGAAATTATAGGATGCCCTGACCCAGCTTCACCACATTGTTTTTAATATACAGATGAGATTGGGCACTGAGATATCACGATGAGATGAAAAAATCAATTAAAATTGAGAATCATTACGAAAAAAATCCCTCAAAACGACCATCGCCCATTTCTTTGAAAAGCGGTCTTTTGAAGCAAGGTCGCCCAAGCCGATAACGGCCACGAATTTCGACCCAATCGCCCAGGTCAGATCGCTGCTGCCAGGCCCCGGTATTTTCCGGTGAGCAAGAATTCTTCAAGCAGGTGTGCGGGCAGGGGGCGGCTGAGATAGTAACCTTGAACCCCGTCGCATTGGTGGGCTTTTAGAAAACCCAGTTCACTCTCGGTTTCCACGCCTTCGGCGATGACCTCAAGATTCAGATTGTGCCCCATTGAGATGATGGCGGCGGTAATGGCGGCGTCGTCTTTGTTGGTGGTGAGATTTTTAATAAAAGATTGATCGACCTTGAGCGTATGCACCGGAAATTGTCTTAAATACCCCAGGGAGGAGTAGCCGATCCCAAAGTCGTCGATGGCCAGCCGCACGCCGAGCTTGTTGAGCTCATTCATGGTTTTAATGCCTTTATCCACCTGATCCATCGCGATGCTTTCGGTGATTTCGAGCTCGAGAGCGGCGGGTTCAAGCTCGTTTTCTTCCAGGACGGCGAGTACGCGGTCGAGCAGGTTTTCCTGCTGAAACTGACGTGCCGAAAAATTCACGCCGATCCGAAGTGGCGGCAGCCCCTTCTCCCGCCACCGTCTGGCCTGTTCGCAAGCGGCTCTCAATCCCCATTCACCAATAGGAATAATGAGATTGGTTTCCTCCGCCATCGGAATGAAGGCAGCAGGCAATATAATCCCTTTTTCGGGGTGCCGCCAGCGAATGAGCGACTCCAGGCAAGTCACTTCCCCTGTGTTTAGATCCAGCTTGGGCTGGTAATAGAGTTCAAACTCATTTTGCTCCAGTGCCCTTCGGAGGGCCATTTTCAACTCAATCCGTTCGAGGGAGTGCACGCCAATCTCCTCGGAGTAAAACTGATAGCCGTTACGCCCCTGCTTTTTGACACGCGCCATTGCTTGATCGGCATGGCCCATGAGGGTTTTACTGTCCGTGCCGTCTGCGGGGTAGAGACTGATACCGATGCTACCGCTGATAATTATCGTGTGCTGATTCAGCGTGACGGGCTTGGACAAAAGATTCAGTATTTTTTGCGCAATGGTCGCCGTGTGCTCGATTTCACTGCTTTCCGTGAGCAGAATGGCAAAGGTATCCCCGGAAAAATGAGAGATGGTGTCGCAGTCACGGACGGCAGTCTTTAAACGGTCGGCCACCGTAATCAGCAATTCATCCCCCAGGGGGCGGCCAAAAGCCTCGTTCACCTGTTTGAAGTGATCCAGATCAATGGAAAGAAAGGCCAGCTTTTTCTTTTTGCGCTCCGCCTGTTTGATGGCCTGCTCAAGCCGTTCGGTAATCAAACGCTGATTGGGCAACTCGGTCAGGATATTATGATGCGCGAGATAGACCAGGCGCTCCTCTGAAAGCTTGCGTTCGGTAATATCCGAAAAAATAGCAACATAGTGGGTGACCTTCCCCTCCGAGTTTCGAATGCCGCTGACGCTGAGCCATTCGGGATAGACCGTGCCGCTTTTGCGGCGGTTCCAAATTTCCCCCTGCCATTCTCCAAAACGGCGCAACGCGGACCAAAGGGTCTTGTAAAAAGCGGTGCCCTGCCGCCCGGAATAAAGAAAGGTTGGGATCTTCCCAATCACCTCATCGGACGCATACCCCGTAATCTTCGAAAAGGCGGCGTTCACAAGAAGAATCCGGCCCTTGAGGTCGGTAATCATAATCCCCTTCAACTGGTGCTGAAGGACGCTGGCGGCGAGCTGGTCATTCGATATTGATTTTATTGCGTTTTTCATACCTTACTATTTTACACGAATCACGCCAGGCTTGAAACCATGTTTTAAAGATTGGGGAGATGTGCAGTGCAGAGCTATTTAAGGTGTGGTGTAAGGGGACTCGCCCTCGGTGCGCCCGATGATCACCGCACCGCAGGTGTCGCTGAAAACATTGACGGCGGTGCGGCACATGTCCAGAATACGGTCGATGCCGAGCACCAGACCAACGCCTTCGATCGGCAACCCCACCGCCTCAAGGATGATGACGATGGCGACCAGACTCGCCGAGGGAATACCCGCCACACCGATGGAAGTGAGTAGCGCCAGCAGCACGACGGTGAATTGCGTGGTGATGCTTAAATCAATCCCGTAGGCCTGGGCAATAAACATGGCCACGATGGATTCGTAGAGCGCCGTGCCGTCCATATTCACCGTCGCACCCAGTGGAATGACAAAACTGGTCATGCGATTTGAAAGCCCGGCGCGCTTTTCGAGGCACTCCATCGTAATGGGCAGGGTCGCCGAAGAGGAGCTGGTCGAAAACGCCGTGAGCAGCGCCGGGGCCATACCCTTGTAATGGTCTTTGGGGTTGATGCCCCCGACAAACTTGAGCAGCAAAGGCAGCACGACAAAAAAATGGATGCCCAAGGCCAAAAGAACCGTGACCAAGAGCGAGATCAGCGGCTGCAAGGCCGAAAGCCCCGTGAGGATGACAACTTTCGCGACGAGGGCGAAAACCCCGATCGGCGCAAAACGCATGATCCATTCCGTCAAAAGCATCATGACGTAAAAAATAGCGTGCCAAAACCCGGAGAGCATTTCGATGTGCCGGCCTTTCAGACGCGTCATCGCCAACCCGAAAAGCAGGCTGAACACAATCAAGCCCAGCATTTCGCCGTTCGCCGCGGCGGCCACGATATTGGTCGGCACCATGCGGAGGAAGATGTCCACGAGCCGAGTGGCGTCCTGTCCACCGATTTTCGCTACCACGTCCGCAGACCCCTCACTTAGGCCGATTTGCTCCCCGACCGGCATGCCGTTTGAGGTGCCGGGGCTGATGAGATTGACCATCAACAGACCGACAACCGTGGCAAACAGCGTGGTGACCACATAGTAGGAAAGCGTCTTGAATCCCAGGCGTCCGACGTCTTCCCCCGCGCCGATTCCGGAAACGCCATTGATGATGGAAGAAACGATCAGCGGGACAATCAGCATCCTGAGCGCCTGCAAAAACATTTTCCCGACAAACTCAAAGGCGGAGACAAACGTACCCTCGGCACCCGCCGGAAGCTGACGCACAATGATGCCGACGATCAGGGCAAGCGCGAGCGCGATTAAAATCCGCCAGTGCAGGGCAATTTTCTTCATGGGAGGCCCCTCATCCCGCATTGCTTAGGCATTACGGTTTGAGTACTTTTTTACAGAGGATTTTGTGATAAAAGGCGTGAGGATGATCCTTGGGACCGATGGGCACCCAGTTTCTTCTGACCGCGCCAACCTTGTCCAGGATTTTTCCTTTTTTGCCGTAATCCCGGCTTTCCATCAACGCCCTGATTTTTTTCGGGCAGTCAATTTCGAGCGCCGTCACCGTGTATTGGTATTCTTCGTAGCCCTCCATTAAAAAGGCCCGGCGTCTTCTTTCCGCCAGCAATATCTCTTTTGCTTTTTCTTGTGTCGGCACTACTTTCACCCAAACCCCGATGACATCCTCGGGCGAGCGTAAAACATTCGCCTCGTCGTAGTAGTGGTCAAACATTTCTTCCTGGCCGAAAAGCACCCATTTCGATTCGCTGGCCGCAGCGAAAACCGGAAACGATAAAAGGGTGAACAGGGTGAGTAATAAAACTTTGAAGCGTGTCATGCTCATTCTCCTTGCTGATTACGTGATGACGGAAGGACTCTCTTTATTTAAGGTTGAACGGATTTTGCACAGCGGAAGCCTGCCGAAATCGCGTGCGTCTGCGGAAGCAGCGCAATCCGGTTAAAGGTTTGAAACGAGATGCCGCAGCGATAATTGCTGCAGTCATAAAACGACCCGCCACGCAACACCCGCAGGGTCTCGCCGAAATTGGGATGCGGCGTGTTGTTTCCGGGATAGGGCAGGAACCAGTCCGACGTCCACTGAAACAGATTGCCCGCCATGTCATAAAGGCCGTAGGGACTTTTTCCCTTGGGATAAGCGTTCACCGGCGACGTGTCATTGATACCCTCCTGATAGACATTCGCATACTTTTTTTGATGTTTTTTTCCCCAGGGAAACATACGGCCGTCTGTACCGCGGGCGGCCTTTTCCCATTCGGCTTCCGTGGGCAGACGCTTCCCGACCCAGCGGCAATAGGCGTCGGCATCGAACCAGCTCACGAAAGAAACGGGGTGATTGCCCTTGCCCCGGGGAAAGCGCCCTCCCCGCCAGTTAGGCGGCGGTTTTCTCCGGGTTTCATTCACGAAGGTCTGATAATAGAAATTGCTGACGTGGTATTGATCCATGTAGTAGTCGTCAAGATAAACCCGATGCCGCGGGCCGAGGCTTTTTTTCGTAAAGTCCTCGCCCATGATAAATTCACCGGCGGGGATCAAAATCATCTTTTGCAAAATAATGTCTTCGGACGCATCTCCCCCGGTGTCTGCCATCCGTTCGGTTTGTTTCAAAAAGGTG
>JBHHXB010000052.1:0-13884 GCA_046756825.1 Nitrospiria bacterium | reverse complement strand
GTTGACGAGACGGATAATCGGGGCCTCCGAGGCCATGTCCCGCAGGTGATCAACATCCTCTCCCTCTTTGGTGATGTCAAAGTCATCCACCGCTGAAATATCGTCCACAATGTCATCGACTGCGGTGTCGATGGCGTGATAATAGCGGTCGATGGCCCTGATAATCTCATCGCCTCGGCCCTTGAGTATGTTTAATTCAAATTGTGTGGCGAGCCTGATGGCATCCAGGGCCTCAATATCTTCAGGGTTTTCCGCGACCAGCGTCATCTCGTTTTTATCAAGACGTAAAGGAAACACTTTTTTATGCTTGAGAAAGCGAACGGGCAGCGCCTTGCATAGATAGGGCTTTTCCATATCATCCGTGAATGAAAACATCTCATCTTCTCGGGACATCGGGGACATCCGGCTTAAAGATCCTTTGTGTCCAGTTCTTTTTTCAGGCCCTTGAGTTTCTGCATGAATTCCTGTGTCACATCATTGGCTTCGTTCAGCGTGCGGATGACATGAGGCGTAATCACAAGAATCAGTTCCGTTTTCTTCGTGGACTCTTTCGTGTTGCGAAAGAGAAATCCTAAAATCGGGATGTCGCCCAGGAAGGGGACCTTGTTGACCACTTTTTCCTTCTTTTCGTCAATCAAGCCCCCGACCACAATCGTCTGCCCGTCCTGGACCACCATGTTGGTTTTGGCGTTTCTTTTAAAAATGCGGATGTCCGACTCCCCTTCGATGGCCGACTTGGAGGCATCGCTCAGTTCAAGCGAAATATCCAGTGTCACCAGACCCGTCGTGTTGATGTGGGGATTGACCTTTAAAATGACGCCGGTATTGCGCCGTTCAACCGTGATTTCCTCACGTTGGTCAATAAAAATTTTGCTGGCGACCAGCGGGACCTCGTCTCCGATGTCGATACTGGCCTCCTTCCCGTCCGACGCGATGATGTGGGGTGAGGCCAGCACGGAGACCCGGTTTTTTGAAGCCAGGGCGTTTAGAACCGATTGAAAATCCCCACCGATAATGGAGGACGTAATTCCCCCGGAGGCCAGTACCCCCGCCTGGGACAGGCCTAGCGAAGAGCCGACGAGAGAGCTTCGGCCTCCGCCGCTTCCGCGTTGGACGAATTCGACGCCCAGGGCGTTTTCATCACTTAAGGTGACTTCGGCAATCATGATGTCGATCAAGACCTGTCTCGGCACAATGTCCAGTTCTTTTAAAATCTCCAGCACATGCCGATGCCCCTGCTGGGTGGCCTTGATGATAATCGTATTGGTCGTGGCATAGGGAATAACCTTAATCTCTCCGCCCAAGGCGTCCGGGGGCGGTGTGTTCGGAGACGTGTTTTTCGCGACGGATTTTTCCGGGGGTGCCTCTTTTTTTACGGGGGTCTGGCTGACCTTCCGAGGGGCCGTTGTCTCCCTTTTTTTACTTGAGAAGACGGCATTTAAAATATCAGCCAATTCGTTCGCGATGCCGTTTTTGACATGATAGATAAAGGTCCGCACGCCACCCGCCGTGACGGCCTTGTCCAGTTCAAGCAGCCATTTCTCGACCTCCGGCAAGGCCTGGGGGAGAGACGTGATCACGAGTAGCGCATTGATGCGGATGATGGGGATAAAGTGAATGCCCACCCCCTTTCCGCTTGCGGAAGACAGCGCGAGAGCGGCGAAGATTTTCCGCATTTCTTTGGCCACCTCTTGCGCCTCGGCCTCTTGCATGGGATAGAGTTTCAAACGCGTCTTTTCAAACACGTTGACGTCGAGCAAGTCGATGATGCCCAGCAGTTTGTCGATGTTCTCCGAAAAATCCGTGACGAGGAGGATGTTGTTTTTTTCATAAACCGTCAGTTCCGCCCCGGGGGAAATGAAGGATTTCAGGACATTGGCCGCCTCGGTCGCGGAGATAAACTGAAGCGGAATGATTTGGAGGGCCACATTGCCACCTGCGCCGGCTTCGGGTTCCGATTGCCCGGTTTGAGGGATGAGAAGCCGTGTTTTGACGCTATGCGTCGGAACGATGTGATAGAGTGCACCCTCTTTCATTGCGGCCGCGCCGTTTGTTTTTAAAATCGAAAAAAAGATGTCAAAAAGGTCGCGCTCCGAAATTTCTCCCCGCGTGTGGATATTGACGGTGCCTTTGACGGCGGGATCAATGATGTAGTTGATTTCCAGGTTCCGGGCAATCGTACTGATGACCTCGTAAATGTCGGCATTATCAAAATTAAGCACGACATTTTTTCGTGGTGTTTGTTTGCCGGTTTCCGGCGGCGCGGACATCATTTGATGCGGGTCAGAGGCCTGCGGTTCTTTTTTCAGTGCTGCTTCAGCCTGCCGCGCGGGATGAGTTTCCTGCTTTGGCTCCGGGACGGCGAGGGTGTTTTTTTTCGGTGGTGCAACAGGCATCGTGTTCGTCTTGGCCGCATCCTCCACGCCGTCGCCCAAGTCTGGCGCATTCCTCAAAGTGGCGGACACATCTTCATCCGGAGAAACTGTTTTTGTGCCCATCGGCACAGACGCCCTCGACTCGGGGACTTTTGATGTAGCCGTGGCACAGGCGCTCATGATGAGCAGCAATAATCCAAAGCATCCGGCCAGGGGGATGCGGGATTTCAGCGGCACCCCTTGATTGGTATATATCATGTAATGTTCCACCCTCTAGTCTCCCTGAGGCCCTGATGCAGCAGGCTGAGTATGCACCCGTGTTTTGGTATGTCTGCGCTCAACGGCGGCCTTGGATTGAAACAGGGTCAGGACGCGTTTTGTTCCGTTCACGTCTGTGAGTGCGACTTCCCGATCCGTCATCGCGGTAATTTTGTATCCATTCAGTTCATCCCCAACGCGGACGCGTCGAGCCCCCTCCTGCGGTTTAAAACGATCCTTCACCAGGGCCGAGCGTTTGTCGCCGTAAATCATGATCCCTTCCAGAATCAATGTATTCGGTTTTGCGGGGGCTGAAATCGGCGGCTTGAGATTTTTCGCCGGGGCGGGACGAGCCTGTGGCTTTCTTGGTTTTTCCCACAGCTCGACACGGCTGGGATTAAAGAGGTTTTTTCTGGCGATAGTCTCGAAAGACACGCGTGAGGGTTTCTCGCTCTGAAGGGTTTCGAGCCCCTGGCGTTCTTTGACTTGTACGGCCGTTTCGATAGAAATGCCCTCGGGCGCCGCTTCCGACAGAGGCCAGATCGTATAAAGCCGCCATGAAAAAAAGGCGATGGCCAAAAGACAGAGCCCTTCATAGATGAAGGCGTATCTAGGCATTGCGGGCCGCCCCTTTTTTCTGTATTTGGTTTAGACTCAAAATCGCCTTCCTTTCTGCCTGCGGCGCTTGATTGGCCATGCCCGCCTCGACTTTGATCGTTGCCCGAAGTGTCGGATCCACCCTGCTTTCTTTAAAGTGTACATCCATTTTAATAATTGAGAGGGATTGTGGATGATTCCCCACGTCATATAAAACATCCAGAAATGGCCGTATCCCGGATGTAAAAATGATTTCCACCCGGATTTTGGTGTAATCTCCGGCATTTTCCGGCTTGAGTGTTTTCATCCGTTCAATGGTGCCGCCCCGTTGTGTAATGATCCGCTCCACTGTGGATTGAAGTCTGGCGGAGACCAATGCGGGGGACGCCCCTGTAAACAGAAGCGGCTCCAGTGCCGCGAGATCTTCTTTTAAACGCGCCCGCCGAGCCTCGATTTCGGGCTTCTTTTTCAAGGCGGCGGCGTATTTGTCGAGGAGCATCCTCTTGGCCTGAATCGAGGCCGCCATCGTTTTTTTATCTTCCAGCATCGGAAAAATCAGAAACCGGGCAAGGAGGCCAATCGACAACACAACCGCTCCAAATAGAATAATACGATTTTCTCGCTGAGAGAGTTTCATGCCTTATCTTTCCAAAACTGCCTTGATCTTGAATTGTTCAATGCGCTCCTCAATCTGTTTTTCCCGGATGTGTTTCGGGAGCAGATTCGAGTTCATGAGAAATCGCGCCGATGTGGAAATCGCGCCGGTATGGGCGTTTCGTTTCCGCGTGCTTACCGTCACCGCCGTTGAAAACGCAACCTCGGCGAATAGCGGAGAACGCTCCAGAATCGGGATCAGGGCCGATGCGGACTTGGAATAGCCCGCGATTTCCACTGTATTTTCCTTGTATCTTAAATCCGTCAGCCAGGTATTCTTGGGGATTGATTCCGTCAGCCGATGGGTAATGCGCAGGGCCTTGAGGCGGTCATCCCGGACAAAGACCAGCTGGTTCAGCTTCGCCTCCAATCCCTGAATCTCTTTTTCCAAACCGGCCAAGTCCCCCGTCTCGTGCCGAAGTGCTGCGGCCTGTTCATTCAACTCAGCCAACACCTTCTTTCCCTGGATAAGTGGCGTAAACAGAACGGCGCCGCCTAAAAGCAGGGCGATGATAAAAAGAAAGACACTTTGAAGCCCGTTTCGAGGCTTTGTGGCGGCCTCTTCGGTCGGCAAAAGGCTCAGGGAGGCGCGGGTGTCCGAAAGGCCGTTTAAGGCCAAGCCCAGAGGGATGATGAAATCCGGCGTCAAGGCGTCCCCGTTCGGATCCGGGGGCAGGTTCGTGATTGTCTCTCCCCGGCATCCGAGAGATTCCGAGATATTTTTGAGCAGCGCGTCTTGTCTGTCTTCATCGCGATGCCCGGCGAGCCTGACGGTCTTGACCGCATCTTTCCGCCAGCCCTTGTAAGTGAGAGTGTGTTCGATTGCATGGGATAAGTCATTGGCGGCCTCCTCTGAAATCAGGGGGAGGGCGCGCGAATAGCGCAAAGTGTGTCCGTCAATCAGACTGATTTCAGCACCGTCTTTTTCCAGATAAACCAACACTTGCCGGTCTTGGCCCAGCCCCGCGCTTTCAAACAAAGCCGCCGTAAGCAGGGCGGTGGTGCTGATCTCGATGGACGAGGGTGTTAGACCAAGGTTTTCGAGGACTGTGAAGCAATGCGCCAGACGTTTTTTCAAAACGGCGGCGAGGAGGACGCTGATCGTATTTTGGGTTTCATCTCTTCCGATGATCTGAAATCCGAAACAGGCCTCTTCCCGGGAATAGGGCGTGTGCCGATCCAGTTCATAGCCCAGCACTTCTCTCAGATTTTCTTCCGCGGGCGCGGGGAGGGTCAGCGTGACGAGAACCGCTTCCTTTCTCGGAAGCCCCACGCAGACCCTTGATTTTTTTAAATGCGTCTTTTTTAAAAAATCCTCAAGGGCACCATAAAACGCAGCCTCTTCATCCGGCCTCGGGAGGGCCAGAGAAAGCACACCCTTCACACGGACCTTTCCGAAGACCTGCCGGACGGCAAGCAGTGAGATTTTGTCCGGCGCAAAGTAAAGACCCAGTGCGGCGCGTGACTTCATACCGCCCCCCCTCTGGCGCGCGTCTGATCCTTCCAGTACAAAATCCGGTATTGACCTTTTCCTTCGATCTGCACGGTTGCTTTCATGGAGTGCGCAATCGGGCTTTCCGCCAGCCGCCCCGTGGCTTCAATGGAGTAAATCCCCCGTGAGTTAAATCGGATGTACTTGCTGATATTCGGACTCAGCTTGCCGCTCGCTGCGGAAAAATCGGCCATATTTTGTATCGGGCCGCGCGCTCTTGCCTCTATCAGTCTTTGCGCCGTGGCCGCATCGACGCCAGGCAGCGAAAGCAGAACCCCCAAAGAGGCTGTGTTGATATTGACCCGCTTCGCGTCGTTGTACACGGTAAAGACATCCGTCATGCCGAAGGTCGACGTTTCGTCTATCTCGCGGCTTCCAAAGAAGATTTCCGGCGTGACGCCCTTGACCCACAAGAGTTCATCCACGGTGTCGAGGGGGCCGTCCTTTGCCCCGTAAGGGGGCGATAGCGCGGCATAGTAATCGTCCTCCGCGCCGTTCAAATGATGCAAATTATTCTCATCCCGCCAGTCGAGAATAGCATCCGCGATGGTGTCTTTTTCAACGCCTTTGACCCCCAGGGCCCACAAGACCCGCACGAGCTCCGGCCGTTGTGATTGATTGATGCCTATTTTGCCGCTCTCGTCCATCACCCGGATCGTCACCGAACCCTTCGTCATTGAAACAATGCGAGACCGACCGTCGCGTTTCCATCCTGAGGCATTCGACACTTTCGCGGCGGGGTCTTCGTCTGATGCCTCTTTCAGGAGGGTTTGTATCGCAAGATAAACGCCGCTCCGGGCCAGGTAGTAGGTGTCCGTCTCCTGTTTGTAGTTGCTGATCCCCTCGGCCTCCGTCCGCACCATCACCATAAACATGTTGACCAAAATGGTCAGCACGACGGTCACCCAAAGAACGACAAGGAGGGCAACGCCTTTCTTATTGGCTACAACGGATGCCGTCATTTTTTCTTCACCCGGGCCATTGTTTTTACGTCCATTGCCGCCGCGAGCACCGCGACCACTTCGTGATACTGCTCCTGCTCCGCCGCCTCACTCCCATATCGAAATCGGAGCCGGACTTTTTCGGGCAGCCGGTCTTCCTCATTCCCCCGCCATGTGTCCTGCCAGATGTCCTGATGGGAGAAGCCCCAATCCGCTTCCTCAAGATCCGGGAGAACGAGGATGCTTGTTTGATCCGGCTCGAATGCACGCGCATCATTTTCGTAGGCTGGTCTTTGTTGAACCATGAGGCGGGTCTGGCGTGTCGCGGGATCCTCTTCCAAAAAATAACGCACATGGAAAAGACCGCCTTCTTTTTGAAGCCCGAAAGGCAGGGTCGTGACAAATTTGACGGACTGGGCGTCGCCGGAAAAATGAAGTTCGTCTGCGCCCGTCTTGTCATTTTGCCTGACCAGAGGGAAGGTGGAGCGAAGCTGTTTTGCAAGCAGATTTCTCACGGTGCGTAAGCGGGTTTCCGAAACCATGACCTTCTCGCCTCTTTCCAGTGAACGGGAGCCGAGCCAAAAGGCCTCCACGATCAACACGATGACGACGCTTAAAATGGTCATCGAAATTAACAGTTCGATGAGCGTAAAACCCCGGGGTTGGCTGTCAGTCTTCATTCTTATTTTCCTGAGGGATTTGAGGAACAAGCTCCAGTCCCTCCAAGGAAATGGCCTTTTCCTTCAATCCGTCCATCCATCGAACCGTGACGGCGATTTCATGCAAACGCGCCGTCTCTTCTTTTTTGACGTCTTCATCTTTGACGTCTTCATCGTCCCTAAAAGGGCGAACGGTTTTTTCCCAGTGATAGCCGTTCAACGCCCCGGAGGTCTCGGGGTCGATCTCCTCCGGCGGGCCTAAAAGACCCGCATCCATTTTTTCCCGAGCCAGTTGAAGGGCTTGGGAATAGTCCTCTGTGAACCTGACCGACCGAAGTCCGCCGCCAAACAGGGCGATAATGAGTCCGAGGGCAACGCCCAAAATCACCAGGGAAACCAGGACTTCAAGCAAGGTAAATCCGTCGTCCCTACTGTGCATCGGTGGGCCCCTGGGCAACCGATGCAAGCCCGGTGAAGGGATTCAGAGCAATTTCAGTTGTCTTTTTCCCTTCGCGCATGGCGAGTAAAACGGTCCCGCCACTCGCGCTGCCATCCGGATAGAAAGCGAACCACCCCTGATCCTCCGTTCTCTCTCCATTGATCCATGTAAAACCATTTAAATTAATCTCAGTGGGCAGCCTGACAAACGGTTGCTCTCCCAGGCCTTCAGACGCGGCTTCTTCAGGGTTTCCCCGGCCTGTCCAGTAAAGATCCTCCTGAATATCAAAAGCCAGCCACTGGGGAGTGCGTTCTAAAATCGCCCGCTCGCGGACATGACGCATGGTACCGGCGACATCCTGTGTCACACTTCTCAGCTTCAGCGCATGGAGGGTTTTGGAGAGGGCGGGTACCGTCAAAACCGTGACAAAGCCAAGCAGGACCAGAACGAGGATGAGCTCCAGCAGCGTAAATCCCGCCATGCCGACGATATTACTACTCCAGTCTTTTCCAACTGGCGATATCTTGATTTTCTCCCTCCCCTCCGGGAGACCGGTCGGCCCCGTAGGAAAACAGGTCATAATCCCCCTGCTCTCCGGGAGACTGATAGTGATAGGGCTTTCCCCACGGATCGAGCGGTACTTCCTTTCTCAAGTACGGTCCGTCCCAACCCGCCGCTTCACCCGGATTCTCCCGAAGCGCCTGTAGCCCCTCCTCGCTTGTCGGATATCGTCCGATTTCAAGCCGGAAGGCGTCCAGTGCCGTCCCGAAAAGTTCGATCTGGGCCTTGGCCGATTTCAGTTTGGATTTACCCAGCGTCGAGAAAAGGCCCGGTCCCACCAGAGCGGCCAGAAGACCGATAATGATCATGACCACCAGTAATTCAATAAGAGTAAATCCGCTCTCACGATCTTTATGGCGCGTTTTACGTCCTGCCATCGATTTCAACTCCATCAAAAAGGAATCTCGTTCACACTGAAAATCGCCATCAACATAGAGATGACAATGGTTCCAACAATCAGCCCCATGATCAGAATCAGCCCTGGCTCAATCAAGGCAAGCAGCCGTTTCACCTGCTCCCGAACCTGCTTGTCCAGTATCTCCGCCACATCAAGCAAGATCTCATGGAGCCGTCCGGTTTCTTCTCCGACGGTAATCATTTCGCACACCATGTGTGGAATAAAGTCTTTTTCTCTGAGAGACGCCCCGATCCGCTCTCCCCGTTTGACACGGCCGTGCGTTTCCTGAATCGCCTCCGCAATCCTGTTATTTCGGATCACGGCCTTCGCAATGGCCAGGGCCTGTAAAATAGGAACGCCGCCCTTGAGCACGGTGCCGAGCGTCTGCGTAAACCGGGCCATTTCAATCCGCTGAATCAGCTTTCCAAAAAGCGGGAGCTTCAACTTCACCCCCCCCCCCCAAACCCGGGCGCCCTGGGGCCGGCCGATGGCGTAGCGTAGTGCCATGCTCACAACGAGAAGAAACAAAAGCCCCCCCTGCCAGTGATCCCGAATCACCTGGCTCAGGATCAAGAGCTGCTCGGTTAAAAAGGGAAGCGCAACCCCCATCCCGGAGAAGATAGACGCGAATTTCGGGATGACGAAGGTGAGCAAAATAAGAATCGACGCGCCGCTGGCCGTTACAAGCAGAGCCGGGTAGATCATGGCGGAAAGCACGTATGACCGTAATTCTTCCGAACGCTCCAGGAAAACAGACAATCTTTCCAGAATGAGGGTGAGGGTGCCGCTGGACTCACCGGAGCGGACCATGCTGATGTAAAGCGGCGAAAACAGCTTCGGGTGTTTCGCCAGGGCGTCGGCGAGTGGGATACCTTCCGTGACGTCATTAAGGATACCCTGAAGCACGGCGGCATTTTTTTCTTTCTCCGCCATGCCGATCAGGATTTGAAGCGCGCGGTCAATCGGAAGTCCCGCTTTTAAAAGGGCTGAGAACTCCTGCGTAAAGGTCAGAATCTCCCGTCGGCCGATGCTGTTGAGATCAAAACGCAGCGACTTTTTCGCCAGTGGTTTCTGCGCGGACTTGGCGGGGGCGACACGAATCGGGATATAACCCAGCGCCTGGAGCTTATTCACAACGATTCCTTCCTTGAGCGCGTCCATCGTGCCTTCCATCACTGTCCCTTGTGCGTCGGTCGCCTTGTAGAGAAAGGTGGTCATCAATCGAAAACCGGCGGCCCCTCCCTATCGCATTACCCCTTTTCCACGGCGTGCAAGACTAAAAAGCGAATCTCATCACGGTTCATCTTGAGCGTGGACGATTCGAAAAAGAGATAATAGATCCCCTTTTTCGGTACGGAGAGGGTTGTCTCATAGATGCCGTCTCCGATGGGTTTCGACAAGTCGCGCCGCTGCCAGATGCCCGGAGAAAGCATGGTCAGCATGTTCACATCTTTGGCCCCGCTTTGCGGTTTGTCCGTATCTGTGTCAATGAGTTTGAATTGAAACTTGAATTCCTCTCCGACATACACCTTGTTTTCCTTGAGCAGGGATACCGCCTTGAAAGGAACGCGCCTTCTCTTTTCCTGAAGATCGGGGTTTTTCGCCACCTTCAGATCGAAGCAATGCACGACGCGGGGTTTGTCCAGGAGAAACGCGACGTCGTAAATGCCGCGCCAGGCGAGCTTTGTCCCCGCGATATACCGGCCGGGTTTTGTCTCTCGAAGGGAGCGGTCGAGCAGAAGAAGGCGGTTCGGCTCACGGCGCTCGTTTTTAAAAGACCCCATCATGGCGTTCATGCCTTCCTTATAATAATGGATGGTCTTGTCCGCGGGATTTGCCACCAGGACAGCATTTCGCTCCGGCGTCGGGACGATGGCGTCTCCGAGACCGATTTTCGATGCTTCATTGGGGAGGTGCTGTCCGCCCTGAAATTCGAATGTTGAAAGCGTCTTCCCGTCGCCCAGGGAATCCAGGCGGACCATGAAAACATGCTCCGTGTCGAGTGAACGGACATAGGCGAAGGTTTCGGTAAAGGCAATTTTATCGGGCCGTTTCCCCGCGTTCAGTGTTTTGAAGAGGCGGTTTTTGGCGGCGTCGATGATGTGTACCTGATTTTTTTCGGGGTTCACGAGGAAGCCCCATCGTCCATCCGGTGAAAAGCGAAGTGCGCCCGCGCCCGGATGGATTCGAATGCGCGTCGATAATTTCCGTGTTTTTCCGTCGATGACGGCAACCATTCCCTCGGTTTGATCCATGACGTAAACGGATTGGCTTAAAGAAGAATAGGCGAGGGATGCGGCGGATTGACCGGCGTCGATGGTTTTTTCCTGCTTCAGTGTCTTTGTATTGATGACCGCGACTTGCCCCTTCTTTTTGTCGCCGACAAAGGCGTGGCCGCTGTCCGGCGAGAAGGCGATCTCCGCTCCGCCGCCGGTTTTGAATTGCTTGATCACTTTAAGGCTTTCCGGGTCCACGACGGCCGCCCCTTCCTTGTTTTCGACCCAGAGATATTTCCCGTCGGGCTGAAGGGCGAGGCGCATGGGTTTTGTTCCGACACGCTGTGCCGTGACCATTCGCCACGTTGTTGTGCTGATGGCGGAAACCCGGCCGGTTTCGGGGTGGCTGACAAAGAGCTGGTCACCGTATTGACTCAAGGCCAGGTCCGCGCCGGGACTGTCCAGGGGGATCATGGTGATGAGTTTGTTCCCGCCGAAACTCACCAGGGGGTCGATGACGGAGATGCTCGGATCGTTGTTCAATACCAGAATATAGTAGGTGTTCAGGTCAATCGCCGGGCGGGTGTTGAGGCTCCCTTTCATAAAGGAGTTGACCTTCAGTTTACAGCTGTTGTCGTTTGTCTTTTTGAGCTGCCCCCGGCGGACGTCCAGCCAGGCGGCGGGATGCAGGCCCGTTACCGGCGCGCCGGTCTTTGCGTCGGAGACATCAAATTGCACGATGACCTCATCGCCCTGCATGGGAAGTTCAGCCTTTTCCTCGTTTGGCGGCTTGACCGAAAATTCAATGCGGACATTTTCCTGTACGATGGTATTCGAATACGATGGTATTCGAACCGCGAGAAAAAAGCCCCTCGGATTCCCTGTCTTCAGGGGAAAGCGCCGACCCGGGGGTGGGTGTGCTCAGGAGGAAAATAGTGGTCAAAAAAAGCATCCGCCGTGCTATTTTTTTCAGGGTGTTGTTTTTATAAATCCTCATTTTTCTCCTCTTTCTCCTCTCTCGCGTTAAGCCGGTCTCTCGATATAAAAAAGCCTCTTTATTGCTTATCGGAAAACGGATTCTGAACTTTAGGTCACCCGGCCTGGAATGGAATTGTTGACGCATGCGTGAAGATGACCGGTAAAAATGAAAAACCTCCCCCCTCTAAAATTGAGGAGGGAGGTTTTCATGTGGCCGATGGGTATGATTCGGCCGTTACGGTGTTACCCGCATGATGCCCCAAAGTCCGTGGTCGAACTGGAAGGACGGCATATCCCGGTAGAGATAGTCCCCGGTGATGCCGAACTTGCCGCCGGCCTTTTTGATGAGGAAATCATGATGGCTCGACGGGCCGATGCCGATCTGGCTCGACTTCCATTCCGAACGGTTATTGAAAGCCAGTACCTTGGAACCTTTTTTATAGGGCTCCTCCGGCCAAAGATGTCCGTGCACCTGGAACACATGGGCACGGGAATGACCGCCCGGCTGGACAACACGGAAGCGCACCTCGGATCCCACCTTCGCGGTAAAGACCGGCGTGAGCGGGTCCCGTCCGCCGACATGGCTGTTCGACAGCACATTGCTGTAGTCGAACTCCCGGGTCAGATGGAGCGGCATTTGCGGCGGATGGCCGATACGTTTCCAGATCGGTTCCGCCCGGTAGTTGAAGGCCCGCTGTCCGGAATCTTTCGGGTCTTGGGACTCCGCCAGATTTCTCACCGCACGGCCGTTGCCGTAGCGGAGATTGAGGTCATCCTGGTAGATCAGGACGAACTCCCGGAAGGTTTCTCCGGGCACGCCAGGCGCGGTGGGCGCCTTCGTGACCGTCGCGGCTGCCCGTGTGTCGGCATCCTCCACCCAGGTGGCCCCTTTCGGCTCGATGATCAAGGCGCCGACCAGGCCTTTCCCGGTGTGTTTGATCGGATCGGACGAACTCAAGCCGATTGCGCCGAACTCGATGGGAATGGCTCTCCGTTTGCCGAGCTTGTTGACCTTCACGTCGCCGGCGTACCAGGTGTATTTCCGCTGCTTGCCCCGGCCCACCGTTTGGTTCCGGTTGAGACCGATGTCGTTCCCGTCACTCCGGTTGACATCATAGGCCACCAGCTGCGCGTGCAGCCCCACACGTTTCGAGGGATTGAGCTGGTTGGCGTTGAAGTGATTGACGATCATCGGCAGCGTGCTGAAGCCGTTCTTCTTCACGAGACTTGCCGGGAGGCCGTTGTTCAATTTCACCTTGATACAGTCTCCCGCGTTGGCCCTCAAGATCAAAGGCTCAACCGGCACGCCCGGTTTCAGTTTGCCGTTCACATCCAAGTCCTCGGTTCGGACATAGAGCAATGCCGTCGGATCGTGCAGGATCCCTTTGTAGGTCGCATCGCTGTTATACACGAGCGTCCCGTTCGGCAGGGCCGTGCTTGCGGAAACCGCCGTAATTTTGAATTTTCGAATCGGCGCCTTTTTCGGGCAGATGCTCTTAAAGCGGGGCAGCACCGGCCGAACGATGGCGTCCGCCGCGTCGATTTCGTCGTCTTCGAACAACTCCTCGTCGGCCTCATCCCCGGCGTCTCCCAGCGGGTTGTAGGACAAGGGTTTCAGATCGTCACGCAGTCCGCGATAGACACGCGCCAGCCCCCAGTTCCCGTTCCAGAGATCATCGACGGCCGACCCCAATTTATAGAGGTAGTCCGCCTGTTCTCCCTTGAGAATCGGCAGCCTGGGAAGCTCGATCTCGAAGTGCTCGGAAATCCCGGCAACCTGACTGTTTCTAAAACCCGAATTACGGTCCGAGGGCTCAGACAGCCACTTGACGCCGTGCATGCTGATGTGATGCTCCTCCTCGTGCGCGCCCACCTGCACCCGGATCTGCACTTTGTCATTTTCATAGGCCCGCATGAGCGGTGTGAAGGGATCGCCCGGCTCCACGCCCTGGGTCAGCGGCGGATAGAAGCTCGGCTGCACGTTGAAGCGCGGATCGGCGCGTAAAACCTTCGAGGAAAAGGCCTTCGACAGGTTGCCCGCCTTTCCGGCGGCCTGCTTGTTGGTGAGCGGATCACGCACACGCAGGGCGATGGGCTCATTCCGGTAATTCAGCGAGTAAGTCCCCGGATCGTCGGCGGAAATCGCCTCCGGACAGGGCGCCGGTGTGCCGTTCGGACAGACGACGGGCGGCTCCATAAGGTAGGGGAGTCCGACTTCTTTCCGTCCGGGCGGGTTGACCGCGATATTGTCCGCCGTGTAGGCGAGCTGAAAGTCCGCCAGGTGAACGTTAAATTCCCGGTAACTCTCGTCAGCGTT
>JBHHXB010000051.1:0-13888 GCA_046756825.1 Nitrospiria bacterium | reverse complement strand
CGTCCTTCGGCTAAAAGTGCCTCCCCTTCACCGCAGGCCTTTGCATGAACCACAACCGGCTTGCCTTGCTGTACCTCCCCTTTAATCCGCGCCGAAAGCATGATGGGACGCGCGGGCGGGGCAGGCCGAAGATAGCGGATCTCCGCCGAGCGGAGAATCCACGCCGCCTTGATTTCACTCAAAAGAATTGTCGGCGTCCAGGACGCAAGACAGTCCAGTGCCGTGTAAATCGCGCCGCCATGCGTAATGCCAGGGAAACCGGTCATATCCTCCGTGGGATGAAACACCCCGACCAGCCGGTGTTCATGCTCCGGGTCCCGCCCCACCTCGATTTTAAGACCGCGGGGGTTGAGGTGGCCGCAGCCAAAACAGTCATTGTCTTCAAGCAGAACCCGGTTTAAGACTTGCCGCATTGCACCCCGGTCAATGTGAGTCCCGGATAACGGAAGGAGAGAAAATCTCCGGCGACACCTTTCACTCCGCAGCCAGGGTCCGTTGAATCATTTCCCGTTCAATGGTCGCGGTGCCGACAATGCCGACCACGATACCTGCCGCAAGATTGGCCAGTCTCGCGGCCTCGGACAGAGGCGCGCCGACCGCCAGGGCCAGCGCGAGCGTGCTTAAAACCGTGTCTCCGGCCCCGGTGACATCGAAGACCTCCTTCGCGTCCGTCGGGATATGCGTCACCGCGCCATCCGATTCAAATAGACTCATCCCCTGTTCTCCCCTCGTAATCAGCACGGCCTGACAATTCAATTTCTTCAAAATGGTCTCGCCCGCCTTCAACAGGCTGGCTTCATCCTGTATGTCGATGCCCGAGGCCTGCGACGCCTCCAGATTATTCGGCGTGACCAGGGTCACGTTTTTATAGAGCGCGAAGTGATTCACCTTGGGATCCACGATAACGGGGATGCCCCGCTCACGCGCCGCAGGCAGGATTTTACGAAGCACGGACCTGGAAATCACTCCCTTTGAATAATCGGAAATCGCAAGACAATCCACATTCGACAGTTCAGAGATCACGTAGTCACTCAGTCGCCGGGTCGTCTTCGCCAGAAAGGGGCTGCGCGCCTCATGATCGAAACGCACTACTTGCTGCTGGTGCGCGACAATACGCGTCTTTTTTATCGTCAGCCGGTTTTCCTCGACAATCAAGCCGGACATATCAACGTTTTTGGACTGCACACGCTCCTGAATCCACTCACCCGCGCTGTCCGCGCCGATGACGCTGCAAAAGGTAACCTCTCCGCCAAGCCCTAAAATATTATTCAGCACATTACCCGCGCCCCCGAGACGAACGGATTCGGAGTTCACCTCCACAACCGGCACCGGGGCCTCCGGGGAAATCCGCTTGACCGTGCCCCAAATGTAGTGATCCAGCATGACGTCTCCGAGCACAAGCACTCTCTTGCCCGGGAAATCATTCAACATTGATTTAAACCGTTTTTTTCTAGGGCTCATGTCTCAGACTCTTTGCTTGTTTTAGCGAATGATTTTACCAATCCGGCCCCACCGCCCCCAGCCGCCCAGCCAGTCAAACATCGCGCGTTCCTTGTCCCACGACCAATAGATCAGAAAGGCCTCTCCCTTGATTTTTGAAAAATCCACAAAACCCCAGAAGCGGGAATCCAGACTGTGGTCACGGTTGTCTCCCATGACAAAGTAGGCATTATCCGGGACATTGACCGGCCCGAAGTTATCCCTTTCGGGCACAATCTGAGAGAAAACGCCATCCCCCTCGTGATTGGTGTAGGATTCGCTCTGCTCGACATCATTCACATACAGCACCTTGTTTTTCAATTCGATTTTGTCACCGGGGACGCCGACGACGCGCTTGATGAAATCCTTCGACTCATCCCGTGGAAACCGAAAAACAATGATGTCCCCGCGATCGGGACGGGAGAGGGGAATGACAACAAAGTCGGTAAACGGCAGACGAATGCCGTAGATAAATTTGCTCACAAGAATATGGTCCCCAATCTGCAAGGTGGGAATCATCGACCCCGAAGGAATCTTAAAGGCCTGGACCACAAACGTTCGAATAAAGAGCGCCAAAATGATGGCGATCACCAGCGTTTCGGCATACTCACGAACGGTGGATTTTCGGCGCACGTCGTTGGAAAGTGCTATTCCTGAACCTTCAGAACCGCCAGGAAGGCCTCCTGCGGGATTTCGACCCGCCCGACCTGCTTCATTCGCTTCTTCCCTTCCTTCTGCTTCTCCCATAATTTCCTCTTCCGCGTAATATCGCCGCCGTAACATTTCGCGGTCACATTTTTCTTCAATGCGCTGACCGTTTCCCTCGCAATAATCTTTGAGCCGATGGCAGCCTGGATAGCAACCTCGAACATCTGTCTCGGGATAATTGTTTTCATCTTTTCACTGAGCTGTCTGGCCCTAAGATAGGATTTTTTTCGATCCGTGATAAACGAGAGCGCGTCCACATTTTCCCCGTTCAACAACAAATCGACTTTGACAAGGTCGGCATCCTGATAGCCCGTGAGTTCGTAATCGAAGGAGGCATAGCCCCGCGACACGGATTTTAACCGGTCATAAAAATCAAGCACCACTTCATTCAATGGCAATTCATAGGTCATGATGACCCGCTGTGCATCCAGGTATTTTAAATCAACTTGCGTCCCGCGGCGCTCCTGGCACAGTTTCAAAATCGCCCCTAAAAAATCACTGCGAGTAATAATGACCCCTTTGATATAAGGCTCTTGAAACGACTGTATGTCGCCAACCGGAGGGAGCTGGGCCGGATTGTCGATTTTAAGCACCGCGCCTTTTTTCGTCATCACATGATACACCACGGTCGGGGCCGTTCCAATCAGTGAAAGCCGGTATTCTCTTTCAAGCCGTTCCTTGATAATCTCCATGTGGAGCAATCCTAAAAATCCGCAGCGAAAACCGAACCCCAAAGCCAATGAAGTTTCGGGTTCGAACTTAAACGAGGAATCGTTCAGACGCAGCTTCTCCAAGGCGTCCCGCAAATCTTCAAAGCGATCCGTGTCAATGGGATAAAGCCCGCAAAACACCATGGGCTTGACTTCCTTGTAGCCCGCAATCGGCTGGGGCGCGGGCCGCTCAACCGACGTAATGGTATCCCCGATTTTTGTATCCGCGACATCCCGGATACCGGCGATAATATAGCCCACTTCCCCGACGGAAAGACGATCAATGGGCTTCGGTTTCGGGGTAAAAATCCCCAATGCAAGGACCTCATGATTTTTTTGGGTCGACATGAGGCGAATCTGCGTGCCCTTCGTAACCGCGCCGTTCACAATCCTCACCAGGATAACGGCGCCCTGATAATTATCAAACCAGGAGTCAATGATCAAACCCTGAAGCGGCTGATTAACATCCCCGCCGGGCGGCGGGACATGACGCACGACGGCTTCTAAAATTTCCCGAATACCGATCCCTTCCTTCGCGCTCGCTGGAATGGCTTCGGAGGCGTCGAGACCGAGGACTTCCTCAATCTGCTCCCGCGTATGCTCGATGTCCGCGCCGGGGAGATCAATTTTGTTGATCACCGGGATAATTTCAAGACCGGCGTCAATGGCCAGGTAGGCATTCGCGATGGTCTGCGCCTCCACCCCCTGCGACGCATCCACAACGAGCAAGGCCCCCTCACACGCGGCGAGACTTCTGGAAACCTCATAGGAAAAATCAACATGACCCGGCGTATCAATTAAATGAAAGGTGTAGTGATTGCCGTCTTCAGACTGATAATGGATACGGACAGCGTGCGCCTTGATGGTGATGCCGCGCTCCCGTTCCAGGTCCATGTCATCCAAGAGCTGATCCTTTGATTCCCGTGCTGTGATCGCACCTGAAAATTCAAGGAGGCGGTCGGCCAAAGTAGATTTTCCGTGATCAATATGGGCTACGATTGAAAAATTTCGGATGTTATTTTGATGAATCGTCGTTTGCAAAGAGGCCTTTTTTTCAAATCACGCGATGCTAGATTGAAATTAATCCTTCGGGGGTCTCACCGACATTCCGGCAAGAAAGAGAAGAAAGACCATCGCCGCGACCAATACCACGTTTCCCATTTCAGATCAGCCTCTCCTTAAAATCAACCGGTATAATCCCTCGCACAGCGGATTCCGACCGAACTTTCGCCTCTCTCGGGGTGAGCGCCGCCAAAACGTTTTGAGGCCCTCAAATCATGCGCCGTGCTGTTAAATGACCCGCCCCGGTAGGCAAGAACCTTGATAATTCCCGGATCCTCCGGGCCCGTCGGATTTTTAAACGGCGCGTCTTTATAATAAAATTGGTCGTACCAATCCGAGACCCATTCCGACACGTTGCCGGCCATGTCGTATAGTCCGTAGGGACTCCTTCCTTCTTCGAAGCTCCCCACTGGAGCGGAATATTTAAATCCATCCTCTGCTCCGCGTCCATTGACAATTTTAGGGTGGAAGGCCTCTCCCCAAGGATACCGCGCGCCATCGGGCCCGCGCGCCGCTTTTTCCCATTCAGCTTCGGTCGGGAGCCGGTTGCCGGCCCATTTACAGTAGGCAAAGGCGTCCACCCAGGAGACACCCACAACAGGCTGCCGGTCACCCGTCAACAGACTGACGTCATCTTCAAAAACCGGGATCACGGGATCGGGCCGTTCCAGCATCTTCGTAAACCGCCGATAGTCCGCATTCGTCACTTCATATTTATCCATATAAAAGGCATCTAAATAAATCACACGCTGAGGCTGCTCATCAAAATCACCCTCCGATCCGCCACCCATTGTAAATGAGCCTGAGGGGATGAGGACCATTTCGCGCCCATCTCCGCCTTGAATGGTCTCAAATGCGCTAAAATCAACTTTTTTAACCTCGGACAAGGATCGTTCTTTGACCTTGGCGGACTTGGCCGCTTTTTGCATACTTTGAGACTTCAGAGATTCAACAACCATCGCAATCGCAATGAGGACAGTAAAGAACACCATGAACCCCGAGACAATCAAGATCCCCTTGCGACTCACGGTATCACCACAACAATATTCAGAACAAACCTCCCCCAACCAAAGGTTTCTCAATATAGCGAATTACTCTTAGGCTTTGCAAGACCGGCCCTTTTCCACTCGCCTTAAATCATTCAGAATGCCAAGCCCCGCAAGGTTTCTCTTGATTTCAAAAAAAAAGAGAGGCAGAAGCCTCTCTTTTTTAAACACATCACTTAGATAAAATACGCTGTTTCAGCCTCCGATGTTGACCATCGTCGTCAATTGCTTTTCCTGGGCGATCATGTCCAACTCGTGGTACTCCGGCTTGACATACAAAACCTGATCGAGCAGACCTTCAATTTCTTCATCACTGCACCCGTTGCGAAGCGCATCCCGGAAATCAACCGCAATATCTGAGAAAAGACAGGGACGAATCTGACCGTCGGCCGTCAGGCGAACGCGATTACATGTATCACAGAAATCATGACTCACGGCATGAATAAAACCCACGACCCCAGGGGCGCCGGGCAGCCTGAAATTCTCCGCCGGGCCGGAATTATTCTCATTCGCGCCGTTGACGGGAATCAACTCTCCAAATTTATCCTCAACTTCATCAACAACAGCCTGAAAAGGTTTGTAGGTTTTCTGCCAAGTGTCCCAATTCGCGCAGGGCATGTATTCGATAAACCGCACATGGTAGGGTTTGCGACGGGTCAAATTCACAAAATCGACGACCTCATGGTCATTCACCCCCTGCTGAAGCACGGCGTTGATTTTGATGGGGGCAAACCCGACACGTTCGGCTTCTTCGATCCCGTCCCAAACCATGTCAAAAATGTCGCGGCGGACCACCTCCGCAAAGGTTTTAGGATTCAAGGAATCCAGACTCACGTTTATGCTTCTCAATCCTGCCTTATAAAGATCCGAGGCCATTTGTTTGAGAAAAACGGCATTGGTCGTCAAGGCAATCTCTTCAATCCCGGGGATGCGATTCAGCTGGTCCACAAAACCAATGACCCCTTTTCGGACCAGGGGTTCACCTCCTGTAATTCTGACCTTTCTCAGACCTCTTTTCGCCGCAACACGAATAATCCGCAACAACTCGTCATAAGTGAGTATTTCATCGCTCGGCGTCCAATTCAGACCCTCCTCCGGCATACAATAAACACATCTCAAATTACAGCGGTCTGTAACGGACACCCGCATGTATGTAATAGATCTTTGGTATGGATCAACAAGTGAACTCATTTTCCCTCCTTAAAGGGTTGGATTGCTAACAAAATATACGTAATTTTATAAAACAAGTAATATTTTGTCAAGTTACGACCTAAGACCTCCCAAAAGACTCAAATTCTGCGCATTTAAACACAGAATATGATACATTGCAATGCAAATGATGTGAAGGAGACAGAGCATGCAAAACAAAGAAGAAAAATCCGCGGACTTGACCGGCGAAAAGAAGGAAGAAGAGATCACGCGCATCCCTCTGCGGCTGGTTCCAAATGAATCAGAGGCACTCGAGAAAGAAATGCGGGAGATCTTTGACGAAGACAAAATCGTCCACCGTCACGGCTCCGCTGAACCTGAACACGATTAAATGATGACATCGCCAAAAATATAACGCGCAACAACGGAAACAAGCGGCCAGACTACGTTTCTCATCAAACCAAAGGGATCCATAAAAACAACAAAGACCAAGACCAGCATGCCGTAAGGCTCAACCCGGCTCACCATCCGTGACTGATTCCTCGGTAAAAGCCCCACCAGCACACGTCCCCCGTCCAGAGGGGGAATCGGGATCAGATTAAAGACCATCAACACAACATTGATAATCACCGAAAACCGGAACATTTCCCGAAGCGGCAGCAGGAAAAAAGAGAGAGTCCGGTCCATATCCGAAAAAAGCGATCCGCCCTCCAAAAAAATGGGGTCTGAAATCAAACGATATAAAATACCGCTGATCACGGCCAAAATCAGATTCATCCCGGGTCCGGCGGCCGCAACCCAGGCCATGTCCTCTTTAGGGCGTCTTAAGTTCATGGGGTTGACGGGAACGGGCTTCGCATAGCCAAAGATAAAACCGGTCGTCGCAAAAAGCATCAGCGGAATCAAAACGGTACCGAATGGGTCGATGTGCGCGACGGGGTTCATCGTAATCCGTCCAAGCTTGCGCGCGGTCGGATCGCCTTTTTTGTCTGCCACCCAGGCATGGGCCGCTTCATGGAGCGTCACGGCAAAAATGAGCGGCAGCGCCATGATGCTTATCTGTTGAATCAGTTCATTCATCGCCCATGGGCTTGATACATAAAAATTATGACTTGGCCCTGACTTCGACCAAGACCTCATCCGGGTTCACCCGGTCTCCTTCCGAAACATGAACGGCCTTCACGATCCCGTCAACCGCCGCATGAACCTCGCTCTGCATTTTCATCGCTTCAATAATCAAAACAACGGCCCCCGCCTTGACTTCCTCGCCTACCTTTACTTTCACTCCAACAACAGAGCCCGGCATCGGGCTCGTGACATCTCCGTCATCGGCCACCTTCGGCCGGATTGAGCGCCCGCCGGCGTGAGACTCGATTCGTCCTTCCGCCGAGGGCACCACCTCCATCAGCGAGTCGACCATGACCTCTTCCAATTGCCCGTCGATATAAATAAAGTACGGCCGACCCCCTTCTCCCGGATGCCCCACACCCCCTACTTTAACGTCAAAGGTCTCTCCATGTATTTTAACATTAAACTCGCTTGATGCGATCAACGGACCGGCGGGCGCTTCCTCAGGCGGCGCGCCATTCGTTTTCTCCACCACCGGCGCATCCTTTTGATTGAAAAAATCCAAAGCCACTTTCGGGAACAAGGTGTAGGTGAGCACATCCTCAATATTTTCGACCGGCCGGCCCAGTTCCTTTTCCAAATCCTGTTTTGATTTTTCAAGCTCCGGCGCAATCGCATCCGCCGGACGCGCGGTCACCGGAACTTCGTCACCAATGGCCTTTTTCTGAATTTCCTCGCTGATCGGACCGGAAGGCTTGCCGTAAAGCCCTTTTAAATAGTTGCTTGTCTCAGTTGTAATGACTTTGTAACGTTCACCCGTCAACACGTTAAGCGTGGCCTGCGTGCCCACGATTTGGCTCGCCGGTGTTACCAGGGGAGGGAAGCCGAAATCTTCGCGAACCCTCGGTACCTCGTCCAACACGTCCTTCATGCGGTGCAGGGCCTGCTGCTCGGAAAGCTGCCGCGCAAGATTCGACGTCATGCCGCCTGGAATTTGATAGGTTAAAACACGCGGGTCCACGCCCGTGTAATCCGACTCGAATTCACTGTATTTTTTGCGGACTTCCACGAAATAATCCGCGATTTCAGTGAGTAAATCCATGTCGAATTTCGGATCACGCGGCCCGCCTTCCAACATCCGCGCCATCGTCTCCACGGGGGGCTGGGAGGTGCCGGAGGCGAGAGAGGAAATCGCCGTATCGACGACATCTACACCCGCTTCGATGGCCTTGGCATAGGTTGCAACCGCCATCGCGCTGGTGTCGTGGGTGTGCAGATGAATCGGAACGGAAACGGCCTCCTTTAATTTTCGGATCAAGTCAAAGGCATCATAGGGCGCGAGCAGTCCGGCCATGTCTTTCACGGCGATCGAATCAGAGCCCATGTCCTCCAATCTTTTTCCCTGCTCCACAAAAAGATCGTTGTTGTGAAAACGGCTTACCGTGTAGCAAATCGCGCCCTGCACCTTTCCGCCGTACTTCATCGTCGCACGGAACGACGTTTTTAAGTTTCGCAAATCGTTCAAGGCATCGAAGATACGAAGCACGTCGATGCCGTTTGAGATGGCGCGGTCGATGAAGCGCTCCACGGTGTCATCGGCATAGTGCCGGTAACCAACCAGGTTCTGCCCGCGAAGCAGCATTTGAAACGGTGTGTTCGGCATGGCCTTTTTCAGCGCCCGTAAACGCGCCCAGGGGTCTTCCCTTAAATAGCGTATCGCGGAATCAAAAGTCGCGCCGCCCCACATCTCGATAAAGGCGTAGCCCACGCAGTCAATCTTTTCCGCGATGGGAAGCATGTCCTCCAATTTCAGCCGCGTGGCGAGAAGCGACTGATGTCCGTCGCGAAGCGTCGTATCCATGAATCGCACCGGTGTGGAGTTTGGCTTCAATGCTGTCTTTCTATCTTGATCCGCCACGGGCTTTCTCCCTTGTATGGATGATATCATTGGTCATTTCATTACTGTCTTCGTGAATGGGCCGCGATGACCGCCGCAATCGCAATCACCTTGTCGATATGATTCGCAGGCGTCGCGACATTCAATTTGTCGAGATGGGTTTCGATATAAGTCGTATCGAATGCGCCGCTTTGGAAATCCGCATCCTCCATGACCTGCTTCAAAAAAGGGATCGTCGTTTTCACCCCCCGAATCACATATTCATCCAGCGCCCGGATCATCCGCTGCACCGCACCGTTCCAGGTCTTCGCCCGGACAATCAATTTCGAAAGCAGGGGATCATAGTAGGGGGGCACAACATAGCCCTTGTAAATGTTGCCATCGACGCGGACACCGATGCCGCCCGGCGCGTAATGCGCCGTGATTTTCCCCGGTGTCGGCATGAAGTTGTTTTTGGGATCTTCCGCGTTGATCCGGCACTCAATCGCGTAGCCCCGCAGAAAAATCTTCTCCTGCGGATCAGGCACCGAACGGCCTGCCGCAATGCGGATCATCTCCTTGACGATATCAATGCCGGAGACCTCTTCGGTCACCGTGTGCTCGACTTGAACACGCGTGTTCATCTCAAGAAAATAAAAATTGCGGTCGGCGTCCACTAAAAACTCCACCGTGCCCGCGCTCACATAGTTCACGGAACGCGCCGCCGTCACTGCGGCCCGTCCCATGCGGTCACGAAGCACTTCGTCGAGCATCAGCGAGGGGGCGATTTCGATCAGCTTTTGATGCCGTCTTTGAATCGAGCAATCCCGCTCACCAAGGTGCACCACATTCCCCTGCTTATCGGCGAGGATCTGGACTTCGATGTGATGAGGACCAAGAATGCTTTTCTCAACATAAATGGTGTCATTGCCAAAAGCCGCCTTGGCTTCGGTCTGCGTAATTTGGAACAGCCGCTGCAGCTCCTCCCGGTTTTGACACACGCGGATGCCTTTTCCACCACCGCCGGCGGAGGCCTTCAACATCACGGGGTAGCCGATCTCCTCCGCGAAACGCACAGCCTCCTCAACAGACGAGAGCGGGTCCGCCAAGCCGGGGACGACGGGCACGCCCGCTTCGATCATCTTGCGGCGCGCAGAAATCTTATCGCCCATTGTCTTAATCACGCGGGCGGGCGGGCCAATGAATGTAATGCCGTTATTTTCACAGGCCTCCGCGAATTCGGCGTTTTCCGCAAGAAAGCCATAGCCGGGATGAATCGCGTCCACGCCCTTTTGCTTCGCCAGGTCGATAATTCGATAAATACTCAGATAGCCCTCAATCGGACCCGGCTCGACCAGATAGGCCTCATCGGCGTAGCGGACATGCAGGGAGGCCGCATCCACCTCGGAGTGAATGGCCACGGTCGCAACCTCCAGCTCCTTGCAGGCCCGGATCACGCGAAGGGCGATCTCTCCGCGATTCGCAACCAGAACTTTTTTAAACATCATATTTCTCACTGGTCAAAATAACACCCTAGTTAACTTGAATAAACTTGCCGTGCTCCACACTCAAGTAGAACGGCTCCTTAATAAATTCTCCGCCAGACACCTCGTAAATAAAACCGGACGCCCCCGGAAAATCAATGGTCTCGGCGATGGAGGCCTTGACGGCGGCGGGCGTCAAGGCCCCCTTTCTTAAGGCCGCTAAAATGACCCGCGTCGCATCATAGGTCTGTGCGGCAAATAAATCCGGGTCCCGGTGAAAGCGGGCCTTGAATTCCCGCACAAAGGTTTGAACCACCGGCTCCGGGCTCCCTTTAAAAAAACCGTCCACAAAAACAACCCCCTCGGCATTTGTGCCGACCAGTTTTAAAAACTCCGGCGAATGCCAACTGCTCGTACCAATGATATTCACTTGACCAAATTCGTGAAAGAGGAGCTGCGGAATAATCAAACCGGCCCGCACGGTATCCGCCGGTAAAAAAATCGCGTCAAAGCCGGGGATGTAGACCTCCTCTAATTCTCCGTCCTCGTTCTCAAGTTCATCAACATACCCTTCGTCTTCGAGATCCGCCTTTTTCAAGCGTAGGATGGTGCTTGAAAAATCCGTGTTGTTCAGGGGGTAGCGCTCCGTCAAAATGACTTCACCGCCCAGCTTTTCAACGCCTTCCGAAAAACAACCCACCCATCGCTTCCCCAGAGTTTCGTCCGGAAAGAGCACGGCGAAGCGTTCGACTTCCAATTCCAAAACCGCATATTCGGCGATCGCGTTACACAAAAACCGGTTGGTGACGGCATTTCGAAAAACAGACTCCCCCAGTGAAAACAAGCGGGTCGAAGTGGCCCCCGGCGAAATCAAGGCGAGACCGGCTTTCTCGACCATCGGCGCAATGCGGTTCACCTCCTTACTCAGAAGCGGCCCCACAACCGCAACAGGCTGATATTCCTTCAGCCATTCCTCACTTGTCAGCCGCAAACGGGACGGATCCCCCACGGAATCACGCACGGCAAGCCCGACGGAGGCCCCGGGCAACTCTTCTTTAAAAAGCTGAACAGCAAGCTCTGCCCCATCCAGGGCATTGGCGCCAAAGGGCGCCAATCGCCCCGACAGGGGAAGAATCACGGCGATCAGGTAACGGCTGCGCTTGATTTTTTCGGCAATCCGCTCCAGAGATTTCCGCGCCTGCGTCGCAAAAGGATGCCCGGGAAATTCAGAAAGAAATCGGAGCACCATCTGTTCTTCACGATAGTAATCGCCTTTCACATCAAATAAGTGGATCAAACGGACCATGGCTTCGTCGGCGGGAAAGGTGGCCCCAAATTCATCCACAACCGCCTTCAGATCCTCTTCCTGGAGCTTCTCCCGAATAAAGCGGACCATTTCCTGCTCCGCAAAAGCGCGAGTGCCGGAATCCGTGGAAATCTCGGCCTTCTTCACCAAGACCCGCAATGCCTCGAGATAGGCCTTTCGCTTCACATACGTCGAGACTAATTTATCGTAAACAATGTGTTTCGAAACCTCTTCATTTTCGATGCCTTCCCAAAGCGCAAGCACCTTTTTCAAATCCCCGAGGCTAAAGTAAAGACCACTCAAGCGGTGCTGTACGGCCTTCAGTCTGAGCTCATCAGGAAATAAGTCAATGAAAGTCTGAAAGTGCTCCGCCGCGCGATTCCCTTTTCCCATTGCGGCATAGGTTTCCCCCAACAAGAGATAGGCATCCGGTAACAGCGGACTATTTGAATGACTTAAGAGAAACCCTTCCAGAGAAGAGCGCGCGATTTCATAGTTGCCCTGATCAAAAAAGGCCTTCGCCTGGGAAAAAATTGCTCGCTCTTCGAAAGACGCCCCGATGAACAAATCCGGAATTTCGCCAATTTGGAGATCGCTCCGCAAAGACGAACCCGACGGGGCGTTCGTCTGAGGGAAAACCCCGGGCACCGGGAGCAGGAGTAAGAGCAGCCCCGCTAAAATAAAAACTCTCAAACGCATTTTCCTCAAATTCGGATATCCAGGGGCACTTACGACTGCCGGGGGAAACCGGGATAAAACATCCTTTTCAAAGCACCTTATTTATCACAAAATAGTATAGATAGAACACAAAAACCCCTTAAAATAAGCGGGGTTTATGATATGATAACAAACACTGCCTGTCAAGAAACGCACCTTCGTGAGCCTTTTTGACATCCCTAAAATCCCTTTGGCTTCTCCGTATTGGTCAAACCGGAGAAGCTTGTCTCCGACGCTGCTTTACTGTATAACCTAGACCGCATTTACGGCGCCACCGGCTTTTTTGGCCCTATCCTCATCGTCGATGAAAAAAGGCCAAAACCAGATCCGGAGATATTTTCGATATGGGGACAAGCATAATGCGCACTGATTTCGTGCTCACCTGCCTCGGGCCATCGCTGACGCCGGAGGTCACTCACGGCATCACATCCTGCCTCGCGGACGCGTGCATTGCAGAAGGAGAACGCAAAACCCTTTCGGAAAGTGACCCCGAATGCATCGAAATCAAAACCTCTTTGGAATCGGGCATTGACCCTGACGAGCTCATCCAAAAGCTGCGGCAACAGGCCACACCTTTCGGGGCAGACGTGGTACTCCAAAGGGATTCTTCCGACCGCCGGGACAAAAAACTGCTCGTGATGGACATGGACTCGACCTTGATTCAGGTTGAGGTGATCGACGAACTGGCGAAAGAAGCCGGTATCGGCGACGCAGTTGCGTCAATTACCCGGCGGGCCATGAACGGCGAACTCAATTTTAATGAATCCTTGCGTGAGCGGGTCGGCCTCTTAAAGGGACTGCCCGTTTCGGTTTTAAATACCGTGTACAAACGCCTTCCCCTCACTGCAGGTGCGCAAGGCCTGCTGTCCTTTTTACAAAAGCGCGGGTGCAAAACAGGCGTGCTTTCGGGAGGCTTTGATTACTTCACCACCCGCATCAAAACAGCACTTCGGATGGATTATGCTCATTCAAACCGCCTGGAAGTTAAAGACGGCGTTCTCACGGGAAAGGTGGTCGGAGAAATTGTCAACGGCGACAAAAAAGTCGCGCTTCTGAAAGAAATTGCGGACCGGGAAAGCATCCCGCTTAACCAAACCATCGCCATCGGGGATGGCGCGAACGACCTCCCCATGATTCAAAGGGCGGGCCTCGGCATCGCTTTTAACGCAAAACCCGCCGTCCGTGCCGCCGCCCCCTGCAGTATCACCCAAAACAGCCTCCTGACCGTCCTTTATCTGCTCGGGTTTTCACGAAAAGACATCGACGCCTTTTTACAAGCGCAG
>JBHHXB010000050.1:0-13907 GCA_046756825.1 Nitrospiria bacterium | reverse complement strand
TGAATGGGCCAGTCGATGCCGAAGGCCGTGTCATTCCACAAAATACCGCGCGCGCTTTTCGGGGCATACGGTCTGGACATCAGGTAGAACACTTCTGTTTCATCTTCAAGTGTTTGGAAGCCGTGCGCAAAACCTTCGGGAATGAACAACATCCGCCGGTTTGTTTGATTCAGCTCCACGGCCTCCCATGTCTTGAAGGTGGGTGACTCGGGACGCAGGTCCACGATGACATCGTAAATCGCCCCCCGCACGCACTGCACCAGCTTCGCCTCTTCATTCGGCGTTGTTTGAAAATGCAATCCCCGAAGAATGCCCCGTTTTTTGTTGAAGGAGCGATTGCATTGAGTCACCTCAAAATCAATGCCCTGTTCCTTAAACGTATCCCGGCAAAAGGCACGTGCAAAAAATCCACGCGCGTCCTCATGAGGTTCGATATCAATCCAGTACGCCCCCTTTAAGGCCGTTTTCGTAAAAATCATGTATCCCTTTCGGACAAAGTCACGCTCACGCCAAAACCTGGACACGGGGAATGGGGACGACGAATTTACCGTGCCATTTCCGGATAAAGGCCATTTGCGCCATGATTTCGGACTTGAGGTTCCAGGGCAGAATGACGAGATAATCCGGCTGGGTCTCCTTGATTTTATCGGGGTGAAACACCGGCACGCGGCTCCCCGGAAGAAATTTGCCTTGTTTGCAGGGATTTCGATCCACAGTATAGGGCAACAAATCCGGACGAATCCCGCAATAATTCAAAAGCGTGTTTCCCTTCGCGGGGGCACCGTAGGCCGCGATTTTTTTTTCATCGTAGCGATGCGAAATCAAAAAGGCCAAAAAGCTCAAACGGGCTTCCTCGGCCTTTTTGGAAAATTCGGCGTAGGTTTCAATCCGGTGGAGGCCGCCCGCCCGCTCTTTCTGCCTTAATCGCGCAACGGCTTCCGTCTCTTGCTCGTGCTCATCGGCTTGATGACAGAGAAAGACACGCAGTGATCCGCCGTGCGTTTCGAGGGATTCCACGTCAAAAATTTTCAACTGATGCCGTAAAAAGAGCTTTTCCGCAGTCAACAACGAAAAATAAGAGAAATGCTCGTGATAGATTGTATCGAACTGGCTCTGCTCAATCAGCGCTAACAGGTGCGGAAACTCAAGGGTAATCCGTCCGCCCGGTCTTAAGAGCAGTTTAAGGCCCGCGACAAAGTCATGCAGGTCGGGCACGTGTGCCAGGACATTGTTTCCGATGAGCAAGTCGGCGGAGATTCCTTCCGCCAACATGGCCCGCGCCGCCTCAACCCCGAAAAATTGCGCCCGTGTCGGGATTCCTTTTTTTATCGCCGCCGCCGCAACATTCTCCGCCGGCTCCACACCCAATACCGGAATACCTTTCGCTTTAAAGTGTTCCAAAAGATACCCGTCATTGCTCGCAACCTCAATGACCTGGCTTGCGGCATTCAGGCGGAATCGCTTGACCGCTTCCTCGGCATATTGCTTGACGTGACAAACCCAGGTGCTTGAATAGGATGAAAAATAAACATATTCGCGAAAAATCTCCGAGGGCGATTGGTATTGAGGCAGCTGCACCAGGAAGCAGGATTCGCAAACCTTCGCGTGGAGGGGATAGTACACTTCCGCTTCATCACATTGTTTTTCGGAAAGAAAGGCATTCGAGGGCGGCGCCACGCCTAAATCACAAAAAGAGTGCCGCAAAAGCGTCCCGCAAAACCGGCATTTCCGATGCGTCATACGGGCACGCGCTCCTGATTTTTCAGGATCTGCTGCAGGGTGATCTGCTGCATGTCTTCACCCTCCTGAAAGGCCTTGTGCCAGTTGGCCACGGAAATCAGGGCACGCTCGAGTGACACTTTGGGCGCCCAGCCGAGCCGCGCCTTCGCCTTGGCAGAATCCAGTTTTAAAAACGCGGATTCATGGGGATGCGCCCCATCATCGACCGTCCAGCGCGCATCACTCCCCCAGGCCTGGATCAGCCGGTCAGCCACCCACCCCACAGGACGGCAGCCCTCCTCACAGGGACCGAAATTCCAGGCCCCCGAAAAAGCGCTCTCATCTTCCCACAACCGTTCCGCAAGCAATAGATAGCCTTCGAGCGCATTTTGAACATGCTGCCAGGGCCGCACCGCATCGGGAAAACGCAGATGAATCGGGGTATGGTTCACAAGGCCCTGGATAATATCCGGCACCAGCCGGTCTTTGGCCCAATCCCCGCCGCCGATCACATTACCCGCGCGCACCGTTGCAACGGCAACCCCTTGATACTTCAAATAAGATTCCCGGTAGGCCGCCGCCACCAATTCCGCACAGCCCTTGCTGCTGGCATAGGGATCTGATCCGCCCAGAGGTGCGTCCTCGGTGTAAAACGGCCCGTCCCCGTTTCCCGCGTTGTGGTAGCACTTATCGCTCGTCACCACAATCACCACCCGCGCCGAGCCGGACTGACGCACCGCCTCCAACAGATTGACAGTGCCGATGACATTGCTCCGATAGGTTTCCAGCGGATTTTCATAGGCGGTCCGCACCAGGGACTGCGCCGCCATGTGGATGACGATTTCAGGCCGCCGCTCGGCAACTGTCATCCTTAAATCACTCAAATCGGCCAAATCCCCGATCACCGAAAACATACCGTCTCCCACTCGGGCCGTCTCAAAAAGCGAGGGATTTGTCGGCGGCTCAAGCGCATAGCCCGTGAGCTCGGCGGACAAAGTCTGTAACCACAGTGAAAGCCAGCTTCCCTTAAAACCCGTGTGCCCGGTAATGAGCACCCTTTTGCCTTTCCAGAAATCGATATTCATGTCCACATCTTCCAGGGGGCTTTGCCGGATGCCCAGAGGGCTTCAATCTGGCGTTGGTCACGCAGCGTATCCATCGGCTGCCAAAATCCTTTGTGAAAGTAGGCGGAAAGGTTCCCTTCCGCAGCAAGTTTTTCCATCGGCTCCTTCTCCCAGGCGGTTTCATCTTGGTCGATATAATCAATGACCTTGGGCGATAACACAAAAAATCCGCCGTTAATCCATCCCCCGTCGCCCAGGGGTTTTTCAAGAAACCCTTCAACCGCCGCGCCCTTGACTTCAAGCGCGCCATAGCGGCCGGGTGGCTGGACGGCGGTCACGGTGGCGAGTCTTTTCTGTGATTTGTGGCGTGCGATCAGCTTTCGAACATCCACATCCGCCACGCCGTCGCCATAGGTAAAACAAAAATCGTCATCCCCTAAATAATCACGCACCCGCTTTAAGCGGCCGCCGGTCATGGTTAGTTCCCCCGTATTCACGAGCGTGACCCGCCAGGGTTCCGCGTGATTTTCATGCACCTCCAGTTTTTGATGTGCCACATCAATCGTGACGTCCGACATGTGCAGGAAGTAATTACTGAAATACTCCTTGATCATATATCCCTTGTAACCGAGACAGATAATGAAGTCGTTGATGCCGTGCGCGGAATAGATTTTCATGATGTGCCAAAGCATGGGCTTTCCGCCGATATGGATCATCGGCTTCGGCCTGGCATGAGTCTCTTCGCTGATTCGGGACCCTAAGCCTCCGGCGAGAATCACAGCCTTCATTTTGAAAAGTCTCCCGGCATCATGCCCCCAATTTTCAAAGTATTTCGGTCTGCTGATCGTCAATGACGAACAATGCAATCGGCTTGCCAAATTTATCACCCACTAATCTTTGAAAAACATTCACGTGTTTTTAAGGCATCAGCGATATCCCCGAATGGGAAACATACCCGAAAACAAAGAAAGTGGAGGATGACCTATACAGACCGGTGTGTCATGCGGATTGCGCTCAATCAAATCGTCATTTTTTTGACAGACATCGTGCCAATGATGACAGGCATCACCGCATTGAATTATCGAAGAAAATCAAGCAGGGAGCGCTGGACGACCCTTGCAGTGACCGCACGTGTCGCCTCCAGCATCGACTCCTGAAGCAGGAGTTTGGAGATGGTGGCCGGGAGATCAATATCTTCCGTCTCCGATTTCAGTCGTGAGACGGTGAGCTTAAAATCCTCCAGCATGGACTCGGAGGCCTCGGCCCGGTTCAGCCGCGCACCAATCAGGGAGCGCTCGTTATTGACCTGGTCCTGCGCGCCCGTTAAATTGCCCAGAGCTGTTTGAATCCCGGTGACGTCATTGCTTTCGAGAGCGCTTTGCAATGCACCGACGACCGATAAAACATCAACACCCCCGCCCGCGCCCTTCAAGAGTCGGTCACCCGGCATGTTTTTAACGATGCGGGTATTTTCTCCGATGAGAATCGCATTTTCCGTCGAATCTCCCAGATAAGTCCCGGCGGCCCGGGCCGTGCCCGGCCCCGCGCCGACCAGGGTCGCAAAGGCCGTACCGGAATTGGGCGTCACGGCCGAGGTTCCCCCAACGGCATTGGATGTAAAAACAAGGTGATCGGTGTCAAAAGACGCGGAGACGCTGATGCCCGCGTTTTGGAATGTCGTATTCGCGTTGATCGCCGTCTCCACGGAGGCGGCCAACTGCGCCCCGGTCGCACCCGCAATAGGCGCCAGCGTCACATTGTCCGTCACGCCGTCAATCGTGATGTTGAGCACATCATTAACCCCGGTGCTAATGGTTAGCGGCGGCGTAATGGCGGTTCCAATAAACGTGCCCTGATTCACAAAGGGCTGCGTATTCACCTGATTCCCCGCAAAGAGATAGGTTCCGGCGTGATTCGTATTGCCGACGGCAATCAGTTGATCGTAAATTTGACGGACTTCCCGGGCAATAATGGTCCGGTCCGCGGCGGTATTCGTTGCGTTCGCCGCTTGAATCGCCAATGCCCGTGCGCGAATCAGTTGATCCTGGACGGTTTGCAGCACAGTTTCACTGGCGGACACAAAGGACGTGAGTTGATCAATATTCCGCAGGTATTGTTCCGTGGATTCGATGGACTTTTCAAAGTGAATCACGTCCGCCTGTCCGAGGGGATCGTCCGACGGCTTGTTGATGCGCTTCCCGCCCGTGACCTGATCTTGCAGTTTTAAGAGCGACGCCGACTGCCGCTGAAGCCGGTCGGCCACGTTGTCAAGCAGCATTTTTTCTGAAACACGCATCGAATCGTCCTGTCTTTCCGCGTTGATTACTTCATTGCTAAAATCGTCTGAAACAATTCATCCGCCGTCGAAATGAGCTTCGCGGCGGCCTCGTAGGCCCTTTGAAACTTGATAATATTCGTCATCTCTTCATCCAGCGATACGCCGGAGGTCTCCTGCCGCATATTTTGGAGCTGCGAACGAATTTCGGTCTCGACGGTTAAGCCACGCTGCACGGTCTGGGCATTCGCGCCAACATCGCCGACGAGCCCGCCGTAAAAGGCCTGCAGGGTATCTCCACCGAGTGCCGAGACCACCTGATTCTGAATCGCCGCCATCAAGTTGGCGTTACGGTTATCCCCCGGGGCACCCGCCGCGGTCGAGGCAGCCGCAACCTGATCGGGATTTGTCAAACTCACGCTCATCCGGCCCGCGGCACCCTGGTGCGCGCTGATGCGAAACACATCGCCGTTGGCGGGGACACCGCTGGAAAGCGCAACGGTCAAGCCCTCAAAGGTCTGCGGCAGCGTACCCGGAGCGGAAGCCGCGCCCGTGCTGCGATTGGTGATCGTGTAATTGCCGCCCGATAAGGTGACATCATATTGATCCAGGGTCAGCACGGAGGCATCGGCAATCGTGACGCCCAGCGCGCCGGTACCCGTATTCGCACCCAGGCCCATTGCGGAAGGCACAAGCGGTCCAAAAAGATCATTCCCGGTTGAGCCGTCCAAACCATAACCGGCGCGATGCTGTTGATTCACGACATTGACCGTCGCGGCGGCCAGTCGATCGAGCGAATCGAGATATCTCGGAATCTCATTGTCACGGACATCCATCAAGCTGCTCAGCCGGCCATTTGAAATGTCCGAGGTCATGTCCGTCACGGCACCGCCTCCCGCATTAAACGAAATATCCAGGAGACCGCCCTTGTCTGCACTGGGCACGCCGACCAGGGACCGGGCATGCATGCCCTCCACAAGCGCCCGGCCATTGCCCGTAAAAATCGTGACCTGGCCTGTGTTGTCTTCAATAGTTTGAATGCCGATCCGCTCGGAAATTTGATTGATGAGGTTCTGACGTTTGTCCATGAGATCGTTGGGATTCTGATCCACAAGCGTGGCCTGTTTGATTTGACCGTTCAACGCGGCCACCTGTGAAGCAAACTGGTTGATCTCGCCCAGCACGGCGGCAACGTCGTCATTCGCGTGTGTTTGAATCTGCCGCAACTGCGCATCCATCGTCACAATCTGGGCTGACAACTGCTTGGCCCGCTCCAAAAGCTGAGCGCGGGCAGCGCGGTCCTGCGGGTTTGTCGAGAGATCATGAATGGCCGAGAAAAAATCTGAAAAGGCGAGGCTGGTGCCTGTCCCGTCCGCATCGGTGAATGAAAGCTCGATCTGACTTAAAAGTCCCTCCCGGGCGTGAAGCCGGCCAAAATCCGACGCACCGGCTGTAATCTGACGTTCAAAAAATGTATTCACAACCCTTCGGACTTCGACGGCTTCCACCCCCGTTCCGATCTGCCCCGGAGCAGTCGTGACGGGATGGGTCGTCTCCAACACCACTTCCTGGCGGGTATAGCCCTCGGTATTGACATTGGCGATGTTCTGCGAGGTCACCTCAAGCCCTTTTTGATTTGCAAAAAGGGCGAGCCGCCCGATACTGAACATGCCCGTGATGCCTGCCATTTTCTATCTATCCTCTGCTAATGGTCCTGCCCGAGGGCGCAAGCCGCATTTCCCCGCTCGGCTCATAGGTTTCCCCGCCTGCGGTCATGTGCCGAAGCAGGGTAAAAAGATCTGAAATCTGTCCCAGCACGCGTTCGATTAAAACCCCGTTCATTTCATTGAGCTCGGCGATACTGGCCGTCAGCACATCAAGTCGCGTGCGCAGTTTTTCCAGAGGGACGCGATACACCGGCAGGATGCGTGGCATGAGCGATTTGAGGGTGAGCGGCGGATGCCCGGGAGTGATCTGCTCAATCAGCCGCATGCGGGCTGTTTCCAGTTCGGAGACACGCTTTAAAATCGACTCTTTTTTCCCGATGCAGCGAATGAGTTCTTCGGTCTTTCCTTCGATAATCAGGCTTTTTTCCTCCTGAAGCAGTGTCAGAAGCTGCTGTTGAAATTGAAGTATTTCTTCCAGTATCGCGATCAGTTGCCGCGTCTCCGGCGCATTCAATGAAACTTCGGGCGTGGTGAGCACTGACAAAAGCATTCTCCCTTAAAATAAGGCGGTTTACAGCGTATTGTCGAGCAGTGTCGAACGGACCAGTTTCTCGGCAATCTTCTCCGCGTTCGGCGCATAGGCCCCTGTCGCGATGGCCTGCTGGATCTCTTCAACCCGCTCGGTGCGTACATCGGTTTCAGCGGCGACGAGCTGATTCAGTTGCTGGAGGGTCCGCGCCTTTTCAGAAATATCCACGGGGTCCACGGAGGAGGGTTTCGCCGCCTCATGAGATTTCGAGACATCGGCTTGCTTGACGTCATTCACCCCGGAGCGCTTGCCGAGCAAGGCACGCTCTAAAAGAACATTCGGGTCTTTTTCAGGTATCTTCATAGACTACTCCTTACCTTATACCCTACCCATCACTCTTATCGGTGTATGGGCTTGAAATCTTTAGTTCGATGCGTTGAATCGAACGCTTCATTCGAAGGTTTCAGGGATTCCGACATTTTTTCAGACAGGAGCTTCGCCAGGCCCATGCCCCCGCTTTTCGCGATTTTTTCAGCAATGGCCTCGTCAAACATGGATTGATACATGTCCTCACGCAATCCTACGCCACCTGCTTCCCCTTTTGGAACCCCTTTTCGCATTTCTTTTAACAGGGTTTGAATAAAATAGGACTCAAAGGCCTCGGCCCCCTTTTTGATTTCAGTCAGTTTTTCAATGGCCTCGGCAGACTTTCCCCCGGTCGCGCGCTGCGCCTGAATCGCAGCTTCCGCGGATTTTTGCTGATCCACAATCTGCCGGTGCATGGAAAAATAATTGACGCCGTTCATCATTTTTTCACCTCCATCGCCCTGATATCACTACAGGATTTCCAGTTCCGCGTGCAGGGCGCCCGCAGCCTTGATCGCCTGTAAAATCGAGATCAAATCCCGGGGCGTCACGCCAATGGAATTTAAACCCTGAATGAGCGTGCCGATCGTCGTCCCCCCTTTTACGAGTACAATTTTTGAATCCTCTTCGACAACATCGGCATCCCGCTCCGGCACAACCACGGTTTCAGCGCCCTTCGGCGCGAAGGCCGGGGGTTGTGAAACCTGTAATTCCGTTTGAACACGAATCGTCAAATTGCCGTGGGCAATGGCCACATCGGAGATCCGCACCTGATCTCCCATGACAATCGTCCCCGTCCGCTCGTTGACCACCACCTTCGCGGAAAAATCAATTTTGACATCCAAACCCTCAATCATGGACAGCAGGGCGACTTCCCGCCCCTTGTACTCATCGCCCACTGTTAATTCCACCGTGGCCGCGTCGATCGGATGCGCCATCGGCGAACCCGGCGTCTTTCCACCCAGCATACTGTTAATGGTGTCCGCCAAACGCAGGGAAGTCGTAAAATCCTGGTCGCGCAGCAAAATCTTGAAGCGATCCATTTTTGAAAATGCGAAAGGCACCTCCCGCTCCACCAATGCCCCGCTGGCCACCCGTCCCGCCGTCGGGTGGTTTTTCTGGGTCTTGTCCCCCTCCTGCCCGCCGACAAATCCGCCAATCGAAACAGAACCCTGCGCCACGGCGTACACCACCTGATCCGGGCCTTTCAAGGGCGTCAGCAGCAGCGTCCCTCCCTGCAGACTCGTCGCATCCCCCATGGACGACACTACGACATCGAGCTGCGTCCCCGTCCGGGTGAAGGGTGGAAGCGTCGCCGTCACCATGACCGCTGCCACATTCTTAACTTTCACCGCATTCGGATTGACCGTAATCCCCATGCGGCTCAACATACTGGAAAGACTTTGCACGGTGAAAAGCGTTCCCGTTTTGTCGCCCGTGCCGTTCAAACCGATGACCAGCCCGTAGCCGATGAGCGCGTTATTGCGCACGCCCTCGATGGAGGCAATGTCCTTCACCCGCGCCGCATGAGAGGATGGCACCCAGAAAAGAAGCATGATCAGCAAAAGCGCCAGCGCGTAAAGAAAAAGGATGAAATGAACAATACGGTACGATCTTTTTTGGCCCAAATGCATTTCGGTCATCTTGAATCCATCCCCCTTTAATACGCCCTCTTTAAAACGGCCAGATAAAATCGAGAATGCGGGCAAACCAGCCCGGCCGCTGCTTGTCACTCACGACCCCCGTCCCCGTGTATTCGATACGCGCATCGGCGATCACGGTGGATAAAATGGTATTACCCTGCTGCACATCCTCCGGCCGGATCACCCCGCTGACGGAAAGGAATTCTTTTTCATTGTTGATCAAGACCTCGCGCTCCCCCTCGATCATCATATTGCCGTTGGGATACACCGCCGTTACGATGGCGGTCACATCGGCGGTCAGGCTGCCGCTCCGGCTCGTGGAGCCGTCCCCTTCAAAGGAATTGGAAAAATCTCCACTCGCTCCGAGATTGCTCAGCGTATTCGCGGGCAGTCCGAAAAAGGGCGTGGCGGACGCGCTTAAATTGGAGGTCCGCGCCGTCGATGTCCCCGCTTCCTTGGTGCCCTTTGCCTTCTCAACCACGCGAACTGTCACAATATCCCCCACGTGACTTGCCTTCGCATCCTGAAAAAAGTAGCTCCGGGATTGATCGTCGTGCCACAGCGAGCCGATATTTTTTTGCCGCTTTTTTTCATGATTCACATTCAGTTTCATCGAAATCACGTTCTGTTTCGGGGCATTCCCGGATTCAAGAATGCGATCCTGCAAACGTGATTTTTTATCACTCACACGAATATGGGCGCGGCTCGGCGCGCGCCCGCAAGCGGAGACAAGCACCGCGCATACAAAGAGCAGCAACACCCGTGTGATGGCACCACTTTTGTTTTTAAAATCCCGAAGCCCCATACACCTATTCCTTCGAGGGCAAATCTATCCGAACATCCCCGGAGCCCCGCACCTGGGCGAAAATCATTTTCCTGGAATCGAGGTTGACGACTTTAATCATTTCCCCCAAGTGACCGTCCTCTTTCGCCTCGCCCGCCGTCACGATCTGCAAACCACCCGATTTCAGCGTGACTGTGACCCGTTCGCCCCGACGAACCAGGGGGGTCTCTTCAAGCTGATTGAGACGAATCGGCGCGCCCTTTCGAAGAGATTGCGTCACGCGTTTTCCAATCACATCCTCTGCGTTGGTTTCAAAGAGATGACGCGCATTTCGGACACGAATGGTGCGATAGGCGACATCACTGCTTCCAATGACATCCAGACGGCGCAATGCCCGCTTCGCCACCACAATCTCACGCAATTGCTGAACATCCGCACTGACCCACTGCTCAAAGGACCCGCCGTTCCCCCCGGACATAGTGAGAAGAAAAACGACCCGGCCCAAAATCCGCCCACGGCTCATGGCTTTGACCTTGATGATTTTTCCGTCACGCAGCGTGTTTTGCCCGCTCATCGTCCGCACGCGATCGACTTCGATCTCCGAAACTTCAACCGACAAGGCCTCGGCCACATGCGCACTCAAACGTGCCTCGATTCGCCGAGGAACCTCTTCTTCCGCTACCGCCGAAACAGCAACCGGCACGGCTAAAAAACCCGTAAAAATCAGGACAAGCCCTGAAAAATAAAATCGCTTCATCAGATTACCGTTTGATATTATTCGCAATCGCCAGCATTTCATCAGAGGTTTGAATGGCCTTTGAATTGAGTTCGTAGGCGCGCTGCGCCACGATCATATTCACCATTTCTTCCGCGATATTCACATTCGACCCTTCGAGCGCACCCTGCAAGACCGTCCCGAAGCCGTTTAGTCCCGCCGTTCCCGTCGTCGCATCCCCCGAGGCCGCCGTCGCCTGATAGAGATTCTTTCCCAAACTGTTTAATCCGGCGGGATTGGTAAAACGGGCCAGTTCAATAGTGCCAAGCAAGGTCGGGGCGGTGCTCCCCGGCGTCATGACATTGATCTCCCCCTGAGGGGTAATCGTGAGGCTGAGCGTATCGGCGGGCACAGTGATATTCGGCTGCACCGGATAGCCCTCCGCCGACACCAGGCTGCCGTCGCTACTCATTTTGAATGAACCCGTCCGCGTATAGGCCACGGAGCCGTCCGGCAGAGTGACCTGAAAAAACCCCTCGCCTTCGATGGCCATGTCCAGTGGCGCGTCGGTCTGCACGAAGTCGCCCTGTCCAAAACCGCGATAGACGGAAACGGGATCCACGCCCGTGCCGATCTGGATGCCGACGGGCACCTGCCCTGTCCCGGTTGTCGTGCCGGGAGATTTCAGGGTTTGATAAATGAGATCCTGAAAATCCCATCGCCCCTTTTTAAAACCCACCGTGGAAACGTTGGCCAGATTATTCGCGACCACCGCAACCGATAACTGCTGCGCCGCCATGCCCGTACTGGCGATTGAAAGTGCCCTCATCATTAAATCATCTCCTCTATCGGATCACTCCGACTTCATTCGCCGCCTTTGCGGCAATCTCGTCCGCCGTCTGCATGGCCTTTTGGGCCGCTTCGTAAAGCCGCATGACCTCGACCATCGCCACCATCTCTTCCACGGGATTGACATTCGAACCTTCAATGGCTCCTTGCTGAATCCGGCCTTCGAGCGAAGGCACTGCCGATCCGCCCACCACTTCAAAGAGCCCGGCCCCGACTTTTTTCATGTTTTCGGGATTGGACACCGTGAAAATCGGAAGCAGGTCGATTTCGACCACAGCCGCGCCCGCTTCCGCGCCCTTGACGGAAATAGCCCCCGACGTGTCAATGGCCACCACTCCCGGCGGCAGGTTGATCGGCCCGGCGCTCCCCAAAACGGCATCACCCCTCATCGTGACGAGCTGTCCCCCGGCATCCAGCGTAAAGTGACCGTTTCGCGTATAACGCACCCCCGCGGGCGTCTGCACCGCAAAAAACCCCTCGCCTTGAATGGCGAGATCAAGCGGCTCACCCGTCACTTGAATCGGCCCCGATGAAAAATCCGTCGAAACCGCTTTGAGTCGTCCAAAGGTCGCATCCGCCCCAATCAAAGGGTTGAGCGGCTGGGTCGCCGTCCCCGCCGTGGGCGGGATATCGGGCGTGAGCCCCTCAAACACCGCGACATCTTTTTTAAATCCGGTCGTGCCGACATTGGCTAAATTATTGGTAATAATTTCCAGTCTTTTTTCCTGCGCCAATGCGCCGGACAGGACGGGGTAAATCGAATCCATTCAACATCCTCATGATTGAAACCGTATCGCCACAGGTTCAGAGCAATTTCCATACCAGCGTGATCTTACGTGGCATCCGATGCCAAAATGCCCGAATCAGTGCCGCATCGGGTCATTTTTGCCCACTGCGTTTTTGAAAGACCGGCAAAATCTACCCACCAGCCGTTATATTCTTGACAGCGGGCGACGGCCTGACGTTCAATAAAACCTTGAAATAATGAGAGGACACATCGTGAATCAAAACAAAGAAACCGAACAAACCGCCACCTTCGCCGGGGGCTGCTTTTGGTGCATGGAAGGCCCCTTCGAGGCCTGCGACGGCGTCACCCGCGTCAATTCAGGATACACGGGCGGGTCGGAAATCGACCCGTCTTACGAGGAAGTCGCCTCCGGCCGCACGGGGCATCTTGAGGCCGTGCAGGTCACTTTCGACTCCGCGCGTATCACTTACGAACAACTTCTCGATATTTTTTGGCGGCAGATCGACCCCACCGATGACGGCGGATCTTTTGTGGACAGAGGCCCTCATTATAAAAGCGCAATCTTTTATCACGACGACGCGCAGAAAACCGCCGCCCTTGCCTCAAAAAATGTCCTCGAAGCCTCCGGCCGCTACGATAGACCCATCGTCGCGGAAATCCGCGCCGCCATGCCCTTTTACCCGGCGGAAGACTATCATCAGGGCTTTTATAAAAAGAACGCCGCCCGCTACAAACTGTACCGTCAAGGCTCGGGCCGCGACCGCTACTTAAAGACCCTTTGGGGGGATGAGACCGCTCCTCGCACGCCCGAAGCGCCCACAAAGGCGGCACTCAAAAAGAAACTGACGCCGATGCAATACAAAGTTACCCAGGAAGACGGCACCGAGCCGCCCTTTGACAATGCCTATTGGGACAGCAAGGCTGCGGGGATTTATGTGGACATCGTCTCCGGCGCGCCGCTTTTCTGCTCGCGGGACAAGTTCGAATCCGGCACGGGCTGGCCGAGCTTCACGCGCCCCATCGAGGCCGCACAAATCGCCGAAAAAACCGACCGCTCTTTTTTCATGACACGAACCGAAGTCCGCAGCAAAACGGCCGACACCCATCTCGGCCACGTCTTCGACGACGGCCCCCCGCCCACGGGCCTGCGCTACTGCATCAACTCCGCCGCGCTCAAATTCATCCCCAAAGAAGACTTGGGAAAAGAAGGCTACAGCGCCTGTCTGTCTCTGTTTGAAAGGGGTTAACCCATAAAAAAAGGGGCGAAAAATCCGCCCCTTTTTTTGTCCGCGCTGCTTTGTTTATTTATTGCTTCACAATGGAAATGGTCGCCGCACCCTCGTAAATGCCGTTGGAATCGTCATCGAACCGGCCCGCTATACGGCCGTTTTCGGGCACACCGTCAACCAGGGTCAACTCATCCGGCAGGCCCGAGAGCCGCTCCAGATCTACCAGCAAACGGCCCGCCGCATCCACGAACCAGGTAAAGCCGTCATTCACGGGGTCGTCCGCCCAGTCGGCCACGCCGGTGCCGTCCGCGTGAAAGGT
>JBHHXB010000049.1:0-13951 GCA_046756825.1 Nitrospiria bacterium | reverse complement strand
ATAATCCCGACGAGTTGAATTCTCACTTTGGCGACCGTCGAACCGGCGTTTTTGATGACAGCCGTCTCAAGCCGGGGGCGACCAATTTACATGACGGCGAGGCCCCGGTCGTGGCCGAACGCGCCTGCCTGGTTTGCCATGATCCCCACACCCGCCAGGGAGCTGTCCGTATTTTGCGGGAGGGGGTCGATCCGGCGGGGAATGTTTCCATCGAGACCACCTGTTTTCAGTGTCACCAGCCGCAGGAAACCTCTATTCTACAAGCACCTACGCGTGCGCCGGACATCCAAACCCAGTTCTTTAAGGACCGTGAAGGAAATGGCAATCACGGCACCTCTCCTACCGGGAGCGCTATGGACTTGACGCTGGGCCTGGGGCACCAGCCGGTTTTTGTAGATCTTCCGAAAGAAGGGGTGCAGCTGGGAAGTGACAATCTTGTCCCGTCGTTTTTCGGCGGGCCATTCCAGGTGCCGGCGGGGAACAAGGATACGAACCTGACACCCGGTGTGCCGAACACGCCCGATACTTCTCATGTTGAATGTGTGGACTGTCACAATATGCATCGGGTAACGCGGAGAAACCGCTTCCAGGGCATGCCCGGCATTACGATCAGGACCGGCATCGTAGCCAAACAAGTGGTTGTCGAAGGCCGTAAAAGCCCGAAAAGGGTGGATGAGGATCGCGAGCCCTATCTCTTTGAGGTTTGTCTGCGCTGTCACGGGAACACATTTAATAATCATGTCCGGGAAGCGCTCTTTACCGCCGTCGGTACAGGGAAAATTGTGCAGGCCCGCGGGAACAGCCCGATTAATCCGGCGTTGGGCGTCAATGCGCATGGCAGTAATAAACGGAAGGAATTTGACCCCGATTCCACGCCCTTCTACCGGGAAAATTTCAGGGTTCAGGATCTCGCGAATCCTGCGGGACCGTTAGTCCTCGATCCCAATCCACCCGCGAGCAATACCTCGTTTCACCCGGTTTTTCAGCAGGGCCGTAATCAGTCCGGGGTCTTAAACAACTTTAACCTTTTTGTGGATGTGCCGACACAACAGGGACAGATGATGGGAGGCTTTGGCTCGCAGGCCAATTTTGACGGCAGTGGCCGGGTGAGCGGTCATGACGGCTCCGGTGGCCTATCCCGGGAGGCGACCATCCATTGCCCGGATTGCCACAATACCGATCTTTTCGGGACTTTTATCGGGGGCATTCCTTTATTCAAGGGCCTGGGTGTCGGCGGCTTTCCATTGGGGGTCAATTTCCCGGACTACCCCGGTCCCATCAGTTTTGACGATACCCGCGGTACGGCCTATCGTCGGCCGACGGATCGTTCTCCGAGTATTCCGGAAGAACCGACCGGTGTGCGAACCGCGTCATTGAATGATCCCAAAACCGCCCAGGGTCCGCATGGCTCGATTTACAAACGGATTTTAAGAGCGAATTACGACACCAACATCGGCACGGCGGACGCTAAACCGCCGGGGACGGTGGCGGGGCAATACAATCCGCAAAATTTCGCACTTTGTTTTAACTGCCACAACGAGGCAGCCTTTATCACGCCGTATTGGGAAACGCAAAACTGTCCTCCCTCGGGAGGGGCTGAGCAAGGCACACCCGCCCCGAGGAGCCGGCTGACAAATTTTTACCGTTGCGGCACGCTCAATGTGGACGGCAACGGGACGACGGGCGGCAATCTTCACATGCTGCATTTAATTGGCCGGACCAATGCGCGCTGTCATGAGTGCCATAACAACGTCCACAGTAATGTCGAGGCGGGAAATACGATCTTCGTGGGGATGAATGATGCGAAATTCAAGGCCGACAACCCCGGCCACGAAATGAGCAGCCATTTGCTTAATTTTCAGCCGAATATCAGAGGAAGCCGTGTGCCGAGCCAGCCGATGTGGGGCGCGGGCAATATTGTGAACGGTCCCGATGGCGGACAGGTCGGGGCTGACCCGGATAACGATTTTAACCACCCCACCGATCCCGGCAAGCGGCACAGGGGGCCGGGCTGTAACCTCCGGTGTCATGGATTCAACATGAACCACAATACCGATGCCCACTCTGTTCGGAATGGGGAAAAATAGCGGCGTGTGGCAAATTTTGGGTGTGGCGATGGGCATGGCACCCCTCGTGACAGTGGTGATCCTCCAGGCCTAGTACTCCCTCGACAGGAATTTGGCGGAGTACCCTTCATGTCCTTAAAAATCTATTCAGTGCTGCTTCTGTCGCTCATCGCGGCCGGGGTCTTTTCTTTTTTGTCTTCAGAGGAAGAGATCCCCGCGAAGATGATCAAGATTCCCGCCGGCCCGTTTATCATGGGCAGCAACGACGTCGCGACGGAGGATGAAGCGCAGGGGGAACTTGGCAACAAGAAGCCTTTTTATCTGGACGAGCATCCGGAGCGCACCCTTTCCATCGGTAATTTTTATCTCGACCGTTTCGAAGTGACAAATGAGGACTATCACCGCTTTGTTAAGGAAAGACAGCGGCGACCGCCGCCCTATTGGAAGGGGGTGCCCTATCCGGCGGGACAGGCGCTTTTGCCCGTGGTGGAGGTGAATTGGTACGAGGCGCGTGACTACTGTGCCTGGGCGGGAAAAAGGCTGCCCACGGAAGCGGAATGGGAAAAAGCGGCCCGCGGGCCCAATGGGAATCTCTATGCCTGGGGGAATGAATTTGATGAGACCAAGGGCAATGTCAGCGCGGGATCGCATGGCGGCATCATGATGGTCGGGCGCTTTAGCGGAGACAGAAGCGTGTACAATGTCTATGATTTAAATGGCAATGTCATGGAGTGGGTGGACGACTGGTATCAGCCTTTTCCGGGAAGTGATTACGCTTCCGATGATTTTGGGCAGCAATTTAAAGTGGCCAAGGGGGATGCCTTCGGGGAGTCCGGCCATTATGCGCTTTCCATATTTTCCCGCTTGCCCTATCGTCAGAATGTCAAGCCGGAGACGCGGCTCCCGTTTTTGGGATTTCGTTGCGCGAAAGACCTGAAAAAAAGCACATTCTTTAACTAAGGCCCTAGTTTGGGCGCTCGATGTGATGTTTGCTGATAATGTCGTGCAGGGCTTGTCTTGAGATGCCCAGTGCGGAAGCGGCGTGTGTGATATTGCCGCCAAAGCGTGTCAAGGCCTCCTCGGCCAGTTCACGTTCCACTTGATCCCTGGCGTCTTTGAGCCGCGGGAGCGGGGCGGGTCCATGTTGATGAGCCAAGCCCAGATCTCCTGCTGTCAGAAAAGTGCCGTCCGCCATCACGACTGCGCGCTTGATTTTGTTTTCAAGCTCTCGGACGTTTCCCGGCCATGCGTAGGCGGTCATGATTGTGACGGCTTCCTTGGTCAGCCCTTTGATCCGTTTTTTTGCTTCTTCCGAAAAACGATCAATAAAGGCCTGTGCTAACAAAAGGAGGTCTCCCTCCCGATCCCGAAGCGGCGGGCTGACGACGGAGACCACGCTGAGCCGGTAGTAAAGGTCCTCACGAAAGTCTCCCGTTTTGATGAGTTCCTTCAAATTGCGATTAGTGGCGGCCAAAACCCGTGCGTCAATCTCGTAGCTCTTCCGGCCCCCGACCCGCTCCAGGGTTTTTTCCTGAAGGAAGCGCAGGAGCTTGACTTGGAGCCCGAGCCCGAGTTCACCGATTTCGTCGAGAAAAAGCGTGCCGCCTTCGGCGAATTCCAGCCGTCCCTTGCGTTGGGCATGGGCGCCGGTGAAAGCGCCTTTTTCATGACCGAAGAGTTCGCTTTCCATGAGGTTTTCAGGGATCGCGCCGCAGTTGATGGCCACAAAAGACTTATCAGCCCGGTCACTTTGCTGATGGATGGCTTGGGCGACGAGCTCTTTTCCTGTCCCGCTTTCTCCCGTGATGAGGACGGGGAAGCTGTTGTTGCCGATTTTACGAATGGTGGCGTGCAGGTCTTCCATTGCACGGCTCGATCCCAGCATGCCGCTCTCCGAAAAAGGACGTTTTTTGAGCCGCCGGTTTTCCGCTTCGAGGTGAAACAGGTTTAAAGCCCGCCGGAGCGTGACCTGAATCTCATCGATTTCAATGGGTTTTTTAAAAAAATCGTAGGCCCCCTGCTCAACGGCCTGCAAGGCATTGGTATGATCCGCGTTCCCGCTGACGACGAGCACTTTGGTGTTCGGATTCATTTCAAGTATTTCGGACAAGGCCTGCAAGCCCTCGGTCGCGTCGCGAGGATAGGGGGGAAGGCCCATGTCGAGCGTGACCAGGGGAGGGAGTTCGCGTCGGAAGAGGTCAAGCCCTTTACGACGATCCCCGGCCAAAAAGACATCATAGGACTCGGTGAGCGCCCACTTCATCTGATTCAAAATCGCTTCGTCATCATCAATGATGAGCAGTTTAGGCTTATTCATCGCGTCTTGTGTTGCGGGTTGAAAAGAGATTGCTTCGTCAGGCCGTATCTGTATTTCGAGAAAAAGATATCACATTTTCCGCTTTCCGCAAAGAGATTGCTTCTTGAACGTGCACTGTAGGATGAAATGAAAAAGCTTTTTGATCATTACCCCTGATGTTGACGAAGGGCGATTTTTGAGAATGATCAGGCTTGGAGAAGGTTGTTTCGAACCACCTGGGCCAGGGCCTCGATAAAGCGGGGGGATGCATTGAGAGAATCGGTCCTTCGAAGGGTGATGCCGTGTGAGGCCGCCAGGCCCTTGTAGAGAATGTCGATGTCATAGAGGATTTCGACGTGGTCACAGACAAAGCCGATGGGGACGACAAGCACTTCGCTTTTCCCCGCCTCACCGAGGATGCCCAGCACTTTTTCAACTTCCGGCCCCAGCCATTTTCCGCCGCGAAATCCCTGACTTTGATAGGCAAAAGACCAGTTTTTTGAGGCGGGGTCGATATCGAGTTTTTGGAGAATGGCCGAGACCGTGCTGTCCACTTCACGCGGATAGGGGTCGCCTCGTTCGACAACGGATTCCGGTAGGGAGTGCGCGGTAAAAAGAAGCTGGACGGCGACGCGCGCGGAGGCGTCGTATTGGCCAAGGGCCTCCTGGATTTTTTCGCTGAAGGCCTCAATGAGTTCGGCCTGATTGTACCAGCTTTTGACCCTCCGCACCGGGATATCGAGTCCGGCTGAGGTCAGGGCGCTTTGAAGGGTTTGGAAATAGGCTTCAACGCTCAATGTGGAGTATTGCGGGGCAAGGCTGAGCGCGAGCAGACGGTCGGGCGGATCTTCTACTATTTCCCGTACTGTTTCAGCGATAAAGGGATGCCAGTGACGCATGCCAATATAAACCTTGAAATCATCGCCCGATTGATTGAGACGTTTTTCCAAAGACGCGGCCTGCCGCCGTGTCATTTCCAGCAGGGGGGATTTCCCGCCGACGAGACGATAGCGCTCCCTGACCTGGTCGATCACCGCGTCGGAAGCCTCCCGTCCCTTCATGATGTGTTGAATGTAGGCCGGTATGTCGTCGAGCGATTCGGGGGCGCCATGCGCCATGAGGAGCACGGCGGTTTTTTTATACATGTCTTCCTTCTGCTTTAAGCGGTTTTCGGGATGGAATAAAAACTCATGAGGTTGTTAGATGGTGTTTTCGGGCCTCGCGCCGCTCCAGCGCAATTTGTTCGACACCCTCAATCAGGGCGGACTCCAATTCCTCCGAGGGAACTCTTTTGATAATTTTCCCCTTTCTAAAAAGGAGACTGCCCGTGTGCCCGCCCGCAATACCGATATCCGCTTCTTTCCCTTCGCCGATGCCGTTGACCACGCAGCCCAGGATGGAAACATCAATGGGCTCCGTGATGTGGGAGAGCTGTTGCTCGATTTCCGCCGCAAGCTGAATGACGTCGAATTCCAGCCGTCCACACGTGGGGCAGGCGATAACATTCACGCCGCGGTTCCTTAAATGCAGTGATTTCAGGATTTCGAAACCCACCCGGACCTCTTCGACGGGGTCCGCCGCAAGCGAGATGCGAATAGTATCGCCGATGCCTTCGGAAAGCAGAATGCCGAGCCCCACAGCTGATTTTACCGCGCCGGTTGTGGCCGTGCCTGCCTCGGTAATACCCAGATGAAGGGGATAGTCAAAGCGGGAAGAGAACAGGCGATAGGCCTCCACAGCGAGTCCGACGTGCGAGGCCTTGAGCGAAACCTTCGTTTCATAAAATCCGAGGGATTCCAGAATGTCAATATGATGGGCCGCCGAATCCACCATCGCTTCCGCCGTGGGGTAGCCGTATTTTTCCAGCAGATGCTTTTCCAAAGACCCGGCATTGACTCCGATCCGAATCGGAACGCCTTGGTCCTTGGCCTGTTGGACGACCCGTTCAACCCGGTCGCGCGCCCCGATGTTGCCGGGGTTGAGCCGAAGCCCGTCTACCTTTGCGTTCAGTGCCATGAGGGCGACCTTGTAGTTGAAATGGATGTCTGCAATCAGGGGGATGTCAATTTGTTCCCGGATTTTTGGCAGGGCCTCCGCAGAGGCCTGATCCGGCACGGTGACGCGGATAATTTCGCAACCCGCCGCCTCAAGACGGTGGATTTCAGCGACCGTCGCCGCGACGTCCCGGGTGTCCGTCGTGGTCATGGACTGCACGGCGATGGGGGCATCTCCGCCGATTTTGACATTCCCGACCGAGATTTGCCTTGTTTTTCTACGTGTGATGTTCAGGTGGTTTGACATGGCGATTTGGGGGGTTGTGATCGAGTCAGCCCGGATTGACGAAGATGCGCATGATGTCGTTATAAAACGCAAAGACCATGAGGGAGATAATCAAAAAAAGACCGACCTGCTGGGCGATCTCCCGCATTTTCAGGCTGAGCGGCCGACCCATGATGCCCTCAATTGAAAAAAAGACGAGGTGTCCCCCGTCTAACACGGGAATCGGGAAAAGGTTGAGCACGCCAAGGTTGATGCTGAGCATGGCGACAAAGAGCACGACATTTGAAAACCCCTGCTGGGCCTGCTCTCCGGCGATTTGGGCGATGAGAATGGGGCCGCCGAGACTGTCGGATGAAATTTTGCCCTGGATCATTCTGGCGATGCCCTTGACGGTTAAGTAGGTCAGCTTGATCGTATTCTCCACCCCGAGGTAAACGGCCTTGACAGGATTGTAGCGCTTGGTGATTTGATCCCCCTTTGGCGTAATGCCGATCAGCCAGCTGTGTTGGGCATCTCCGAACACATCCTTGCTTTCCTTCAATCTGGGGGTAATGTTCAGCTCGACTTCCTTGCCGTCCCGGTGTACCAGGAAGTGAAGCGGTTTCCCACCGCTTTTTTGCACTGTTTCGCGCACTTCGTCCCAGTCGGCGATGTCCCGGTTTTCGATGGTGAGGACTTCATCGCCCGCTTGCATCCCGCCCGCCTCTGCCGCGGAATTTTCCTGAACCTGTCCGATGACGGCGGTGACGGTCGGAAAGCCGACCATGTAAATCCCGGAATAGATGAAAGCAGCCAAAAGGAGATTAAAAAGCGGCCCCGCAATGACGATAGCGATTTTTTTTCGCACGGGCTGTGTGAGAAAAGAGCGGTCTTTTTCATCATCCGGGATTTCCTCGTTGGGATCGTCTCCAAGCATACGGACATAGCCACCGAGAGGAATAATGGACAGACAATACTCTGTCGGGCCGACTTTTTTTGAGGCGATTTTAGGACCGAAGCCCAGCGAAAAGGTTTGAACCTGAACCCCGCACATGCGGGCCACAATGAAGTGACCAAATTCATGAATACCGACCAGGACGCCCAGGACAATGATGAAGGTCAGAACGGTCGAGGCGCTAAACATGTGGCATTTCCTTTGTGATTAGGCCGCGAATTGTTTGATCCATCGTTTCCCTTCCGTCCGGGCCCAGCGATCCGCGTATAGCACATCGGACAGGGTTTCAGTGGCTTGAGGCGTGTGGGCCTCAAGGGTGTGTTGAATGACGCGATTGATCATGCCGAAGTCGATCTGCTTCTTTAAAAATGCGGTTACCGCTTCTTCATTGGCTGCATTTAAGACGGAGGGAAGCGTTCCTCCGCCTTCCAGGACTGTATAAGCCGTCTTCAGCAGGGGGAATGCCTGCGTGTCCGGTTTTTCAAATGTTAGCGTCCCCACCTCGGTCAAGTCAAGTGAAGGGAGGGAGAGCGGGGCGCGTTTTGGATAATGCAAAACATAGGCAATGGGGGTTCGCATATCGGGAAGCCCCATCTGGGCGACGACCGAGCGGTCCACAAATTCAACCATCGAATGAATGATGGACTGCGGATGAATCACGACGTCGATTTTTTCAGGCGGGAGGTCAAAAAGCCACTTGGCTTCAATAATTTCAAGACCTTTATTCATGAGCGTGGCGGAGTCGATCGAAATTTTTGGCCCCATTTTCCAGTTGGGGTGTGCCAGGGCCGCTTCCGGGGAGACGGTTTCTTTTTTCTCATGAGGGATGTGAAGGAGCGGGCCGCCCGAGGCGGTGAGGATAATGCGCTTGATGGCGGTGTGCGCTTCGCCGTGCAAGACCTGAAAAATGGCGGAGTGCTCGCTGTCGATGGGCAAAATGGAAGCGCCGCTTCGCTCGGCTTCCCGCCGGATGATTTCGCCGGCCATGACCAGGGGTTCCTTGTTGGCGATGGCGACCGTCTTTTTTGCTCGTATGGCGGAAAGCGTGGGGAGCAGTCCCGCCGCGCCGACGATGGCGGAGATGACGAGATCCGCTTCGGGATGGCGCGCGACTTCGACCAGCCCGTTTTCTCCGGCGAGCACCTCCACATCTGATTTCAACAGTCGGTGTTTTAGGGCCAGGGCTGCTTTCTCATCCTGCAGGGCGACGACTTTCGGACGAAATTCACGGATGAGGATTTCGAGTTTCGCGTCATTTGATTTGGCGGTCAGACCTGAGACCTCAAATTGACCGGGAAAGCGCCGAATGATGTCGAGCGTGTTGGTGCCGATGGAGCCGGTTGCGCCGAGAATAACGATTTTTTTCATGATGTCCGAAAGCCCGGATCGCGCGTTGCGCTGGCTGAGAAAACAGGTGTTTTAAGGGACGAAAGAGAAAGGTTTAGTGTATCCATTTCACGTAATAGTATAGCAGGGGCGCGGCGAACGCAATGCTGTCGAGTTTGTCGAAAAGACCGCCGTGCGCCGGAATAATACTGCTGGAATCCTTCACGCCCGCCGCGCGTTTGAGCATGGATTCCGTTAAATCCCCCAATTGCCCCAGGATGCCGAGCAAGAGGGAAAGGGCGATCACATCGCCCCAGGAAAGCAGGCTCAGAAAGGTATATTTGGCCAGAACGCCTCCGGCGAGTGTGGTGATGAGTCCGCCGACCGCTCCGGCCACGGTTTTGTTCGGACTGACGCGGGGCGCGAGTTTTCGTTTCCCGAGCGCCCGTCCGGCGTAGTAGGCTCCCGCATCGCCGCCCCAGGTCATCAGCAGAACGAGGATGATGAGCCCTCGCCCTTCCGGCAAATCCCGGATTAAAAAAAGGTGGCTGACAAAAACCGGCAGGTAGGCCGCGCCCAGGAAAAGAATGGCGGTTTCCGTGAATGTTTTTTGGATGTCCTGAAACGTAAACAGGGTGTAGAGAAAAACCGCCATCAGCGAAAAGAGCAGGGCGGCTCCGGCCAAGGGTGTTTGAACATAGAGGACGATGGAGAGAAAGAGTCCCAGAAAAAGCCCGAACATCATGGGCTGTTTTTGAGGGGGGTCATAAAAAAGAAGATAAAATTCGTATTGAACACGCAGAATTAAAATGACAATAAAAACAAAAAAGAGAAAAGAGGGCAGAAACCAGATGATACCCCAGAGGATGGGCAGGAGAACAGCGGCCGTGAGCAGCCGGCTGGCTTTAATGGCCCCCCTCCCCCGAGATCAATCCAAAGCGTCGTTCGCGGCCCTGATAATCGTAAAGTGCCCTTAAAAAATCGACTTTTCTGAAATCAGGCCAGAGCGTTTTTGTGAAATAAAGCTCGGTGTAGGCCACTTGCCAAAGCAGGAAGTTGCTGACGCGTACTTCTCCGCTGGTCCGGATCATGAGGTCGGGATCGGGAATGTCCTTTGTGTACAAGTAGTTTGAAAAGCATGCTTCATCCAGATCCTTGATGGAGAGCCTGTCTTTTTGAAGATCTTTGCAGGTTTTTTTGATGGCGTCGATAATCTCGGTTCGCCCGCCGTAGCTGAGTGCGAGGATCAGCGTCATCTCATTGTTGTGCTTTGTCTTTTCTTCGACCGCGTGGATCAGTCGGGCCACGGAATCCTGTAGCCGGTCGATTTGGCCGATGGCGCGGAATCGGATGCCGTTTTTCATCATTGTTTCGAGTTCCTTGTTCAGGAAGCGCTCAAGCAGCATCATGAGCTGTGTGATTTCTTTTACGGGGCGATTCCAGTTTTCATTGGAAAAGGCGTAGAGGGTCAGGGCTTTGATGCCGATTTCACGGGAAAAGGTCACGATGTCACGGACGGACTGAATCCCTTCCTTGTGACCCGCGATGCGGGGCAGCCGTCTTTTCGCTGCCCAGCGTCCGTTGCCGTCCATAATGATGGCGACGTGTCCGGGTAGATTCTCCCCGTCAATTTGTTTGAGGAGGTCGGCTTCTGTTTGAGGCGCGTCCGGGTTTCCGGGCGTGAAATCAGTCATCGGGATTGTTTTTTTGTCGTTGTTCAAAGAGCTGGAATTGCAGATGCTCCAGGATCAGGTCGCTTTTTTCAGATTGCCGGATCAGGATATCGAGGTTCGCAAGCTGTTTTCCTGTGGCGGTGTTTTGAAGATTGAGATTCATCGAGAAATTTCCATCAATTTGGTCCGTGACCAGAGCAATGTAGTAGCGGTTTTTCTGATCCAGGGCTGTTTTGAAATCACCGCCTAGGGAAAGGATATCAATTTGAAAACGGCCCGTATCCGCGAGGGCAGCCGCCAGCTCACTCTGCAAAAAGACATGGGCCTTTTCAGAGCGGGTGGCGATGGCCAAGGGGATTCTTGTAGAGGGTAGCCGGACCAGGTCTCCCTCTTCAATCTTTTTTATGGGATCGATATTTTTTGCCGTAAGATTCGGAGGTTCAAAGCGGGTGATCTCAATGATGCCCACCTGATTTTCAAAGCGACCGAGGGGTACTTCGGTGACGGGGTGGTGGAAGGTCTCTCCTTCCCTGAACACGGAGAGCAAAACGCCTTCGGAAAGCCCCTGGCCAGATTCAACACGGACTTCGACTGCGGTGTCATGGACTGCGGTGACTTTGCCGCTCACCTTTGGGAAATAGGTCAGAATAGCGCGTGCGACATCGTCAATATTGCCTTCAATGCCTCGCGCGGCAAATGCCGGATGAGCGAAGCTGACGAGGAGGGAAAAGACCCAAAGGCATCTTCTGAATTGTTTTGCAACGCGATTCATCATGGTGTGACGCTTACGATCAATACATAAGGTATTTTAAGATTCTAAAAGGCTATGAGAATAGACGGAAGCCCTAAAAATGTCAATCACTTGGCGCAATCCATGCGGCTCAATTCCCGTACCTGATTTGATCTTTGCGGGGGCATGGAGTAAGATCCGGGGCTGTAGTCGTGAGGGGTGTTTTTTAGTTGTTTTTCGTATCCAGGCCCTCACTGATTTTTAGAAAACCAAGGAGAAACCATTACAGGGATATGGAGCCCGCCGCGTATAAAGAAGCTGGTGTGAATATTGATGCGGGAGATGAGGTGGTACGGCGGATCAAACCCCTCGTGCGGTCCACGTTGCGCCCGGAGGTGATCGGAGGCTTGGGCGGTTTCTCCGGTCTGTTCGCACTTCGGCCTAAAAAATACAAGCATCCTGTGCTCGTGTCGGGAACGGACGGCGTTGGCACAAAGTTGAGAGTTGCATTTTTAACCGGAAAGCATGACACGATCGGCATCGACTTGGTCGCCATGTGTGTCAACGATGTGATTGTCAACGGCGCTGAGCCGCTCTTTTTTTTGGATTATTTCGCAACCGGCAAGCTTTTGCCCGGAGTGGCCGTGGAAGTGATCGAAGGCATTGCCGCAGGCTGCCGCGAAGCCGGGTGCGCGTTGATCGGGGGCGAGACCGCCGAAATGCCTGATGCCTATGCGAAGGGCGAATATGATCTCGCGGGTTTTTGTGTGGGCGTGGTGGAGAAATCCAGGATCATTGACGGTCGGAAAATCCGCCCGAAAGATATCCTCATCGGCTTGGCCTCGTCGGGACTGCATAGCAACGCCTTTTCGCTCGCCCGTCAGATCTTTTTCGAAAAAGCGGGGTTGACTGTGCGCGACAGCGTGCCGGGGCTCTCCGAGCCGCTTGGGGACGCGTTGTTGACGCCGACCCGAATTTACGTCAAGGCCGTCCAGCGTTTGCTCAAGCGGATTTCCCTGAAAGGCGCGGCCCACATCACCGGGGGCGGCATCACCGGCAATCTCCCGCGTATTCTCCCCAAAGGGACTGCCGTCGAAATTGATACGAGCCAATGGACGCCGCCGCTTATCTTTCAAATTTTGCAGGACACAGGCGGCATTGAAGCGGGCGAAATGTTTTCAACCTTTAATATGGGGATCGGCATGATCGTCGTGGTCGCGCCGAAGGACGTGAAACCCGCGATGGCGATCTTGAAACGTGTCAAGCAGGAGGCCTTTTTGATTGGGCGTGTGACTGAAGGCGAGGGGCAGGTGCGCTATGTCTGATCCCTTGGTGCTGGGTGTGCTGGCCTCCGGCCGCGGCAGCAATCTGCAGGCGATTATGGACGCCATATCGGGTGGGTCGCTTCAAGCGACCGTCGGCGTCGTTTTAAGCAATAAAAAAGAGGCGCAGGCCTTGGATCGGGCGAAGGCGCAGGGCATTCCCGCCTATCATTTTGATCCCAAAGGCTACCCAGGCCGGGAGGCCTATGATACTGTTTTGTTAGAGCGTCTTCGCGCGTATGACGTGGGATTGGTGGTGCTCGCAGGCTACATGCGCCTTTTAACTTCGGTACTGGTGCGGCCCTATCTCGGGCGGATGATTAATATCCATCCGAGCCTGTTACCGGCCTTTCCGGGGCTGCATGCCCAGCGTCAGGCGATTGAATATGGCGTGAAGGTGAGCGGCTGCACTATTCATTTTGTGGATGAGAAAATGGATCACGGTCCCGTCATTGCCCAGTCGGTGGTTCCTGTTCTGCCGGGCGATACGGAGGACGCCTTGGCGGATCGTATTTTGATCGAGGAACACTGCCTGTTGCCGAAGGTCATTCAAATGTTCGCCGAAGGAAGACTGTCGATCGAAGGAAGAATCGTGCGTGATCACAGGCATACGCGAATAGGAGCAGAGGGATGATTTGCCCGGTTTGCGGCTTTGAGCAACGCAAGGCGGAAGTTTGCGTCCAGTGCTTCGCGCCTTTATTCGCCAAAGTCGTCAAGGATCCGGTCATTGAAAGTCGCACGGATCCGCCCGCATCGTCCGCCGACCCCTTCCCCGCTGTTTCTCCCCGGGAGACTGTCGTCGGCCAAGACACGTCTCAGAATATTCTGGTGGCGACCACGCAACGAGTGGAAGGAAAGCGTATTGCCTCTTATTTTGGTGTTGTGCACGGCACGGCCTTGATTGAGGCGGCGGACCCGGCTTTCGCCCCGCCGGAGGCCGAGGGTTGTCGAAAACGCTTCAACGCCGGCATGACGGATGTGCTCCAGGAACTCCGGCGTGAAGCGGCACGTTTGAAATCCAATGCCGTGGTGGCCGTGTCCTTCGGTTATCAGCGGCTCGATACCCAATCCATCCTCCTCACCGCCGCGGGCACGGCTGTTTTACTGAAAGACCCGTAAAACTGAACAGATTATTGAGGAAAACCCCGAGGAGAAAGGGGGCGCTGACCATGTCAGCAGTGGCCTAAAAGGCGCGCGCTGGGTTTGTCGTGCGTCATGTCTCGGCTTGGGTTTTTATATTTCTGTCTGTATGGTTTTGATTAAATATAAGACCTTCCGGCGGACGAGATCCCGGATTTCGGCGAAGCGCTCCGGCGGCATCCCT
>JBHHXB010000048.1:0-14461 GCA_046756825.1 Nitrospiria bacterium | reverse complement strand
AACGCACTCCTCTAAGGGCTTGTCACCGGTGTTGATGGAAATCTCCGGATTCTCAGGGGCTTCGTAAGGAGAAGAAATCCCCGTAAATTCCTTGATTTCCCCGGCCCGTGCCCTCCGGTAAAGTCCTTTGACATCCCGTTGTTCGCAGATATCAATATTGCAATCGCAGTACACCTCGATAAAATCGCCCTCTGGAGTCAACTTCCGAATTTTGTCGCGGTCCGCCTTGAATGGCGATATAAATGCGGTGAGCGCCATCACCCCGGCTGAAATAAACAGGTTCGCCATTTCACCGATCCGGCGGATGTTTTCATGACGATCCTTGCTGGAAAAGCCTAAATCCGAGCACAGACCGTGCCGGACATTATCCCCGTCAAAAACAAAGGTTCTGCAGCCCAACTGGTGCAGCCGTTCTTCCACGGCATGCGCCAAAGTGGATTTCCCCGCGGATGAAAGGCCTGTGAACCACATGATCACGCTCCGATGACCATTTTGTTTCTCCCGCCGTTCCCGCGTGACCGTTGCGTGGTGCCAAACGATATCATTCTCTTTCCTCTGGGTCATATCAACTCCTTATTATTGGCAGTCAGTTCCATCAGAATACATACCTTTATGTCGTCCATAAAAAAGTTCAGCGGGAACAGTGCAAGGCCTCCACTATTCGTTATTCGTTCATAACGTGGTGAGTCGTGTGTAACGGCCTGAGACCGCCGGTTTCAAGCAAGCGTCGTGATAAGCGGATAAGGTACGGCGCGAGCCTCCCAAGATCGGGAGTTCTTTCCCGAACACAGGTTTTAAGTTGACGGCCGACAAGCAGGGCAGCCAGGTACCAGGCGAAGGTTTTATCGGAAATGGACGCGCCGCCCGCGGCTTGGTAGATATCTGGCAAAAGCGCCACGGCATCGGCAGCTTCCTTGATACATTCTCCCTTGACGCGGGCCAGCATGAAAAGTCGGCTTCCGAGAAGGGCAAGATCATAGGCCGGGTCTCCCATCGCAAGGGCGTCAAAATCAATCAGGGTGATCTCGCCGCTCTCGATCAAAATATTCCCTGTGTGGAGATCTCCGTGTATTGTCACCGGTTTCCTTTCAGGGAGATTGCGCTCTTTCTCTAAAAGACAGTCAAAATAAGCCTGAATTTCCTGGGACAGAGGAGAAAGTGACGCCGATATTCTGGGGATCATCTTTTTTTTCATGCGTTTCAGAACAACCTCCCTGTTATTTAAAGGGAGGTTGTCAATGTGAAGCCCGTGCAGATTCACCAATGCCTCGCAGGTTTTTTCTAAAAAACGGGTAAAATCAATGTTTGAAAAAATAGACTCGAGCCGCTTTCCCGGCAAAAAGGACTCCCAGCGAATGCCGGACTCTTCCTCCAGGCCCGTTGGCCGAGGCATTCGAAAAGCGCGGTTCGGGCAGTGCCACAGCGCGGTCATCTGCTGATGTGTCGCAACCACAGATCTGTCGCGTGTGATTTTCCCGATTACCCGGAAATCAGCACCGCGGTGCAGTATGGTTGCGCGTTCTCCGGGATGGTAGGCAAAGATCTTCCAGTCTATTTGTTCTTGCTCCGAACTTAGGCCGCAGTGCCGGGTCAGGGAGTGGACGGCTGTCTCGGGCTGAATCATCCGGCTTAACGCAGGGAGGGCGGGATCGTCAGGAAACACGAAGGCCACAGCAGACCATCCCGGCAAATCAATACTATTCGTTGGTTCAGCGGCCAAAAAACGGTTTTTTTGAAATGGCCTCCCATCCCTTTTTTGAGGATAAAAATGAACGGAAAGATTAAGGGAATGATGCGAGTTCTGTTTGTTTCCGGCTTGATAAACCACCTGAAAGCGTTTTCCGAAAATATGACGCACGTTCAGCACGAGCGCGTAATCTATCTCGAAAGACTGATGTTCCCTCAGGGGCTCGGCAAGATGGGACAACACTGTTTTTTCATCGTAAAACGACATCAGCACGCCAAATGCGGGGTCAGGTGTGGCGACCGACTGAAACTGCTGTTGTATTTCCAGGTGATCAAAGAGCTCGTAGCGCCACGCCGTATTCATAGCGGGTTCGTTTCGCAAGTCTCGCCGGGTCTCGGCTTGGCGCTCAGCACTTTGATCGTCCCGTTCGCCTGCGGCGTGTACTGGACTTCGAAAATGGACGCATTGCGGGGACGGTAGTTCGGCTCCGTAATCACATCGTCAAAGGAGTGGTTTTGAATGGCACCAAGCACTATGCGGTTGCTCCAATAGTGTCCGACAATAATGAGAGATGTTCCCTCGGCCAGATCCGGACCGATATCTTCGGTGAAACACAGGGCCCGCTGATACAAGTCGTGCAAGCTCTCTCCGCCGGTAACGGGAAGATGCAGATTGTCCCGCTTCACTTTCAGAGGGTGGTCGGCCTTCAGCTTTCCCTCGAACAGACCGTAGTTCAATTCCTTCAGGTCTTCGGATAAAAACAAGGGTAGCCCACGCCGGGTCAGCAAGGGGCGAACGCTTGCAATCGCCCGGATGGACGGACTCGAAAACACCTTTTCAACAGGCGCATCTTTAAGTGCTTCCCACAGGGCTTCGGCCTGCGCCTCGCCGGTTTGATCCAGGGGCGGATCGCCCCAGCCCTGATACCGTTTTTTGTTCCACGCCGTCTGCCCGTGTCGAACGATGAAAATGTGCCCGGTCTTCATTCCGCTTTTTCCCGGTAAATTTCCTGGTAGATCCGATGCAGCTCGCCCGCGGCCCGCTCCCAGGAAAAGCGCGCGGCCTGCTTTTTCGCCTTTTCGATCATTTCTAGAGAAACTGAGGGATCGCTTAAAATACGGATCGATTCGGCGGCAATCCGGTCCGGGGCGCCGACCGGCACGAGTACTGCCGCGCCTTCCCGGCCGACCACCTCCGGGATCGGTCCCACCTCGGTGGCGACAATGGGCGTCCCTGAAGCCATGGCCTCGACCAGAATCAGTCCGAAACCTTCCCAGCGGGAGGGGACAACGAGAAGGTCCAGGGCACTGTAAACCCGCTGCACCTGATCCAGGTAGCCGGTAAAAATGACGTCGCGTTCGATCCCCAGCGTGCGGGAGAGCTGTTTTAAGCGGTCCATCTCCTTGGGGTTGTCCGCCTGCCCGATAACAAGAAAGAGTGCGTCCGGGATGGATTGTTTGATAACAGCCGCCGCTTGCAGAAAATCGTCCTGTGCCTTTTGCCTGCAAATCCGGCCAATAATGCCGATGACTTTTTTATCATGCGGAATGGACAACTCCCGTTTGACTTCTTCCACGTCGTATCGGACGCCGAAGCGCTCCTGATCCGTCCCGTTTAAAATGATGTCAAATCGCTCCGGCGGGATTTTCGCGCGTGTCGCAACATGATTTCTAACGGCCTCCGAGCAAGCAACCAGACGATCACTGTGGGGTGCAAGACGTTCTTCGAAGACGATGCTTTTATCTTTCTCCCATTTGTTGTCGTAATAGTTGTGGTAGTGGGCAACAACTTTCAGTCCGGGACAAAGCAGGGCGGCAAGCCGTCCATAAATGTTTGGCTTGTACGAATGTGTATGCAGGATGTCGATCTGGTTCCGAAGCAGCCATTGAGTCAAATTGCCGACAACATAAAACTTTTTGGCGTCCCGGTCGGGGAAATAGGGCGGCGCTCCAATTTCCTCAAATTGCTTGATCCGCTGTTCCCGAATGTCCAAATGATCCGTATAGCGTTTCATACAGTAGAGGTGGAGTTCATAGGGTTCCTTCGGAAGCGAACGCATGAGGTGATAGGCAATCTCGGGAACACCGCCGAGGCCGATGCTGTTCAGGACGTGTGCCACTTTAATGGGCTGCATGATTTGCTCCTATCGTAAGCGAGGCCTTGCTGAGACGCAGCATTTCGGGCACCTGATCTTGCCAGCCCGCATCCTTCAGACGAAAGCGCTTGCAAGCGAGCCGAAGATAGGTGAAGGCCTTGTATAACGGAATTCGCTTCAGCCTGGACGCGGGAGCCGTCGAAAGATAGCCCTCAAGAAAGGCATCGACGGCATCCCGGCGTTCGGGGCCGAGGCGGGTCTCCAGGTAGACAATAAAATTCCCGATATCCAGAGAGGGGTCTCCCTTTGCAAAAAGATCCCAATCAATGAGCCAGACCCGCTCCGTATCATGAAAGAGCTGCCTTAAATGGAAGTCTCGATGGAGGGGTGTTGTCTCGATGATTTCACCCCAGGACTGTTCGATGGCGGTCATTTCCTTGATCAGCCAGGTTACATCGGTGTAATAAACAGGCATGGTCTCGGCGAAGAGACCCGGATGGGGATGGATGAGCTCTTCAAAGTTGTCCGTCAGGGTGCGCCGTGGGCCATGCGGCACATCCAACGCGTGCAACACAGCGAGAGCCTTTCCCGCCTCCTGAAAATAAGGCGCGACATCGTCTTCTTTGAGGAGATCATAATAGGGACGTCCATCCACATATTCTTGCACGATAAGACCGAGATTGGAATCAAAAAAAAGCGGCGCGGGGGCCGCCAGGATCGAAGCCTCTTCCCGCATCAAAAGCGCGCGATGCACGGCAGACATACCGAAATAGGCTGTCCAGCCCGAATCGCCGGCATAATACTTGCCGATCAGCCGGAGCGTCGGCGCATCCTCCCAATAGCAGGTATATAAAACAATCAGGCGCTCCTCCGGCACTGTGCTGATCACCTCCGTTTCAAAGCGAAGCGGCGGGCCGTAGTCCTTTTCAAGCGACTGAATAATGAAGGCCTTCCCCTTTTGAAGGTCGAAATGCATCAGACCGTCTCTGCCAAAATAAGCTCGGCCGCCCGTTGGTTCCCCCAGGGCATGTGATCGCGGACGTAGTTTTCACGCATTGTTTGAAGCGCGTTTTTATCTGTGACGATTTTTTTGACTTGTTCCGCGATGTTTTTTGGATCGCCTTTGGAGAACACACGGGCCAGGCCCTTGGCCTCCAAGACATCCACCCGTTCCTTTTGATCATCATAATTCCGCGCGCTGGGCAAAAACACGGCGGGGGTCTTGACCAGCCTGATTTCGCTCACTGTGTTGTACCCCCCTTCGGCGATGACGAGATCGGAGGTCGCCAGCAGGCTGACCATTTCCGGTTCGGCCTTGATGATCCTCATGCCTTTGAGCGCCTCAAGTGTTTTTTGATAATGCGGCCCTTCGATGACAAGATGACGAAGGCCCGCAAGTGAGGTCGCGATTTGACGGTGAATTTCGAAAACAACCTGAAAAAAGTGGTCGGCCTGTGCCTGAAATCCGCCGCCGCCCACCGTCGAGGTCAATAAAAAATCCGACGGGGCGATACCGTATTTCTCCCGTAACGCCGCTTCAATCCGCTTGCCGGGCAAGCGGACAATCGGACCGACAAGCACGGCCTTTTTCCCGGTCTCTGGAGGGAGGACATAGTTAAACTCGTCGGCCGTGTGGGGGATGATAATCCGGTCAACGTCCTGAATCAAAGGGTGCCGCATGATCTCTTCATGACGTTCGGGCTTGGATTTCCGCATAATGTACACCTGCCGCGTCTGTTCGGGCACAGACACGGCCTCTCCCGCCTTCGGGAGCACCGTGTCGTAAATAATCACATCGGGGTCAAACGATGCCACCAGTTCGGGCCAGTGGGACAAACCCGACTCGTCCGTCTCGATAAAGGTGTTGAAGCGCTCACCGCAAACCCGCCGGGCGGAGGGATTTTTTGAGTAAAACAGGATGTCGGCAGCGGGCGCTAAAGCTTTAAGCTCCGTGGCGATATTCACTCCCCTCATAAGATGGCCGAGCCCTCTGCGGTTGTGCGTCTGAAAAAGAATGCGGGGCGAACTCATGGAATCTCCCTTAAAAGATCATCTCTGAGTCGATATAACTGATTGATGCCATATTGGTAGGCCGCCGGATGAAAGCGGTCTTTTTTAATCATCAAGGCGAGATAGTAGATTTCAAAACGCATCCGGTACCAGGTGAGCCGTTCTCGATCAAGGGGTTTATGAAAATGACGGTCATAACCTTCCAGGTAGGCCTCTTCCGCCTCAGAGAGCATCGACAGGTTGCCAGACGCGGCGGCGGCCTCAAAAAGAGGAACATCGTAACGAAGGGATGCGATCAGCATCGCCATTTCAAAATAACGGTCCGCCGATTTCACCAGATCGAAATCAATCACCGCCCAGTCCTCGCCCGACTTTAAAAGCTGGGAACAGACAAAGTCTCCGTGGCAGAAAACCTGATCCTCTGGTGCGCAATCCGGTATACGTTCCAAGAGCTGCGTGAGGACTTCTTTCAAAAACGCAGTGTCCTCCGGCATAAAAAATTTGATCCATGAAATATCGTTTTTCAGCGTTTGGATCACGTCGCTAAAGTCCCAGGAGGGTGCCGCATCCACCTTCATGTCGTGGAGGGCGGCGTGGAGCTGCCCGACGCGTCTGAGCAAACCTTGATAATTGGCCTCGCTCAAGAGCAGCGCCAAGTCTTCTCCCTTTTTTTTCTCTTGAAAATAGAGACAGTGGCCTTTGTCGAGGGAGATGGGAACCGGAAGGGAGAATGGGATCTTCTGCGCCTGACTGCCTTCATAAACAAGCCTTATCCGGTCAAACCCTTCCCTGAAGCGGGATTTGCGCTTAAACTTCGCGATGACGGATTCGGGATGCGCCTCATGACCTGAAAGCAGAAAAGTGAAACGGCGCAGAGGGACGTAGCGGAGCACATGCATTGCTCCACCGCCTGCCTTTAACTGATGGAAGTAGTCGGCCATGCCGCTCAGATAAGGGTCATCCGGGAATTGATAGAAAAAAGTTTTCCCCGTTTTCGCGGCATAATAAAGGGTGATGGCGTGAAATCCGAGGGGAAGCGATGGATCCCAGTATTGAAAGGACCAGTAAAAGCGGTTCAACTCCCAGTCCGTCTCCTCAATGAGGCGTCCTTTGATCTCACAGTGAACCGTCCATTTTTTCAGGCCGTCTTTTCGTCCCGACGATGCCGCAAGCGCACACGCTTTCTCGTAAAGCGACGAGGCGTCCAGTGCCTCTTGAAAGGCGGCGATTTGAGGATAAAAGGGATGCTCGGGCCCGACGAAGTGAAAAGGCCGCAGCATGTCGCTGGCCTTTATTTCGTTTTGCGTGTCCATTCGAAATGCTCACCTCCTGAAATTTGAAGTTCGGGGTCGCCCTGAATCGAAATGCCGGAAATATCTTGTCCGATAATATGCGTTGTTTGTCCGTCGGGGCGTGCCCGGCAAGCCAGAAACCGGCCCCGAAAACTGAATGCTTCGGATTGAAACACCTCAGATTCTCCACTCTTCGCGAAAACAAATTGATCCACAAAGGGTGCACCGCCCGCCATGCCTTCTGCTTGATAACGCAAAAAAGGTTCTTCCGGCCGGGACAGCCTTTTGAATGATGTCACCACAGCGCCCTCCGGACAGCCCGCCGCCTGCGCGACGACCGTAGCGAAGTAGGCGGTATCCGCCCGTGTTTGTGAAAGTTTCACGACAGGGGCCTCGGCTTTGACTCCGTATTGCCGGGAAATCCAGCCGGTTTCAATCGAGGCTTTCACATCATTCCCGCAGTCAGAACGGATTTCGACCCAAGGTGACCGGAAAAATGCCTTGGCTTCTTTTTGTTCGAGCGCGACTTGGCCGAACAATTCATCCGTCAAATGAAAATGCAAGTCGGCGCGGTGGACCGTATCATTCACCATGTCGATCCGGTCAAAGATAAAGAGATAGTCCTTTAGCATAAAAACAAAAGTCCGGCGGTGACGGGGCGCGTATTCCGCGCTTCTCGCCTCGCCGGTGACCCAGTCGGAGCGCTTTCCAATCATAAAGTCCTTTTCGTGCAACGCGACTTCTGGCCCGTGCTTTTCCTTCAGTTGGCGTTGCTTCCGCTCCTCACGGGAGATGTAACGGGTCTGATCCTTACCGTCGATGGTCACGGTATTGTGAGAGGCTGTGCTTTTGAAGTAACGCCGCCAATCGACACCGTTTTCGTCCGGTTCAGAGACATAGGTATAGCGGCCCGGGTCGATGAGCACGGCTTGGCCACCCGTGAAATAGCAAAAGTTAAAAAGATCATAGTGGCTGTGACTGCCCTCCCCCAGACGTCCGCAATCATAGAAGACATGCTGGCGGCTTCGATAGGATTTCTCGTCACGCCCCCAATGGTCGCCAAGCACAAAGTACCCGGATTGATCAAAGTGTTTCGAGCGCTCGACGGGCGGCGTGCCTTCTTTTCCAAGGGTACCCGCCCACAGAAGATGTTCGTCTTGAAATAAGTCCCCTCCCTTTTGTAAAAGGGCGAGATGATCGCCATTGTCGGCTTCGTTGAACAGGGGGATGTCCCCGCTCGGCCACTGCAGCCACATGGAAAAACGCAGCCCGGAGTGAATCCGCTCCAGCAGCGTTTTGTCGAGGGAGATACCGTTGATCCGTGTCAATTCGACGAAGACGATGGCGGTTTCCATCACGAGTTGATGGTAGTGGCTGGACTGCTCGACATGAACGCCATCCGTCAGGATGTCGGTCAACAGGTTTTCGCTTAATTTTTCGATGCCCGTTTTCAAAAAGGTCTCATGCAGTTTGAACTCCGGGAAGAGTACGCCCGTCAGGACGACCGAAAAAAGCTGAAAGGTCCGGTGATTGCGCGTTCGTTTCAGGTGGTGCGTGATGTAGTCCGTTTCCGTGGCGATGCGGCTTAAAAACCGCTTCAGAAACTCAGGTGGAATTTCCGCCTGGCAACCGGTGCCCTGTAATAAGGCAAAAGAATAAATCCAGTGTTCAATGCGCTTTGCCTCAACCTGTGCATCACTCGCAGCGATAAAGCCCGAGTCCATTTCATGAAGCCAGGAATCAATCAAGGAGATCCACTTTTTGAGATACGTGGCGTCTCCCGTTTCACGCCAGGCGTGGATCAGATCCACTGCGAAATAAAACTTGTGGTGGGCGATCTGCCATTCCTTGTCCGCCGTCCGCTTCGGCTGCCACGAAAAGCCGTCCTCCAATTCAATAACCTCGCCGATCAGCTCAAAGCAGTTTTTCAAAACCGCGTCCGCGTTCGCGCGCCCCACCCCGGTTGGCTTGGGTAACTCGGGATAAACCACATTCGTGCGGGTGAAAAAATAATCCCGGAAATCCTCCGGGGAGAGGCTTTCGATTTCCGCATTAAAAATGGATTCGGACATCTTCTAGCTTTCCATTCTCCGGTGGGATTCTGCGTTAAACGACTTCACTTCGTCCAAATAGGCTTCGGTTGGCTTGCCCGCTTTAACGCCTTTTCGAATCAATTGCAGGAGCCGCCGGTACTGCACAAAGTCATCCACTTGCCGCCGGTCCACTGTTTGGCCTGTTTCGTTTTCGTAGAGATCAAGAAAGGTATCGCAGTCATCGGGCCGATGGGCGTAACCGGCGAGAAACTGGCCGATGTCCTTCTCTTTCGGGCCGAGTACCGCGCTGTCCCAATCCAGCACACCGAAGCGGACAGAGGCACCCGTATCGGCGCCGTCCGCTTGATAAAGGAGATGCTTTTCCGAAAACGAGTTGTGAATCATGTGGTCATAGGACGCATCCAGGCGTTTGAACTTGTCGATAAACATGTCCAGGGGTGGCCGGATCAAGTCGGCTGCGGACTGCAGGGGCAAAGAAAAGTGATCTTTCAGCGCGCGCCAATTGCTCTCCAGTCGCTCCACCTTTTCCAAAGGGTCCCAGGCCGGGAGCGGAATCGTCGTCTTGTGAATGGTTTTCAGGATTCGCACCACTTCCGGGAAAAGGACGTCTTTGATATTGGAAATATTCTTTCCCTTGAGTTTTTTTACCTGAAGACCGGGAATGTAGTGATAAAGAAAAAGTCCGCCCTGCCGGGAATAGGTCGCCAGTTGCGGAAGCGTGAGTTGCTCAGCCAGACGGCTTTGCTGGATCGCCTCTGCCTTCTTAAAAAAAGGGATAAAATCGTTTTGATCCACCATTTTTAGAATATAGCGTTGATTCGTTTTTGAAGAAGACAAGAGATAGGTTACCCGTCGCCCCGGATTATAAAGCAGTCTTTGGGCGCAAATTTCCTCGTCGTCAGGCAGGAATTGGGCAATGGGTGTTTCCCAAACGGCTTTTTTTAACAAATCGGCGGAATCGGACAAGCTCGAAAGGTCAGGCAAAACAGGGTCGTCCGGATAGACCCATGCCGAAGTCGCCTCCCGCCCCACGGCGGCGTCATCGGAACGGTATTGAATGACGACTTCCTTTTCGTAGGAGAGGGGGGATGCATTATTCCTGAACACCAGCCCCAGCACGAGCAGGGAAAATCCCTTTTGGCAAAAATGTTCTTCCTTTTTATAGTGGACGGCAAGGAGTTGATTTTGTGAATCGAGGGGCCGGGCTTGAAGAGATGCGAGAAGTGCTCCCTCATAAAGCGCTTCTTTGGTTTTGGAAAGCGGGTTTTTGAGCAGTGCCTCTAATAAAGGCTGAGTCCAGCTGTTTGAGGGTGTCATGGTTTACTCACGCCTGAAAGAAAATATGTTTTTAATTTCATTGCATTCTTGTCTAAATCAAAATCCCTGATTACTTTGGAGCGGGCGGCAGCAGCAAACCCTTCCCCCGCTTCACGAGAAACAAGCAGCTTTTCCATCGCCCCGGCAAGACCTCGGGTATCCTTTTCCGGGACAAGCAGGCCCGAGACACCGTTTGAAATCATCTCAGGTATCCCGACAATATTTGTTGAAATCACAGGCGTCCCCAAGGCCATTGCTTCAAGGATGACCGTGGGGAGCGCATCACGGTCGCCATCCTCCGTAACGATACACGGCAGCACAAAGGCCGTCGCACGCCGGATCATGTTGAGGACCTCTCCCTGAGGTTTTGCCCCCACAAGCCTGACCTCTTTTTCAAGATTGTCCTCTGCTAATAGCGCTTCGAGCTCACGTCTCTCTTCTCCTTCTCCGATAATAACACACCGAAATGATTTTCCAATATTTTTCAATTGCTTACATGCTGCGATAAGATATTGGAAGCCTTTCTTCCTGACGAGACGCCCGACACTGACAAACAGTTTCGGCTCTTTTTCATCTGCTTTCGGACAAAGGCCGTTAAGGTCCATGCCATTGTAAAGTCGAATAACGTTCCCCTGCCTGCCATGCGTTTTCAAAATGCGGTCCAGATAGCGTTTGTTATAGTCACTGACCGTGATCGTAAAACGGGCCTGGGCGATCCGAGCCGCCAATGTGTCGTTTTGGATCGACTGATGAAAAATGTCCCGCGCGTGGGCAGTGAAACTATACGGGATACCGGTCATGGCACTCATCATCGACCCGGCCGTAGCGCCCCAGGTCGCGAAATGCCCGTGAATATGATCAATCCCCAAGGACTGAATCAAGGGCACGGTCATCGCCACCTGAAGAAGCGTGGCAACGTCTTTTTTTAACCTCCCTCCCGACAGAGTTTTCAGATTTAAATTTACAGGGGAAGCGGCGAGTTTTTCGTAACGGGTGACGGAGATCCGGCTCAAAAGGTCTTCGGAGAGCTGCGGCATATAATATACCGGGGTATCAAGCGCGTGGCATTTTTCATGAACAAGTGTTTCGTCCGAACCCTTGGACGCGACAATCACAAGATCACACCCAAGCCTTTTGAGCGCAAGCATTTCATTGACAATAAATGTTTGCGACAGACGCGGGTAACGCTTTAGCAGGTAACAAACCTTTAGTGCCGCCATACAGTTCACCTCTTATCGGCTGTGAATGTACTGTGCACCCGCATCCCTTCTTCTTCGTGCTTGAAGGATGCGGGATCGTGCCTAATTAATCAAAGTGTGGCGAGGAGTTTGGTGATTTTGGGCAGCGCGCCCATGTCCAGATGCGCGCTGAGGGCGCGGGCGGCCTCAGCCTCCAACTCCTCCCTTAAAACCGAGGTCAAGGCCTTCGGATTCAAGTGATCCGGGTGTATCGTCCGAAACAAATTCAAACGCGCCATGCGCTCGGCCCGTATGGCCTGCTCCTCCACAGGCTTCACCCTCGGCACGACAATGGCCCGCTTTTTTAAAGTCAAAATCTCGCAAACGGTGTTGTAGCCGCCCATCGACACCACGACATCCGCCGCGTTCATATACCCCATCATATCATCCGTGAACTCCAGCACCTTCAGATTTTCGTGCCGCAGCATGGCCTCGGACAAATCGTGCTTCTGATGCTCGGGCATTTCAGGACCGCTGATCACCAGGCTTTTGACGCCGCGCGGGATCAAGGGCAGACTGGCGATATAGGTCTCAAGCAGACGATAGCCGTCCTGTCCGCCGCCCGGTGTGACGAGCACCAGGGGCTCGTCGCGGAGCCCGAGTTCCTTTCTTAACGTTTCACGGGTCTTCCGGCCCCGCTCGCGTTCGATGTAGCCGCAGAACCGTACTTTTTCGGCGGCGGCTTCTGGAAAGCGGTATTCCTGGATCACGTTGAAGACTTCAGGGGTCCCGACGATCAGCACCCGGTCGTAGAAGTGTTCGATGATTTTAAAGTAGCGCTGTTTTTCCCAGGTTTTGATGGTCGCTTCCGGCCGGTCAAGAATGTCGCGCAACAGCAGGACAATCCTGGTTTCGGGCAGATGGCTCTTGATGTGCTTCAAGGTGTCTTCGAGTTCGTTGTTGATGCCGAAGGGTTTTTTATCGACGAGAAACAATTCCGGCTTGAAGCTTTCGACGGCGGAGCGGATGAGCCGCGCCCGCAGCTTGATGGTCTCTTCAATGTCGGTGCCCAGGTATTTGACCGCGTAGCCTTCTTCACGGGAGCGGGTCAGACAGGGGAGTTTCAGGTAATCCAGCCGGTTGGGGACTTGAAGCGCATGGATCATGGGCGAGCTCGAGATCACGAGGATGGAGAGATCCTGAAAGTTTTCAATCAGGTAGGTGCAGATCGAGAGCATGCGCCGGATATTCCCGAGCCCGTAGGTGTCGTGGGAATACACGAGAAGTCGCTTCATCTTGTCCATTAATCACAACCTCATGAGAACGTAGACAGTGCGCTATGACGAACGGGATTTGGAAAAAGCGACGGACGGCGTTTTACACGGACAGGGGCCTCGCGAAGGGGCAGCACGGTGGCGGCGGGCTTCCCAAGCAGGGCTTCGATGGCGCGGCTGGCGTTTTCGGCACCGTTCATGTCAATGCCCGCTTCTTTCGGCGAGGTGCCGGGCGCGCCGTTTAAGCCTTCCTGGATTTTCGTCCAGAGGATGTCCGCGTTCAAGCGCTGGGGATGAATCATGTCGACCAGCCCCCGGACGGCGAAGCGGCCGGCGCGGATCAGCTGCTCGACACGCGGTTTGACGTGGGGAATGATGACGGCCCGTTTTTGAAGGGATAAAATTTCGCAAAGCGAGTTGTAGCCGCCCATCGAAATCACCAGATCGGCCGCGTTGAGATAGCTGAAAAGGTCGTTCGTCGAATCCAGCAGAGTGAAGGGGACACCCTTCGCCTGATAGGCCTGCAGCTCCCGGCGCTGCGCTGTGGACATGAGAGGGCCGGGGACGACGACGGAATCAAAGGGGGTTTTTGCCGGATCGGCCGAAAGCGAGAGCGTTTTTAAATAAAAGTCCAGCATGCCGAAGCCGTCCTGACCGCCGCCCGCCGTGACAAGCACGAGTTTGTCGGTCTTCATTTTCAGGGCGTGCCGGATGTCTTCTTTCGGCACGGCGGGGTCGGTGCGTCCGATGTAGCCGCAGGACACCATTTTGGCCTCCGCCTTTCGGGAAAGACGGTACTCGCTGACAGGGTCGTAAATCTCCCGGTTGCCGTAGTGCAAAATCAGGTCATAGTCCTCGGCGATGAGTTCGGGGATGCCGTTCGCCCGCCACTGACCGCGGATGCTTCCCTCACTGGCGGCGTTCCCGTTTTTCGGAGTATCGGTATCATCGCGTGCGTACTCGCGGGCCATCATGGCGTCGTCCTCGATATCGCTCATGCCCAGGACGAGTTTGGTCTTGGGACGGACGGCCTTCAGATATTTAAGCGCGGGCAGCATCTCTCCGCGCACGCCCGCCGGGGACTTGTCCAGGACCACAACATCGGGTTTGAAATGCTTGATCGCATCCAGAATCATTTTCTCCCGCAAATTTTTCAGCGCATCGGAGGACAAGAGCAGGGAAGGCGCGTGAAAGGTGTGATCCGAGGGCTTGTCCATGTCGGGCAGTTTGATGAAATCCAGGCCTTCGGGCAATTTAAAACAGGAGGGCTGCGGCGTGCCGGAGACCACGAGCTGCGAGGCCTGTGGAAAGTCGGCGGCCAGGGCTTCGGCAATGGCGAGTGTTCTTCGGATGTGACCCAGTCCATAGGTGTCGTGAGAGTAGTGAAAAATACGCACGTTGGCCTCCATACACGGTGTGATGTCCTTATTCATCTTCAAATTCCACTTCGGTGGCGGTGATTGTTCCGGGGGTGCTGCCTGTCCCGGCGGCAAAATCGCCTCTGGCCTTGACGAGATCGCCTGCCTTGACTTTCGCAAAAAAGGCGTCCCGGCC
>JBHHXB010000047.1:0-14486 GCA_046756825.1 Nitrospiria bacterium | reverse complement strand
TCGCCACGGGCGGCCTTTTCCCATTCCTCCTCCGTCGGAAGCCGTTTTCCCGCCCACGCAGCATAAGCCTCGGCCTCAAAAAAAGAGACGCCGACCACGGGGCAGTCCGGCTGGTTCCATTCTTCATCTTTCCAGTATTGCGGCTGCGTGATTTTGTTCTTCTCCCGCCATTCGTTGCCCGCATCGCTCCAGTATTTTTCGTTGTCGTAACCGCCCGCGTCGATGAATTTTCGGTACTGCCCATTGGTGACGGGATAGATGCCGATTTCAAAGGGCTTTTCGATGATAACCTTTTGTTTGCCGTCGCCGTAAAGAAAAGGGCCTTTCGGAATCGTGACCATTTTATCGAAACCGGTGGACCCCTCGGCTGCCGCCGCCTTCTGTTTTTCCTTCTTTTCCTCCCCGCTTTCGACGACGGCGCCGGAAGTGAAGAGGTCGATCAAGACTTCGGGCTGTACGTCAAATTTCCGCAGAACCGCCACCAGGTCCCGTTTTTGAATATAGGGCCGGAGATTGTCGGGGACTTTTTCCAGGGCCTCTTTCGGGATGAGCCACTGTGTTTGATCGTCCACAGCCTCATCTATTTTCTCGATATGTTCCCGAAGTGTGCCCAATGTCTGCGGGTTTTCTTTAATCAGTCCGCTCAGCTTCGGATAGGCGTAGTCCAAAATGCTCCAATACAGCAAATGCGCGAAGTCCACCGCTTTGCCCCTGTTTTGAAACAAGCCGTCCTGAAGCGAGAGATTGTTTAAGAAGCGCTTGAGCCGCCTCGGGTTGTTATTAACAACGGCGATGACGATTTCGAGATGCGGCAAAATAGCGTTTTTTGAGCGCGGGCGGATTTGTTCGATGTATTTTTGACAATCCTCCAAAGAGACCTGCGGCAGGTTGAAGGTGACTTGCACGATTTTATCCATGAATTGATCGGCGTCCTCGCCGTAGGTTTCCTTGAGGCCTTTTTCGATGATGTCGCTGGCCGCGCCGATGACGAAAATGCAGCCTCGTTTGTCCATAAACAGCTTGATGGTTTCGAGGACTTTCACGATTTTCGGCCTCGGGCAACGGTCGAGATCGTCGATAAAAATTACCAGTGCGCCCTCTTTTTCGTCCACGGTTTCATGGGCGGTCATTTTGGGACGCCAAGCGAGATAGGCCCACATGAGATCGTCAAAAAAGGTTTGAAAGGTGTCGTAAAAACCGAGCTTCTCTTTGTAGGCCAGCTCGGAGAAAAAGGCGCTGATATCGACCGCGCCGCCTGTGACGAATTTTGAAATCGCACCGGCGATTTTTCCCGTATTCAGCTTTTTGGTCAAAATTTCGATGTCGGCCTTGCAGCGCTCGAAAAAGCCGTCCCGCTTCATCGTCTGAAAAATTTCTTCGATCAGCGCGGCTAAAATCGCGTCCTCTTCCTGATATTTCCACGGGCTGAACCAGACCGGTTTGCACATTCGATAAAGCTCTTCATTTTCTGATTTTTCAATTTCACGAAGCCGGCTGATAACGGTCTGCATGAGGGTGGTTTTGCCCGAGCCCCAGGGGCCGTAAATGCCGATGACCAGCGGCGTGCGGTTGTTTTTGTTGGCGATCAGTTCGGCGAGGGTCTTCGCGTAGGCGTCAAAACCGAACAGATCGGAGGCCTCCTCCGGCTGATCACTGATGATGTCCACGGCTGTTTTTTCGTTCAATGGACCGGTCTCCCCGCGTGAGGGATAAAAAATTAGGGCCGTTCGATCAGTTCGATTTCGTAGCCGTCCGGCGCGTCGATAAACATAAACCGGCTGCCGGACGAGGTCTTTGTCGGCCCGTCGGTGACGGGAATGCCCTTGGCGTTTAAGGCGGAGATCGTTTCATCCAGACTTTCGACCTCGAAGGCGAGATGCACCAAGTCCTCCTGCACCTTGACTGGCCCGCTGGCCTGAAATTCACAGAGTTCAATCAGAGTGTCACTTTGTGGAACGGACAAAAAGGCCAGCTTCGAGCCGCGCGGCGACTGGTGGTGTTCCACAATTTTCAGGCCGATGATGTCGGTGTAAAAGCGGATCGTCTCCGAAAGATTCGACACGCGCATACGCACATGCAGAAGGGTTTTAACCATGGCGTGACCCTGTAAATATCAGCGGTCGTGGCACACCAGACACAGGGTCGCCGAAGGCACCCTTAAAAAAGGCCGGACGGCTTCGCTGTGGGGGTTGTGGCAACTATCGCATTCCATCATGCCGTCTGTCGTGCGGACAAGATTGGGAAGCTGATCAAAACCCGAGAGATTGCCCTGCGGCATATCAAGATAGGACGAGGTGTCCGATGTCGGCAGAATCAGTTGATGCGCCTGCCGGTCGGGGAGCGCCCAGTAGCGGGAGCGGGTCACGGTGGGGTTCAAGGGGACAAACTGGCCGTCAGGCCGCCGGGGATAGCGGATGGAAATGGGGTGATCCACCCGGCTTAACGGCGGCGCGCCACGCGGCCCGGAAAGGCCGTCAAAGGGCACATCGGCCGCCGCGCCCACGCGGGGGTTGTCCACATTGATGCCGTGCATGTCCGTGCCGAGCGCACCGTCGTGACAGGAAAGACAGACCAGCGACGGGCCCGTGGGATGATTATAGGGATGCTCATCCAGGGGCAGGGTTTGGAGCGTGCGGTAGGGCGAAATGGCCGAGCGGCCCCGATCCCACAAGGGTGGACGGCGCACCACTTTTACTGTTTTTTGAGCAACACCGTCCTTCGCCGCGTCCTCTGTTTTTACGGGCCGTCTGTCCGTGTGGCAAACCGTGCAGCTGTCGGCGTTTTCAGCAGTTGAGACGCTGAGATTGTGACGGGTTTGATAGACCGCTTCGAGCGGGGAGGCTCCGATGTCCTTTATCCCCACGGACAGGCCGATTAAAACCAGCAAAACGATCACGACGCGAAGACCCCGGTTATTCATTTTTCGGCCCCTATTTTTGCCTCAACCATCCCGGCCAAGGTTGCCGCCATTTCTGAAATGACGGCGTGATCCTCTCCTTCGATCATGATCCGCAGCAACAATTCCGTCCCCGAGTAACGCACGAGTATTCGCCCGGAGCCCGCCAGTTTTTGTTCGCAGTCCACAATCTTTTGCTGGATTTCGGGGATTTCCGCCAAATCCCGTTTTTCCCGGACGTACACATTTTCCAAAACCTGCGGCAGGGGCGTCATGCAATGCGTGAGTTCTGAAACGGATTTTCCGCTCCGCACCATGAGCGACAAAAACTGAAGCGCGGTGATCAGCCCGTCGCCCGTCGTGTTGTAATCGAGAAAGATGACATGCCCCGACTGCTCCCCGCCCAGATTGTAGGCCCCGTTGACCATGCGCTCGATGACGTAGCGGTCGCCCACTTGAGTGCGAAGCACGTGAATACCCTTGGGGTTCAGCGCCAACTCCACGCCCATATTGCTCATTTGCGTGGTGACCAGGGTTTCTCCCTTTAAGCAGTGCTCCGTCTGCATGGCGAGGGAAAAGGCAACCAAGAGGGCGTCGCCGTCCACGATGTTGCCCTGCTCGTTTACGAAAATTGCGCGGTCGGCGTCCCCGTCGTGCGCGATGCCGACATGCGCCTGATGCTGAACCACGGTTTTTTGCAGATTTTCGGGATGCAGCGAGCCGCAACCGTCGTTGATATTGGTGCCGTTGGGGTGATTGTTGATGACGATGACATCGGCTCCCAGCTCCCGAAGCACCATCGGAGCCACCTTGTAGGCGGCGCCATTGCCGCAATCGACCACGACTTTGAGCCCTTCAAAATCGAGACCTTTCGGCAAGGAATTTTTGACAAACTCGATGTAACGGCCCTCGACATCGTCGATGCGGTAGACCTTTCCGATCTCCTTTGCTGTGGGGCGGATGGCGTCGATTTCTCCGGAAAAGAGCAAGTTCTCAATCTGGTTTTCAACGTGATCCGGTAGCTTAAAGCCGTCTTTTGAGAAAAATTTGATGCCGTTATCTTGAAAGGAATTGTGGGAGGCCGAGATCATCACGCCCGCGTCGGCCCGAAGGCTTCTCGCCAAAAAGGCGATGGCGGGCGTCGGAAGCGGCCCGACTAAAATGACATCGACACCCAGGGAACAGATACCCGAGGTCAGGGCCGACTCAATCATGTAGCAGGAAAGACGGGTGTCTTTTCCGATGACGATGCGATGCCGCCCGGCCTCCTTGTGCTTGAAAATATGGGCGGCGGCGCGGCCCAGTTTCATTGCCGTTTCGACCGTCATCGGCTCGATATTGGCAATGCCCCGGACACCGTCTGTTCCGAAAAGTTTTCTCAATTCAAGTCTCTATGAAAACTTAGTGACCCATGCCCGGCATGCCCTGCATCTGCGGCGGGGGCGAGGAAGCCGCCTTGCGAAGGGCCTCGTCGTTGACCGTGACCTTGGCCTTCGCCTTGAGCTGGTCGATTTCCCAATTGATCATCGTGCCGCGCAAGGCCTGTAGCTGCGCCGGGGTCAAGGTATCGTAATCGCCCGGCGCACGGGATGAGATTTTATGAATAATGTGATAGCCGAAGGGACTTTTGACGGGGCCGCTGACCTCGCCTTTTTTCATCGCAAACGCGGCATCCGCGAAGGGCTTCACCATGCGATCGCGCGTAAAAAAACCCAGGTCACCGCCGCGCGCCGCACTGGCCGGGTCGATGGAGACTTCCTTGGCAAGCGCGTCAAAGGCTGAGCCGCCGTCCAGTTTTTTCTTAACGTCCTTCGCTTCATTCTCTGTTTTTACCAGAATATGACTCGCCTGAACTTCTCCGAAGTCGGCCTTGTTCTTCTCGTAATATCCCTTCATCGCGGGTTCGGTCACTTTTTCCCGAACGATTTTATTGACCATTTCGTTGATGACAAATTCCTTGGTCAGTTCGGCCACACGCTCTTTAATGACCTTGCTTTTGTGAAGACCGCTCCGAATCCCCGCCTGGTTTAATACTTCCCGGGCGATCAAGAGATCGAGTAATTCTTTTTTGCCTTCATAGGTATTGAAGTTCCCCTGTCCTTCCTGTGTGAGACGGCTCATCCGAAGCTCAAACAGCTCCGTCGAAATCGAGGCCCCGTCCACGTTGGCAATTTCACCGGCGGGCCCGGCAAGCAAGCGGGCCGGGGTTGAGGAAAAGATCACCAGGACGATCAGGGTGAAAAGGGTGGAACGCATTTTAAACTTGTGCATTAAAAACCTCCATATTTAAAAAAGCCGATGGTATTCTACCTTCATCGGGAATAAAATATCAACGGCTTTATCGGGACGCCAACGAAAGCCGAAGGGCTCGCAGTTATTCTGGGCCGGTGGCTCCTTGTCTTGACTTTGTCAGGAGGAGCCCCTAAAATCGAGTCCCCTAAGCCATTGTTTATTCATAAAAAGTTACCATAAGTTGAAAAATTCTGTTGCGAAATGGGCCGCTTGGGTCGCTACCTGTGGCGGCATCGGATATTTCCCCCTCTTCCCCGGTACAATCGGCAGTCTCGCGGGGCTGCTTCTTTTTTTACCCTTGCAAGGGCTTTCCACCTTAAATTACGGGCTGTTCCTTGTGGTGCTTTTTGGCATCGGCGTATATACCTCCACGGCGGCCGAGCCTTATTTTCAGCGTAAGGATGCGAGCCATATTGTCATTGACGAGCTTCACGCCATGCTGCTGGTTTCCGTCCTGCTCCCCCCGGCCTACGGGTGGTGGATCGCCGGGTTTGTTGTTTTTCGCTGCTTCGATATCAAAAAACCGCCGCCGATTCGCGCCTTTGAAAAATGGCCGGGTGGCTGGGGCGTGATGGCCGATGACTTTGTCGCGGCTCTTTACACGGTCTGTGTACTCCGTTTGACCGAAGCGCTGATGCGGATGAGCCCTCTGAACATTGGATAGCTCCGGCAAAAAAAAAGAAGACTTCGTCACGGAGGATACCTTGGCGTCGGTTATCGGGGTCTTGCTGATTCAAAAAGGGTGGCGGCTCGCTGTGGCGGAATCCTGTACGGGCGGTCTGATCGCAAGCCGGATCACGCGGATTCCGGGGAGCTCCCGTTACTTTGAATCCGCCTGCGTGACCTACAGCAATGCTTCAAAGGGACGGCTTTTATCCGTCCCGCACGACTTGATCGCACAAAAAGGTGCCGTCTCCGCCGAAGTCGCGTGTGCGATGGCCGAGGGCATCCGAAAAAACGAAGGCGTCGATTTAGGCGTAGCGGTCACGGGCATCGCCGGTCCGGAGGGAGGGAGCGCGGAAAAGCCTGTGGGACTGGTCTATATTGCGTTGTCGGATTCAAATCGGACCCGTGCCGCGGCGCATTATTTTCGGGGCAACCGGGAAACAATCCAGTCGGATGCGGCGGACGCGGCGCTTGAAACAATAAAATCCTGTTTAAGCGCGCTCACCCCTTAAAAAAAGGGTGTGATGATGGTATAAGCTAGGACACATTACGGGGAATCGCTTGAAGGTGCCGCCCGCCATGAATGCCTTGCGTCTTTTTATCGCCCTCCCCCTGTCGGCGGCGCTGAAAAAAAATGCGGAAAGCCTCCAAAACCGGGGAATGCGGCAAGTCGAGGGGATCCGATGGGTTGCGCCAACACAGATGCATTTGACCCTCCTGTTTTTAGGAAGGGTGCCGCCGGAGAAACAGGCTCAAATTGAAACCATGATTTGCGAAACAGCGGCGTGTTCACAATCTTTCACCCTTGAATTTTCCGGCGTAGGGGTGTTTCCTCACATTCAATCGCCGAAGGTCGTGTGGGCCGGTGTTTCAGGAGTTCCGGCGTTAATGGCCTTGCAAGAGGCACTGGCGCTTCAAATTGCAAAAATTCCCTTCCCGGTCGAAACACGGCCTTTCCGTCCGCACCTCACACTGGGCCGTATCCGGGGAAAGGGGTCGGTGAATGCGCTTCGCGCCTGGATAAAACAGGAGGAAGGTGTTGACCTCGGCGCGTGCCGTATGTCGTCGGTCTGCTTGATGGAAAGTCAACTCAGCACACAGGGCGCGCGCTACATCACGTGTTTGGAGGCACCGTTAAAATCGGTGAATTAAAAAATCATAACCTCATGAAATAACTGCATAAGTTAAGGAGAGAAAATGGCAGAAAAGGGCATTAAGGAAAATAATCGGCAGGGCGCGCTCGAACTCGCCATGTCGCAAATCGAACGGCAATTTGGCAAAGGCTCGATCATGAGGCTCGGCGCGGATGATGTGGCGGAGCACGTTCCCGTCATTTCCACGGGGTCGCTCGGACTCGACATCGCACTGGGGGTGGGCGGCGTCCCGCGCGGACGCATCATTGAGGTCTTCGGCCCCGAGTCTTCCGGGAAAACCACGCTTGCCCTGCACGTCATCGCCGAGGCGCAAAAATTAAACGGGGTGGCCGCATTTGTTGACGCGGAACATGCGCTGGATATTCATTACGCCCGGCGGCTGGGTGTCAACAGTGATGACCTGCTCGTTTCCCAGCCCGACACGGGAGAGCAGGCGCTTGAAATCGCGGAAACCCTGGTGCGAAGCGGGGCGCTTGATGTGGTCGTCATCGACTCCGTAGCCGCGCTCGTCCCCAGAGCGGAAATCGAGGGAGAGATGGGCGATTCCCACATGGGCCTGCAGGCGCGTCTCATGTCTCAGGCGCTTCGGAAATTAACCGCCGCGATTTCCCGATCCAAAACATGCGTGATTTTTATCAACCAGATTCGGATGAAAATCGGCGTTATGTTTGGCAACCCGGAGACCACCACCGGTGGAAACGCCCTGAAATTCTATGCCTCGATTCGTCTCGATATCCGCAGAATTGAAACATTGAAGGACGGGCAAAACGCGACGGGCAACCGTGTCCGGGTCAAAGTCGTGAAAAACAAGGTCTCGCCGCCTTTTCGGAAAGCGGAGTTTGATGTACTCTTTAACGTGGGTATTTCAAAAATGGGAGAGTTGCTGGACCTCGCGATTGAAAAGCGGATCGCGGATCGAAGCGGCGCGTGGTACTCCTACAAGGGGCAGCGCTTGGGACAGGGCCGGGACAATGCCGTGAAATCCCTGGAAGAAAGCCCCGAGATCGCCGCCGAGATCGAAAAGGCCATCCGCGAAGAGGCGGGTCTCATGAGTGTGAAACCGGCTTTGAAAGAATCTCGAAAAAGCTAGGCTGGATTAAAAAAAGCCGCTCCCCTCACTTTTAAACACGGAGGGTTCATCATGAATATCGACACCTTGCTGAAGGCCTCAATGGATCGGGGTGCCTCCGATCTTCATATCAAGGCGGGCGCTCCGCCGATGGCGCGCGTGAATGGTCTGCTTCAGCCGCTTCAGCAATTTCAGCGCATGGGCAAGGACGATGTCGCCGCCCTGGCCTTTTCCGTCATGCATGCCGCACAGCGCAATGCGTTTAAGGAAAATCGCGAGATTGACCTGGCCTACAGCGCGGCCGGGCTTGGACGGTTCCGGGTCAGCGTTTTTATGCAGCGGGGCACGGTCGCCGCGGCTTTTCGTGTGATTCCGAGTAAGATTCTCTCCCTGGAGAAACTCCTTCTCCCGGCTTCGATTCACAAATTGTCCCTTGAGCATCGCGGGCTTGTACTGGTGACGGGCACGACGGGCAGTGGAAAATCGACCACACTGGCTTCCATGATCGACATCATCAACACCACGCAAACGGCCAACGTCATTACCATCGAAGACCCCATCGAATTTCTGCATCGGGATAAAAAAGGCATCGTCAGTCAACGGGAAATCGGGCTGGACACCCATAGCTTCAGCGGAGCGCTCCGTACGGCGCTCCGTCAAGACCCGGACGCCATCATGGTGGGTGAGATGCGCGATTTCGAAACCATCAGCACGGCGCTCACGGCCGCCGAAACCGGGCACCTGGTTTTAAGTACCCTGCACACCCTGGACGCGACGGAAACGATTCACCGCATCGTCTCCGTCTTTCCTCCCTATCACCATGCCCAGGTGCGGATGCAGCTTGCCACCGTTTTGAAGGGTATTATCTCGATGCGCCTCATGTCCCGCGCGGACGGGGCCGGACGTGTGCCGGCGGTTGAAGTGATGATTACCACCCAAACCATTGCGGAAGCCATTACCGATCCTGAGAAGACACGGAATATTCACGACCTGATTGCGGCGGGAAAATCACAGTACGGGATGCAGACCTTTGATCAATCCATTTATGAACACCATCAAAATGGAGTGATTTCATACGACGAGGCCCTCAAATGGACAAGCAATCCGGAGGATTTCGCGCTGAAGGTCAAAGGGGTGCAAACCACCAGCGAGAGTTGGGGGAGCACACAGGGCGACGAACACGGGGAAACCGAATTTGAAATCGACCATTTTTGAGGATTCGCCCGCGTTGGCCAAGAAGGCCGCTTATAAAATACTTTCATCCCGTGACCACAGTACATATGAAATCACTCAGAAACTCCGCGCCAAGGGATTTTCGGAAGAGACGGTCAAGCGAACCCTCCGGTATTTAAAAGAAATCCGATTGCTCGATGATCGAAAGTTTGCCCGCGAATGGGTCCGCTTTCGAGTCGAGCGCGACCATTACGGCCCGATCCGGCTCCGAGGGGAACTCCTCAAAAAAGGGCTTTCCTCCGAAATCGTCGAAAACCTGCTCCGTCGTCTTTCGGGAGAGTACGACTTGGCCCACCAAATCGAAGCCGCCCTCACACGGCGGTATAAAACACTCTCCGATCTTCAGCTCCCAAAACAGCGCCGCCGCGCTTTTGGTTACCTGAGGCGAAAAGGACACGAGATTCCGGCCATCCTGTCTGTCTTCCGGAAAATCGGGGCGATACCCTGAAAAACAAAGCAGCATCGGCGCGCCACGATTCCCGCAGGCGGTTTTTGAAAATAGTATCTTTTATTGCAGAACAGTTCTTGTTCAGGTATATAGGTCTAGAAAATGACGGCCTATACTGTCGCTTGTCGAATCGGCCTTGCCCTCCACCCCGGATAACGAGGAGAATCCCATGCAGGAACATGATGTTTTAATTGTCGGCGCCGGTCTTGCCGGAATGCGGGCAGCAGTCGCCGTCCCCTCTCACTTAAATGTTGGTGTCATTTCAAAAGTCCACCCCGTAAGAAGCCACTCGGTCGCCGCCGAGGGCGGGATTAACGCCGCCATCCACGAAGAGGATTCCTGGGAGTCCCACATGTACGACACCGTCAAAGGCAGCGACTGGCTCGGGGATCAGGACGCGATCGAAATCCTCTGCAAGTCCGCGCCGGAAGACATCATGACGCTGGAGCGCATGGGTGCGCTCTTTTCACGCGACCCCGAGGGCCGGATCGCCCAGCGCAATTTCGGCGGTCTCGGCTTTCCCAGAACCTGCTATGTCGCCGACCGCACGGGCCACGCCCTCGTTCACCTGCTTTACGAGCAACTCCTGAAACGGGCCGCTAAAATTTACGAGGAATGGTACGTCACCTCCCTCATCGTGGAGGACGGGGTGTGCTGCGGCGTCACTGTGCTCAACCTCTTTACGGGTGAGCTTTCGGTGCTGCGAGCCAAGGCGGTAATTTTGGCGACGGGGGGGTATGGCCGCGTCTATCTGATTTCCACGAATGGTCTGATTAACACCGGCGACGGCATGGCGATGGCCTATGAAGCCGGGGTGCCGCTTCAGGATTTGGAGTTTGTCCAGTTTCATCCCACGACCCTGAAATCGACCGGCGTCCTGATTACCGAGGGTGCGCGCGGCGAAGGGGGGTATCTCTTTAACGCGCGCGGTGAGCGCTTTATGGAAAAATACGCGCCGAATGCGCTGGAGCTCGCCAGCCGCGACGTGGTTTCGCGTGCCGAATACGCGGAAATCATGGCGGGCCGGGGTGTCAACGGCTGTGTCATGCTCGATCTTCGCCATCTCGGTAAGCAAAAAATTATGGAGAAGCTGCCTCAAATCTGGGAACTTTCTATCACCTACGCCGGGGTCGATCCCGTCGAAGCGCCCATTCCCATCACACCCGGCGTGCACTACTCGATGGGTGGCATCCCAACCAATACCCAGTGTGAAACACCGATGCCGGGGCTTTACGCCGCGGGAGAGTGCGCCTGCGCTTCGGTGCACGGGGCCAACCGCCTCGGCGGCAATGCGCTTATGGAAACCATTGTTTATGGCCGACGCGCCGGTGAATTCGCCGCGCAGTACGCGGAGACAACCGGCTTGAAAAATATTTCCGAGACCCATTTGAAACGGGAAGAAGCCAAAATCAAGACAATCCTGAGCCGTAAAGACGGAGAACGCATCGGCGCGCTCCGCGAGGAAATCGGGACAATCATGGCCGAGCACTTCGGCATTTCCAGAACGCGAGAACGCATGGACGCGGGAAAGGAAAAACTCGCGGCCGTGCGCGCCCGCCTCGCCAATCTTTATATTCAGGATCGCGGCAAGGTTTTCAATCTGGAATTGGCGGATGCACTTCAACTCCACTCCATTATGAATCTCGCGGAAGTCCTGGCCGCAGGAGCCACTGTCCGGGAGGAGTCCCGCGGCGCCCATTCCCGTTCGGATTTTCCCGGCCGGGACGACGAAAACTGGATGAAGCATACCCTGGCCTACAATACAGCGGAAGGCCCCCGCCTCGACTATAAACCGGTAACCATTACAAAGATTCCACCCGCGGAGCGAAAATACTAAGGGTGGCCGCTCTTCGCAAGACAGATACAATCCCCGGAGCGGCCTACTTGTTTTTTACGCGCGGTCTCTCCAGGGATAGAGGCAAAGGAACCTGATGCAATATGCAACAAAACCAAAACCCCGAACAAACTGCGCGCGACAACATAGATACCCTGCTTGAAGCAGCGGGCTGGCGCGTTCAAAACAAAAACAGGGTCGATCTGACAGACGGCCCTGGACAGGCCGTGCGGGAGTACCCCACCGATACAGGCCCGGCGGATTATGTGTTGTTCGTCAACCAGAAAGCCGTCGGCGTCATCGAAGCCAAACGGGAAAGCAAGGCCGAAAGCATCACCACGGTGGAAGAGCAGACCGAAGGCTACGCCAGCGCCAGGCTCAAGTGGCTCAGCAATAACGAGCCCTTGCCGTTCCTCTATGAGAGTACCGGCGTCATTACCCGCTTCACTGACGGCCGGGATCCCAAGCCCCGTTCCAGAGAAGTCTTCACTTTTCATCGTCCTGAAACCCTGAAAGCGTGGCTGGAACAAGGCGACAGCCTCCGAACCCGGCTAAACCGGATACCGCCACTGAATCCAACCAGGCTCCCGGCCAAGGCGCTTGGGCTGCGTGACTGCCAGGAAGCGGCAATCTCCAATCTGGAAGAATCCTTCAAGCTGGATAAGCCCAGAGCCCTGATCCAGATGGCCACGGGCGCCGGTAAGACCTATACCGCCATCACCGCCATGTACCGGATTCTCAAACACGCCAAGGGCAAGCGCATTCTGTTTCTGGTGGATACCAGGAACCTGGGTGAACAGGCCGAGCAGGAGATGCTCTCCTTTACCCCAAGTGACGATAACCGCAAGTTCACCGAACTCTATGCGGTGCAGCGGCTCAAGAGCGCCAACGTTCCCAGGGATGCCCAGGTCTGTATCAGCACCATTCAGCGCATGTACTCCATCCTCAAGGGAGAAGAACTGGATGAAGCCCTTGAAGCGTTCAATCCGGCCGAACAGCTCACCAAGCCCAATGCGCCCGTGCCCGTCGCCTATAACCCCAGGGCGCCAATCGCGTTCTTTGACTTCATTTTCATTGATGAGTGTCACCGTTCCATCTACAACCTGTGGCAGCAGGTATTGGACTACTTCGATGCCTACCTGATTGGCTTGACCGCCACGCCGGATAACCGCACCTACGGCTTTTTCAAACAGAACGTGGTCAGCGAATACCCCCACGAAAAGGCCGTGGCGGATGGCGTCAACGTGGGCAATGAAATCTACACCATTGATACGAAAATCTCAAAACAGGGCGCGGAACTCAAGGCCAGGCAGCAAATTGAACTGCGCGAAAAGAAAACCCGCAGAAAGCGCTGGGAAGAGCAGGACGAAAACGAGGCCTATTCCGCCAGGCAGCTGGACAAGGACATCGTCAATCCCAGTCAGATCAGAACCGTGATCAGGGCCTTCAAAAACAGCCTGCCGGAGATCTTCCCCGGCCGAAATGAAATCCCGAAGACACTGATCTTCGCCAAAACCGACAGCCATGCCGATGACATCATCCAAACCGTACGGGAAGAGTTCGGCGAAGGTAACGCCTTCTGCAAGAAGATCACCTACAAGGCGGCACAGGATAAGAAAGACAAACAGGGCGCTCTGATACAGGAAGGCGAAGACCCGAAATCCATCCTCTCCCAGTTCCGGAACGGCTATCACCCCAGAATCGCGGTGACGGTGGACATGATCGCCACCGGCACCGATGTAAAGCCACTGGAGTGCCTGCTCTTTATGCGTGATGTCAAGAGCAAAAACTACTTCGAGCAGATGAAAGGCCGGGGCACCCGTACCCTGGAGCATGACGATCTGAAAAAGGTCACGCCCTCGGCCAGCAGCGCCAAGACCCACTATGTCATCGTCGATGCCATCGGTGTCACCAGGTCCCTCAAGACCGCCAGCCAGCCACTGATTACCAGGCCCTCGGTGCCGCTCAAAGATCTGGCGATGGGCGTCATGATGGGCGCCAGCGATACAGATACCGTCAGCTCCCTGGCCGGACGGCTGGCACGCTTGAACAAGCAACTGGATAACGACGATCAGGCCAGAATCAGGAAGGCGGCAAAAGGCGTTGAGCTGACCCAGCTCGTCAATGGCCTGTTCGACGCCATTGACGCCGACAGGGTCGAAGCCAAAGCGCTGGAACTGGCGGGGCAGCCGGTGGGGGCGGATCCGGGCGATGACAAGCGTAAAGCAGCCCAGGCCGAACTGGTCAAAGCGGCAAGCCATGTCTTCAACGGTGAACTGATCGAGCTGATTGACACGATCAGAAGAGACAAGGAACAGAAGATCGACCACGACAACCTGGACGAAGTGATTCGCGCCGAGTGGGGCAAGGATTCAGTAGAAAATGCCCAGAAACTGGTTGAAGCGTTTGCCGATACCCTCAGACAGAACAAGGATCAAATCGATGCCCTGGAGATCTTCTACGATCAGCCGCATCGACGGCGCGAGATCACCTACGACATGATCCGGGAGGTAATGGACAAGCTCAAGGCCGACAAGCCCACACTGGCCCCTATCAGAGTCTGGAACGCCTTCAGCCAACTGGACGGCTACAAAGGCAAGCAACCGATGAATGAGCTGACTGCGCTGGTGGCCCTGATCCGCCGTGTCTGCGGTATCGACGAGACCCTCTCCACCTACGACGCCACGGTACGCAGAAACTTCCAGAACTGGATGCTGAAGCGCCATGCCGGTGCAGGCGAGAAGTTCAACGAGGAACAGATGCAGTGGCTACAGATGATCCGTGACCACATGATCAGTTCTTTTCACTTTGAGCGTGATGATCTGGAAATGGCCCCGTTCGATAGCCAGGGAGGACTGGGGAAAATGGTTCAGCTGTTTGGGGCTGATATGGAT
>JBHHXB010000046.1:0-14502 GCA_046756825.1 Nitrospiria bacterium | reverse complement strand
CGTGACCTTTGTCGGGTCGATAATACCCGCTTCCACCAGGTCCACATAGGTTTCGGTGTTGGCGTCAAATCCGACGGGACCGGTTTCTTTTTTGACACGGTCCACGACAACCGAGCTTTCCACGCCCGCATTCTCGGAGATTTGGCGAATCGGCTCTTCGAGGGAACGCTTGACTAGTTCCACCCCCACTTTTTCGCTCCCTTCGAGTTTGACTTCATCAAGTACGGAGAGACAACGCAGGAGCGCGACGCCACCGCCAGCCACGATGCCTTCCTCAACAGCGGCTTTTGTTGCGTGAAGGGCATCCTCGACACGGGCCTTTCTTTCCTTCATTTCCGTTTCCGTCACGGCGCCCACGTTAATGACGGCTACACCGCCGACGATTTTCGCCAGCCGCTCTTGCAGTTTTTCCCGGTCGTAGTCGGAAGTGGTTTCCTCGACCTGCGCCTTGATTTGTTTGACACGGGCCTGAATTTTAGTCGTGTCCCCCGCGCCTTCGACAATCGTGGTGTTGTCTTTGTCGATGGTCACCCGCTTGGCCTCGCCCAAATCTTCGATTTTGAGGCTTTCGAGTTTCAGCCCGAGATCCTCGGAAATCACCTGGCCGCCGGTGAGCACAGCGATGTCTTCAAGCATGGCCTTCCGGCGGTCTCCGAAGCCGGGAGCTTTGACGGCCGCGACGTTCAGGGTGCCCCGAAGTTTGTTCACGACCAGCGTGGCGAGGGCTTCACCATCCACATCCTCGGCGATAATAACGAGCGGACGGCTCATCTTCGCCACTTGCTCCAAAACAGGAAGCAGGTCTTTCATTGAAGAGATTTTCTTTTCATTGATGAGGATGTAGGCGTTCTCAAAGGAGGCTTCCATGCGCTCTGAATCGGTCACAAAGTAGGGGGAAATGTAGCCTCGGTCAAACTGCATCCCTTCGACGACGTCAAGCGTTGTCTCTGCACTCTTGGCCTCTTCAACAGTAATGACGCCGTCTTTGCCGACCTTTTCCATGGCTTCGGCAATCAGTTCTCCAATGGTGTGGTCATTGTTTGCGGAGATGGTGCCGATTTGCGCGATTTCTTTCTTGGTTTTGCAAGGCTTTGATGCCTTCTGCAATTCGACGGTTACGGCGGACACCGCTTGATCAATGCCTCGTTTCAGTTCCATTGCATTCGCGCCCGCGGAAAGGTTTTTAACGCCTTCACGGAAAATCGCCTGGGCCAGAATGGTCGCGGTCGTGGTGCCGTCTCCCGCGACGTCGGAGGTCTTGCTTGAAACCTCTTTCACCAACTGCGCGCCCATGTTTTCATAGGCGTCCTGCAATTCAATTTCTTTCGCGACGGTCACACCGTCTTTTGTAATCAAGGGTGCGCCGAATTTTTTGTCGATCACGGCGTTTCGCCCCTTGGGGCCAAGGGTCGCCTTGACTGCTGTCGCCAATTGATTCACCCCTTTTAAGATTTTGTCCCGGGCTTCATCACCAAAAATGATCTGTTTAGCCATTCATTCCTCCTCGTATTCTTACCTAAAAAAACTTTTCTTATTCTGAACTTGTCTCTGAATCTCTACGCTCATGCGCGGAGATGCGTGCTCGATTGTTATTCGAGCACGCCGAGAATATCTTCTTCTTTTAAAATCAAGTACTCCTCGTCCTCGATATTGATTTTGCTACCGGAATACTTGTCGAACAGAACCGTGTCGCCGACAGCCACATCCTTGACTTCGCTCCCAACGGCCTCAATGAGACCTTTTTGGGGTTTTTCCTTGGCCGCGTCGGGGATATAAAGACCACTCGCGGTTTTTTCAGGTTCCGCGGCATAGCTTACAAACACCCGTTCTTTTAAGGGTCTGAACTTCACTGCTGATTTTGTTTCTCCCATTCTCTTTCTTCTCCTTATTTTAATGACGCTTCATTTGAAAAACACGCGGTTCCTTTGCCTGATATATCGAGGCAAACCGCATACACAATTAGAGAGATGCTTCGCGTTAGCACTCTCATATCATGAGTGCTAATACCTTATATAATAATCAAAATCTGAAAATCAAGGGGGCGGACTTCGTTTTTTTAAGAAACCGAGCTTGGTCGGAGCAAAGATGCGATCTTATTGGAATGTCTTACTTTTTTGCTATTTTTTTTGTGCGGAAATAATTGTGGGATCCAATTCTTTGAAGATTCGCCACCCTTTTAAAAGGTCAACGGCTTTTTTAAGTTGAGTATCTTCGTGAGGTGCCGAAGTCGGGTTCTCGGAAGTAGATGAAGGGGCTCCACCATCCTGGGGCTCCGGCTCTGGCGCGTCCGAGTCAGGAACCAATTCGTTCGCAAGGTGCCGGGCCAGGTCCTTCTCGCGAATAATCGGTATATTTTTGACTTCTTGAATGGCCTCGGGCCTTACGATGATATCGGGATCAATCCCTGTATTTTGAATGGAGCGGCCGCTCGGGGTGTAGTATTTTGCCGTGGTCAGACGCACTGCGGATCCATCCGATAAGGGCAGGATGGTTTGAACCGATCCCTTGCCAAAAGTCTGGGTGCCAACAACGACCGCCCGTTTCCAATCCTGCAAGGCTCCGGCGACAATTTCCGAGGCGCTGGCGCTCCCCTCATTCACCAAGACAATAATCGGCATGCGGCCGAGCCGACTGGAGCGGCCTGCGATATACTCATCTTCTTTTCCTTCTCGGGATTTAATGGAAACAATGCGCTGCCCACTCTCAAGAAATTGTTCGGAAACCTCTTTCGCCGAATTTAAAAGTCCCCCCGGATTATTTCTAAGATCAAGCACGAGGGAGTGGATGTCCGCATTCACCAGCTTTGAAATCGCTGTGGAAAGATCTCGGGCGGTATGCTCCTGAAATTGTGTGAGCTGAATGTAGCCGATGCCCGGTTCAAGCAGCCTTGATTTGACGCTTTTAATCCGAATGACATCCCGAATAAGGGTAAAGACCAATTCTTCGGGCTCGGATTCCCGGTAGATGGTCAGGGTGACCGCCGTCCCTTTGCGTCCGCGCATTTTTTGAACGGCATCCATCAAGGTCGTTTCTTCCGTCATGACAAATTCGTCCACTTTCAGGACGACATCCCCGGCCTTGATGCCGACCTTCGCGGCGGGAGTGTCGGCGATCGGCGCGACGACAACCAGTTTTTTATCTTTAATTCCGATCTGAAGTCCCAGTCCGCCAAATTCGCCCCGCGTGTCCACCTGCATTTCCTTGTACACTTCAGGCGACATAAAAGCGGAGTGGGCATCCAAGGTATTCAGCATACCCTTGATTGCGCCATAGACCAACTCTTTGGAATCAACGGGCTCCACGTAATTTTTTTTAAGGGCGGCAAGGACTTCTGAAAAAACTTTGAGGTCTTTGTAGCCATCTGTTTCGGCGGAGACTTTTGTTCCCAGGTCTCGACCGAGGAAAAGGAATGCCGCGAAAAATCCGAGCGTGGCCATGAGCAAGAGGGTGGTGCTCATTTTTTTCTTAAATTTCATTTCTTAAACCTCCAAATTTCTTGGCAATCACGCTGGATTTATCCTTTAGTCACAGATTAAGAACACCGTTTGGAAATAGGGCAAAGGCCGAAAATATACCTTGCTCCGAAGTTTATTCTACCACAGGGTGTCAAGCGAAGACAGTGTAACATGGCTTACTTCCTTTTTTGAAGCCACGAAAGGGGATTTGTGGGTTTCCCCTGGTGCCTGATTTCAAAGTAGAGTTTTGGCTCTTGGGACAAGCCGGTGCCGCCAATTTCTCCAATAGTTCTATTTTTTTGTACGCGGTCTCCCACGCCGACCAGCAGCTTGGCCAAATGAGCATACAGAGAGTAGTAATTTTCGCCATGATCGATCATGACCATCATGCCGTAGCCACGGAACCAGTCCGCGAAAACCACCGTCCCTTCAAAAACAGATCGCACTTCCCCACCTCTGACCGGTGTGATTTCGATTCCCTTGCGAAAGATGGTTTCATTAAATTTCGGATGCTTCTGACGCCCGAACAAGGCCGCCACCTTTCCGTCGTTCGGCCATCTCAGCTTCCCTCGTGCTTTGGAAAACCGCACTACTTCCGCCGCGTCAAGTGCTTTTTTCTTTTTTTCAAGGGACCGAATCAAGGACTGAATTTCTCTGGACGACTGCGACATCTCCGAAACCGCCTGACTGAAAAGCGCCCGGTCTTTTCGAACACGCGCAAGGAGAAACGTTTTCTTCTTACGCTCGGAGCGGCTTTGGAGCATTTTCTGTCCCAGGGACTCCCGATCCACAATCATATGTTCGACGACCTCCGATAATTGATTCTTCTTCTCCTCAAGTTCAATATGTTTTGTTTTGAATGCGTTTAAAACCTGCGCTTCTTTTTGGGCAATGGTTTTCATATACTGAATTTTCCTTAGCAAATCCGGGTAGTCTTGCGAAGCGAATAGAATTTTTAAAGAAGCGCCTTGTTTTTCTTTGTAAAGTGATCGAACGCGGCCTCGAATCATTTTTCGGCCCTTTTCAATGTCTAAACGGACCTCGTCAATTTGTTTTGAAAGTATTCTGGCTTCCCCTTCTTTTGTCTTGATGTTGCTTTCAAGCAATGCCGCTTCCTTGCGCAGAAGGTTGAAACGCCGGTCAATGACTTCGACCTCGGTCAGAATTGACCGCTCTTTTTTTTGGGATGCGACGGCCCGCTTTTTATTTTTCTCCAAAAGAGATTCAATTTTTTTCAGCGCCTTTTTCTCGTCTTGAATTTGCTCGTGAATTCCGGGAGTGGACTCTGCCCTCGAAGGGGTGATATCGACAAGGGCCACCCACGTCATTAGCATCATGAGTGTGCAAAAAAGAGCGGTTTTCGTGTCGCGGCGCTTCACTCTGGATTCCGCAGCTTCAACAAGTGATTCAAGGAAATAAAACTGCCCAGGCCACCCAAAGTGCTCCCGGAGACAATCAAGGCAAGGAGGATCCCGGGTGGCAGGAATTGAAGATCGGGCAGCGGGCCCATCGCCCCTAAAAACACGTCGAGATGCCCTTTGGCGTATTCAAAAACCATGAACAGAAACAACACGGAAAAACTGCTGCTGATCGCCCCCATGAGCACGCCCTCCACGAAAAAAGGAACTTTGATAAATCCGTGTGTCGCACCAATCAACTTCATAATTTCGATCTCTTCGTGCCGGTTATAAAAATGAAGCCGCACGGTGTTCGCGATGCTGGTCATGACCGCGAGCGTCAAAAAACCGCCAATTCCGACCCCGATGACTTGAAGCAGCCTCAAAAATGTATTGAGATTTTCGAGCCATTCGGAGCCGTACTGCACTTCATCGACGCCAGGCAAATCCTTGAAGTCACGAATAATCTCCGAAAGCGAGGCGGCGTCCTGAAATTCACCTTTGACGACGACCTCAAACGACGCAGGTAGCGGGTTCTCCCCGAGGCGCTCAATCAGTGTTGTATCCTGAAAAGACTGATTGAAAATTTCCAGGGCCGCTTCTTTCGAGATGTAGGACGAAGAGAGAATGCGTGTATCATCGTCGAGGGTTTTCCTGATCCGATCAATGGCGGGCTGATCCGCCGCGTCTTGCAGATAAACGCTAAACTGAACACTCTCACGCATGGTTTGAACAAAGGCCTGCACATTGTTGTAAAAGATCAAAAAAAGACCGAAAAGCATCAAGGTCAGACTGAGCGAAACCAGTGAGAAGAAGCCCATCGTCTGATTCAGTTTGATATTCTCAATCGCGGATTTTAAATGATAAAAAAACTGCCTCATTCGGGAAGACCGTCCGAAATAATTTTGCCCTGCTGCAAGACCAGCCGCCGCTTTGAAATTTTCGAAAAAAGACTCCGGTCATGCGTGGCGACAACAACCGTCGTGCCCGCTGTCTGAATATTGCGCAACAAGTCCACAATGTCGAGGGCCAGATCCTGATCCAGATTCCCGGTCGGTTCATCGGCGAGCAGAATGGACGGCCGGTTCACCAGGGCGCGGGCGATGGCGACACGCTGCTGCTCTCCCCCTGAAAGAAAGGCGGGACGCTGATTTTGACGATGCTCAATTCGAACCATTTTAAGGACATCCCGTACCCGTTTTTTTATTTCTCCGCGTGTCGTCCCGATAATTTCAAGTGGCAGAGCCACGTTGTCGAAGACTGTTTTTCGTTGAATCAGCTTAAAATCCTGAAAGACAAAACCGATATTCCGGCGGAGGAAGGGAATCTGCCGCTCTTTTAGACGGGAAACATTCTTCCCGCCGATTAGAATCTGGCCCTGGTCCGCCCGCTCCTCACAGAACAGGATCTTGAGCAACGTTGATTTCCCCGCGCCGCTTGAACCGGTGACGAACACAAATTCCCCTTTTTCGATTTTCAAATTCACATCTTCGAGGGCGACAAAGTCTTTCCGATAATACTTGTACACGTGAAAAAGCTGAATCATGATTGTTTTTGAATGCCTCTGATGCGGGTTAAGAAAACCGCTTCGGGAAAATTCCTGTCGATGCTAAACCTACACCATACGATATGTCGAAGGGATGGGCAACTCTGAAATCCGGGGACAGGGGTGTTATACGTAGGACGCTTCCTTTTGTGCGAGATAGTCCAGAATCAGGCCATCGAGCCCTTTTTTTTCAACACGGCTCCGGGATTGGGAGGGGTTTTGCTCCGCTTGCTTTTGTGGCTTCCGGGGCGGCCCGTTTTGTGAATCAAATACGCCCTTTACCAAATCCCGCAACATTTGTTTGTGCTGCCGCTGCATGATCTCTTTCACGGTTTTTTCGTACGAAGGGGATTTTGGAATGTCAAGATAGGAGGTCTTCTTGGCAGAGAGAATCACACCGTCCTTAAAGAGAATGGTTGTCAGGGTATGCCGGTCCAGGCCTCCGTCTTCGGTCTGGACATGGTAGGTTTCGCCTTTGTGCTGAATATTTGTGTTGATGCCGATAAACATTGTTCTTAAGTATAGCGTGTTTTTAAAATTATACGGCCATCTCGAAGGCATTTCGAATCAACTCAACGTGATACCCTTTAAACGCTTTTTGAACAGCAACCACGTCGAACCGGCAGTGACATGGGGCCACGTTTATGCTGCTCAGGTAGAGGAGCGCAACCTGGGTGATTTTGAACTGTTTTTGTTTGCCGACGGCATCCTGAGGGAAACCAAAGGCAATTCCCGACCGCGTTTTTACTTCAACAAAAACAAGCGTCTCTCCCTCGCGTGCGACAATGTCGATTTCTCCGATCGGGGTTCGAAAGTTTTGCTCAAGAATCTGATAGCCTTCGTTCTTTAAAAAACGGAGGGCGGCTGTTTCTCCTTTTTCCCCAAGCGTTAGATGACGCCGCGAAAGGTCTTTCGGTGCAGGGGGCATGGGCCAAACTCCTTAATGCGAAGCAGATGCTCGCGTGTGCCGTATCCCTTGTGGCGATCCAGGGCGTACATGGGATAGGACGTATGATATTCACACATCAGTCGATCCCGGGTGACCTTCGCGACCACTGACGCAGCCGCGATACTTTGGGAGCGGTCGTCTCCATGAATAATGCCTTGTTGGGGGATTCCAATTTTCGGAAGGGTCAAGGCATCAATCAAAAGGTAGTCCGGTTTCACTGAAAGGGCATCAAACCCCTTCCGCATGGCGATGAGTGTGGCCTGTAAAATATTGATCCGGTCAACGGTTTCATTGTCGACGACTCCGACCCCGATCGCGCGTGCGACGCTTTGGATTTGATTCAAAAAAAATTCACGGCGCTTCGGAGACAGTTTTTTTGAATCACGCAGGCCTTCAATCAAACACCCTTCGGGTAAGATAACCGCCGCGGCAACGACAGGGCCAGCCAGCGCGCCGCGCCCCGCTTCGTCAATCCCGCAGAGGAACCGGTACCCTCTGGCATAAAGGGCGTTTTCAAAGGAGGTCATCATCTTCGAAAACGCCCTTCCGTACGAAGCCTGCCCCAAACGTCTGAGCGGATCAGGCTTGATCGGCTTCAGCGGTGGCAGATTGAGGCGCCACCACCGGCGCGGCCTTTTTCTTTGAAGGAAAGCTCCGGTCTTTTTCCGCAATACGCGCGGCGCGGCCTGTTCTTGACCTTAAATAGTACAGTTTTGCTCTTCGCACTTTGCCTTCGCGAAGGATCTCAACCTTATCAATAAAGGGCGAACTAAACGGAAAAATTCTTTCAACGCCGACCCCAAAGGACATTTTACGCACGGTGAATGTTTTTCGATTGCTGGTGCCCTTGATGCGAATCACGATGCCTTCATAGGCCTGAATACGCTCTTTCTCTCCCTCTTTGATGCGGACGTGCACTTTGACTGTTTGGCCAATTTTCATTTCAGGGGCATCTTTTTTGATCAGCCCTTGTTCAAGTCGTTCTAAACGATTCATTGCGTTCTCTTCTCCTTATTTCAAGTTGATGGCGTACATATGCCGGAATTTTCGATCCCCTTTTCTAAATGAGACGGGACAGGCGTTCTTTTTCGTCTGAAGTCAAGGATGCTTCGGATAATAAATCGGGACGTTTTTGATGCGTGTTCTTCAATGCATGCGCCCTTCGCCACGCCTTGATCGCGGCGTGGTTTCCAGAAACGAGTACTTCAGGAACCTGCATCCCCCTAAAGGCATAGGGCCGCGTGTAATGGGGATATTCCAAAAGCGATGCTTCGAAGGACTCTTCTTCCACGGATGCGGCACCGCCCAAAACACCCGGCACGAGGCGGGCAGCGGCATCAATCATGGTCATTGCGGGGAGTTCTCCCCCGGTTAAAATATAGTCTCCCACAGAAACCTCTTCGAGCGGGATGCCTTCGATAACACGGGCGTCGATCCCTTCGTAGTGTCCGCAAATAAAGATCAAGCTGCGTGTCTCTCTTGCAAAATCATGCGCCATCCTTTGATCAAAACGCTTCCCCTGCGGCGAAGGCAGGATGATTCGGATGTCGTTTTCACGCACTTTTTTGACCTGTTCCAAGGCGGCAAAGATGGGCTCAGGTTTCAAGAGCATGCCGCCGCCGCCGCCATAGGGAACATCATCTGTCATACGATGCTTGTCCAGCGCGAAATCCCTCAATTGATAAGGCCTTACCTCTAAAAGATGACGGTCTTGAGCGCGCTTTAAAATGCTCTCGCCCAATGCGGCCCGGATCATTTCGGGAAACAGTGTGATGACATCACATCGCATCATAGTTCTAATAAACCCTCAATCGGATCGATACAAATTTGTTGTTGTTCCAAATCAACTTCCGTTACAAATTTTTTAATTGCGGGAATCAGGGATTCTCCTGTTTTGCCGTCCACCACGAGAATGTCGTTACTCCCCGTTTCGAGGATATCGGTGACTTTTCCGATAAAAACACCCTTTCCCGTATAAACATCCATCCCGATCAAATCGGAGTGAAAATAGCTGCCTTCCGGAAGCGAAATGCGTTCCGACGCCGGAATTTGGAGCGCACCGCCTCGCAAGGCACTCACATCCGAGTAATTCCTCAAGTCACAAAAACTCAAATAAATAAAAGGCAGGCCATAACGCACCTTGGAAATTGTAAGGCTCAGGCGTTCCTGGCCTTCGGTCAGCACCATCACGTCGTGGAGTTCATCAAAGCGCTCGGGAACATCAGTCAAGGGCTCCACCTTGACCTCTCCGTGAAGACCGACGGGCTTCAGAATCCTTCCGATGGTTACGACATTTTCGTCAAGCGGCACTTATTCCAGAATCTCGAGGACGCACCTTTTCCCTATTTTTGTCCCTGCGGCATTTAAGATCGTCCGCATTGCCCGGGCCGTCCGTCCCTGTTTTCCAATGACCTTGCCTAAATCCTCCTGGGCGACTCTGAGCTCTATGATTGTTGTCTTTTCACCCTCCGTATCCTTGACTTCAACACGCTCAGGACTATCAACCAGCGATTTCGCAATATACTCAATTAAGTCTTTCATAGACGCGACCTCCATTCGAGTTCTCAGGAGACAGGGTTATTAAAGGGGTAAATGTCCTGTCTTACCCGATTACGATGCCTTCTGTTCTGACGCCAGCTTCAACAATTGCGATTTTTTAAAAATGGATTTGACTGTATCCGTCGGTAAAGCTCCTTTGTTTAACCAATGCACTGCCCGTTCTTCATGAATCTTCACAGCGGCCTCATCCCCCAAGGGATCATAGGTGCCTAAAATCTCGATAAACTTCCCGTCCCTCGGCGATTCAGAATCCGCCACGACCAAGCGGTAAAAAGGCCGTTTGTGCCGACCCATCCGTGCCAATCTTATTCTTACTGCCATCTAGCCACCCTTCTGTTATGAGTTGATATTCGGTTCTTGAAAACCATGTGTTTGTGTTACCTGTTGTCTTGAGACAAAAATAAGCAGCATTCATTAAAAAGGCATCATGCCACGCCCCAGATCCATGCCGCCCCGCTTCCCGGACGACATCCGCTTCATCATTTTTTTTGCCTGATAAAATTGTTTTAAGAGGCGGTTCAGTTCGGGAACAGAGGTCCCGCTGCCTCGCGAAATCCGTTTTCTCCGGCTTCCATTGATGATGCCGGGGTCACGGCGTTCTCGTGCGGTCATGGATGAAATCATGGCCTGCACCGACTTCATTTCCCGCTCTATTTTTGCTTGGTCCGGGAGGGCCTTCATTCGCTGCATGCCCGGGATCATCTCCAGCATTTTCGCGGCCCCTCCCATTTTCTTCATTTGCTTGAGTTGGTCACTAAAGTCATCCAGCGTGAAGCGATCTTTTTTGAGCTTGCGCTCAAGAAGCTCAGCCTCCTCTTGATGCACATTTTTCTCGGCAAGCTCAACCAGGGAAAGGACGTCGCCCATCCCGAGAATACGGGACGCCATCCGGTCCGGATGGAAGAGCTCCAGGGCATCCAGTTTTTCCCCCGTCCCGATAAATCGAACCGGTGCCCCGGTGACCGCGCGGATTGAGAGGATCGCGCCGCCGCGGGCATCCCCCTCTGTTTTTGTGAGAACTACTCCGGATAAATCGAGTTTTTTATGGAAGGTCTCGGCGACACTAACCGCAGCCTGTCCTGTCATGGCATCCGCGACCAGCAAAACCTCGTCGGGGGAAATCGCCGACTTCATCCGGGAAAGCTCCGCCATTAAGGGTTCGTCCGCCTCAAGACGCCCCGCAGTATCGACGACCACCACGTCAAAACCGTGATCTTTCCCATAGACAAGACCTTTCTTCGCGGCGATAACGGGTTCTTTTTCGCCCTCGGGAAGGATCACCGGGACTTCGAGCGACTTTCCCAGTGTTTCGAGTTGATCGACTGCCGCCGGACGCTGAAGGTCCGCCGCCACCAAGAGTACCCGTTTTGATTTATCTCGGAAATAACGGGCGAGTTTCCCAGCGGTCGTTGTTTTTCCCGAACCCTGCAAGCCAACCAGCATGACCACCGTCGGTGGCCTGGACGCCAAGGCAATGCCCTTACTTTGACCGCCCATGAGCGCGGTCAATTCATCGGAGACAATTTTAACGACCTGCTGCCCCGGCGTCAGGCTTTCAAGCACGGCCTTGCCCACGGCTTTTTTGCGCACCGCTTCGCAGAAGGATTTTGCGACCTTAAAATGAACATCCGACTCCAGGAGCGCAAAGCGAACCTCCCGAAGCGTCTCATCGATATTTGCCTCCGTGAGCAAGCCCCGGCCACGGATTTTCTTAAACAGCTTGTCAAGCCGTTTTGTAATATTCTCAAGCATAATGAGGTGGATATCCTAAGCGAAAAATAGCCCCATTCTAATAATGGTTCCAGTTTAAAGTCAAGGCTATTCAGTGTCTTTCCCCTTCAAATCGGCTTCATGGCCAATTTATGGTATGATGTACTTTCAAAAGGGGAATGCCGCCTCATTTCGACTCATAAGATATTATGTCAAATTTTCCACTGAAACATCCACAAGAATTAGACGCGGACTGGCTTCGGAATATGAACCTCACTGAGGCGATACACCTGATCTGTCACGCAGGATACCCGGACCCCAGGGAAGAAATTTCACCCGGAAAACCGGCTGCATTACTACAGCGTATTATTGATGATTTATGTGCCCTCTCCATGCATGACGGACTCACGGGTTTGACCAACCTCCGTTATTTCCAAATTGCCCTCAAACGGGAAACCCACCGCGCGGTACGCGACGGCACGCCCTGCTCGCTCCTCATCATGGACATTGATCACTTCAAATCCGTCAATGACACCTATGGTCATCCCGTTGGAGATCAGGCCTTAAAAACCGTGGCGCAAATTTTCAAAAAAGAATTGCGGCCGGGCGACACCCTGTCGCGTTACGGCGGGGAGGAATTTACGGCGGTTCTGCCGAATTGTACTTTGAGATACGCGGTTCAAGTGGCCGAACGGTTAAGAAGGGTTGTTTCAGAGGCGTCCATCTCTATTCCAGAGAAGCCGCCTTTATCCCTGACGATCAGTATCGGGGTTGCCGAGAGCCGGTCATCGTCGGAACCCGACCTCACGCGCCTCGTCAAAATGGCGGATGAATGTCTATATCGTGCCAAGGCCGAGGGACGAAATCGCACTTGCTACGGGAAACCCGTCACTACCGAAGTCTCTCCCGAAGAAAGATCAGCGCTTTTCCAGCCCAAGAAGAAAAAATAGCTGCCCTGCTGACTCTGTCTTCATTCGTCCTAACTTAAAACAACCGGGGGCGGTTGCTCAGATCGGGTAGCGCTGAGACGATTTTTTGGTGGGCGGTCGAAAAAGCGTATTCGTGAAGCGCGTCCCGCTGTACCCATTTATAAGGGAATTGCACGGGGACTTGCCCGCGCAATTCCACGGAAAAAACATGGAGCGTCATTTTAAAGTGCGTGAACACGTGCCGGATCGTCATTGACAGCCGCGCATTGTTGAAATTTTGATGCATCGCTTTTTTGAAAAACCGCTCAAAGTAATCCGTGATTGAAAGCCTGGCCGTCACAGGGGTATCTATTCGCGCCCCCGGAAATTCCCATAGCCCCGCCAAAAGTCCGGTTAAGGGTCTGCGATGAATTAGAACCTGGTCTTCGCAAACCAGAAGCCCTGCGAAGTAATCAAAATGGGGGATTTTTTTTCGCACCGGCTTGAGTGGGAGGGTTTCTTGAAGCCCCGCGCGCCTTGCTTCGCAGTGTTTCCTTACCGGGCAGACGGCGCAGTCGGGCTGCCTGGGCGTGCATATGGTCGCCCCCAAATCCATAATGGCCTGCAAATAGACCCCGGCCCGATTTTTCTGCGGCATGAGCGTCTCGGAACAGGCCCAGAGCCAGTCCTCGACGGATTTCCCGCGCGGGTCTTCTTTAATTTTAAAAAACCGGCAGAGCACTCTGCGGACGTTGCCGTCCAAAATCGGATAGCGTTTGTTAAAGGCAATAGTCAAAATCGCACCTGCGGTGGACCGGCCAATCCCCGGCAGGCTGTGCAAGCCTTCGAATGTCGCGGGCAGCCTGCCGGAAAACCGGGTCATGACCTCGGAAGCCGCACGGTGCAGGTGTCGAGCGCGGGCGTAATAGCCAAGTCCCTGCCAGAGTTTGAGGACTTTTTCCAGATCCGCGGCGGCGAGGTCGGCAATGGTGGGGAAGGCATTGAGAAATCGGAGAAAATAGGGACGCACGGTGGCCACCTGCGTTTGCTGCAGCATGATTTCCGAGACCCAAATGGCGTAGGGATCCCGGTTTGTCCGCCAAGGCAGGTCGCGCCCGGCGGCCTCATACCATTGAAGCAGGGGCCGGGTAAAGCGGGTTCGGATTTTTGGATCAAGCGTCCTTTCCGTCACCCTGATCGGCCTCGGTTTCTATCGTTTCTTTTTGCGCCTGCTTTTCGTGAAATTCGTGCTTGAGTTCCAAAAGTTGTAACTCAAGCAGTTTGAAGCGATCCGCGATCGGGTCCCGCATTTTTGAATGATCCAAATCTCCCTCTTCACTCCGCCGACGGATCACCTTGCCCGGAATCCCCACCACGGTGGAGTGGTCCGGAATCGATTTTAATACGACGGAATTCGCCCCGATGCGCACATGATGTCCGACCACGATCGCGCCCAGGACTTTCGCGCCCGCCCCCACGATGACATGATCGCCCAAGGTCGGGTGGCGCTTGCCCGGCTTCGTTCCCGTTCCGCCCAGCGTTACCCCTTGATAGAGCGTGACGTGTTCGCCGATCTCCGTAGTTTCTCCAATGACCACCCCCATGCCGTGATCAATAAAAAACCCGCGTCCGATCACTGCGGCGGGGTGAATTTCAATGCCGGTCAAAAAGCGTGAAAGGTGGGAGATAAAGCGAGGCAGTACTGGCACTCCAAGCCCATGAAGCAAATGGGCCAAGCGGTGCAGCAAGACGGCATGCAAGCCGGCATAGGTTAATAATATTTCGGGCAGGCTTCGGGCCGCCGGGTCCCGATCCCGGGCAGCCTGTATATCGCCCTTAATCGTTCGAAACATTTTTTATCTCAAATGGCTGAATCAAACAAACCGCCTGTGCCGCAATGCCTTCGCCGTGCCCGATAAAGCCCAGTTTTTCATGGGTTGTTCCCTTTATATTGATGACATCGGGCCGGCCGGAGAGC
>JBHHXB010000045.1:0-14516 GCA_046756825.1 Nitrospiria bacterium | reverse complement strand
CCTTTGATACACGGGCCCTTTTCGAAATCACCTACGAGCATCTTCTTTTTTAAAAACAACGGCGTCGAAGACGGGGATACGGGTTTTTGGGCTTTTCGTTTGTCTAATCGCTTGACATCGAAACCGCCCTGCTGTATTCCCTCAAAACATGCAGCATGACATTGTGCACTACATCGCGAAGTCACCCAAGGCGGCCTCCGACGCGGAATTTGACGACCTGGCTCTGCGCCTGTTTCAATACCAATATATCCAGAACCCGGCCTATCAGCAGTTTTGCCGCTCCAAAAAGATTCACCCGGAGGACGTGACGTGCTGGGATGAAATTCCCCCCTTGCCGGTTTTAGCCTTTAAATGGGCGGAGATTTCCTGTCGCCCGAACGAGACGCCCGCCCGCATTTTTTATTCGAGCGGCACGACTGGGCGGGAGAAAAGCCGTCACGCCGTTTTTGATGTCGTCACGGCGCGGGCGGCGATTCTGGCCCACTTTAAACGCTATCTGTTGCCCGACTGCGACCAAATACGCATGATGTTCCTGACCCCCTCGCCGGAGGAAGAACCCCATGCCTCGCTCTCCTTTATGATGTCCGTCGTGTGCGAGCTTTTCGGCGCGCCCGAAAGCCGCTACTACATTCAAAAGGGGAAGCTTCAAAGTGAAAAGCTGATGAAGGACTTGTCCAGGGTGGATGGCCCGGTGATGCTGCTTGGCACCTCCTTTTCTTTCGTGCATTTGATGGACGACTGCGAGAGGTCCGGTCTGCGGTTGAAGCTGCCAAAAGGCAGCCGCCTGATGGACACGGGTGGGCTGAAAGGGAAATCGCGGGCGGTCCCGCAGGGTTGGATTTATGAAATGGCGGAAAAATTGTGGGACATTTCTTCGGCATATTGTGTCAACGAATACGGCATGTCGGAGATGACCTCCCAATTTTACGACTGCGTGGCGGGGGTGTCCGGCCCACGCGTCTATGCCGCGCCGCCGCAGGTCAAAACCCGGGTGCTTTCCCCCGAAACCCTGAAAGAGCTTCCCGACGGCGAAACGGGGCTTCTCGCGCACACGGATTTAGCGAACATCGACTCTGTCGCCTCTATTTTAACCGAGGACTTGGGGAAAAAGGTTTCGGGCGGATTCGTGCTTTTGGGCCGCGCCGAAGGCGCGGAGGCCAAGGGTTGCTCGATCACGATGGATGCGTTGCTTGCAAATCAATCCGGAGCCGAATGAACGCCCTGAAAGAGATGCAAGTGCCCGGAGAACCCCCGAATCTCTCGCCAAAGGCCCTGAGGAAAATTTCAAACCGTCTCATCGCCGCGCAAGGAAGATTGAGCGATGTGCCCGTCCGCGACATCGCGGCTTGGATTGGGGCAGCGGCTGCGCGTTGGCGCGACCTGAATGATCCAGTCCGGCGGGAAGCGGAGGGCGCGCTTCCCCAGGCCTGCGGTCTTTCGAAAGAAATGGTTCGGGAGGTCTTGGATGATCTCTTCGGGCAATTGACGGAGGCGGCGCTGCTTGGGCTGCTCGAGTCGGAGTTGGGCGATCCGGCGGTGCTCGACCGGTTTCGTCCCCGAAAAGGAAAAGAAGGTAATGTCCGCGCCTTTGGGCCTCGCTTGATTACGCAGATTTTACCGGGGAACATCCTCGGGGTCTCGGTTGTCAGTCTGGTTTGCGGGCTGTTGGTCAAATCCGCGAACTTGCTGCGGGTGAGCCGGGAGGAATTGCCGCTGATCGCCTTGTTTGCGACGTCGTTGAAAGCCGTGTGGCCGGAGCTGGGCGATGCGGTAGCGGTGCTGACTTGGGACAAAACGCGTGAGGATTTAACCCATGCGGCATTTGAGAAAGCCGATTGCGCGATTGTCTACGGCAACAATACAACGCTCGCGGCGGTTCGGCCTCATATTCCCGTGACGGCGAAGACCATTTTTCATGGGCACAAATTGAGTTTGGGCGTGATCGCACGTGAGGCGACCGGTGTGGACTTGGCGGAAAAAGCTGCCATCGATATTGTGCTTTACGATCAGAGGGGCTGTCTCTCGCCACATTTGTATTATGTGGAGTCCGGCGGCGCGGCAAGCCCGCATGATTTTGCCAAACAGCTGGCGGATGCGCTTCGGGCGGCTGCCGTGAAATGGCCCAAGGGCGCGGTGTCCGCAGATGAGGCGGGCCGGATTCAACAGCTTCGCGCCGCGCTTCCCTTGAAAGGCGGCGCGGTGTTTCAAAGCGAAAAGGGTGTGGATTGGACGGTGCTCTTCGATCCCGATCCCGAATTTACGGCTTCGCCGCTCTCGCGCACGATTTGGATCAAGCCCGTGGACGATCTTTCGGATATCCCTCCCCTGCTTGTGCCTGTGGGTGATCTGGTTCAAGCCGTTGGCGTCGCGGCGTCACCGGAGCGGGCCGAAGCGCTGGCGAATACACTTTCAATAATCGGCGGGTGCCGAATTTGCGCCATCGGCGACATGCAGCGCCCGCCCTTGCACTGGCATCACGACGGCGCATTTCGTCTCTTGCCGCTGCTCCGCTTTGTCGATTGGAAGGGCGAATGAGGTCTAAAAAAGAAGACTTTCTGCGGTATGTGGCCCAAACCTCGGTGCACCCGGCCGGGCTGGAGATCGCACACGCGAAGGAGAGCTGCCTTTACACGGCGGATGGGCGGAAGTATCTCGACTTTATTTCCGGCATCGGCGTGAACAACCTGGGCTTTGCGCATCCCGCCATTGTGAAAGCCATAAAAGCACAGGCGGAAAAGTATTTGCATGTGATGGTCTATGGAGAGTATGTGCAGACCCCGCAGGTCGAACTTGCCAAAAAATTGGTCTCTCTGCTTCCCGAGCCACTGAATCAGGTCTATTTTACGAACAGTGGCACGGAGGCGAACGAAGGGGCATTGAAACTCGCCAAAAAATACACGGGCCGGAAAAAAATCGTGAGTTTCGAGGGGAGTTTTCACGGTGATACGCATGGGGCCTGTTCCGTGACGGGTCGGGAGATCTATCGCAAACCCTTCGAGCCGCTCTTGCCGGGGATTTCATTTCTGCCTTTTAATTCTATCGAAGCGCTGACGGCGATCGACAAAGATGTGGCGGCGGTGATCACGGAGCCGATACAGGGGGAAGGCGGCATGCGCATCCCAGATGATGGTTTTTTGAAGGCCTTGCGTGCCCGCTGCGATGAGGTTGGGGCGCTCTTGATTTTTGACGAGGTGCAGACGGGTTTCGGGCGGACGGGGAAGTGTTTCGCCATGGAACATTGGGGTGTTGCGCCGGATATTCTCACGCTGGCGAAGGCATTAGGGGGCGGTATGCCCTTGGGGGCTTTTGCCGCCCCCCGTGAAGTGATGGCGACCTTGTCCGAAAATCCGCCGCTTTCGCACGTCACGACCTTCGGCGGTCACCCGGTTTCGTGCGCCGCCGGGCTTGCGGCCCTGGAGGTGATGTTGAAGGAATCTCTTGTGCAAAAAGCGGCGTTGGACGGCGCATGGCTGCTTGCCCGGTTGCAACGCCTGGCGCGAAAAGATTGCGGGGTGCGGGAGGCGCGGGGCAAGGGTTTGATGATTGGACTGGAACTTGAAAGTTCGGCCCTGACCGAATATTTGGTGCAATCGGCCTTGGAATTGGGTGTGATCCTGGGATGGACGCTGCACACCGATCGGGTGATTCGCATCATGCCGCCTTTGACGATCCCGAAGGCGGCATTGGACGAAGGGCTTGGTGTGATCGAAAATATCTTGCGCTCGGCTAGGCCGAAATGAAATTTTCGTTGAAAAATCAGTGGGAAACAGGCTTTTGAACGGCGGCGTAAGATTGAAAAAAAACGGGGGCTGTGGTACGATTTTCCCGAAAATGGACCTTTAATGGAGGGGAGTTGAAATGGAAGAAGAGTCGTCGTTTGTTGTGAGAGACCGCCGCGCGTCTTACGCCGAGGAGACCGAAGCCCCGCCGGTTTCAAAAGAGCCGCCGCCCAAGCCGGATTCCTCTGAAAAGAAACCCGCATCGGATGTCGATAAAGCCGAACAGCCCGAACAGACTAAAAAAATCAATACCGGTTCGCATCACGTCCCCGTCAATTTCTCTTCCTTTGTTTTGTCTCTGGCCACGTCGGCGTTTATTCACCTCGGAGAAGAGGCAGACCCCGCCACGGGTCAAAAATCCGTTGATCTCCCCAATGCGCGCCAGGTGATCGACTTGATTACGATGCTGGGGGAAAAGACTCAAGGGAACTTGAGCAAGGAAGAGGAACACCTGGTGGGGCAGCTTCTGTACACCATGAGAATGAAATATGTTGCCTTGGAAAAGGGGCCCCGCACATGACCTTCTTCTTAAAGTGATACGCCGCACGTGCCGCCCCTCCCCTCTCCGTGATGCGATGAGCATACGCCTGAATGTTGTTTAATTGAAAAGGAGCCCTGTTTGTCGAAGAAGTGGGTTCTCTCCATATTCATTACCCTTTTTTCCGTTGTCGCTCTCTCCCAGGCGATGCTCCAAAGCGGTTTTTTTTCAAAAAAAATTGAGCGCTTCGCCCAGGCCCGTTTGGAAGAGATTATGGGCCGAGCCGTTTCTTTTGAGGGCGTCGGCTTAAACCTGTTTTCGTCCTCGATGACGATTCAGGGACTGTCTCTTCCCTCCAACGCGCCGGACCATCCTCCCTTGTTTTTTGCGAAGCGTCTTCAGGTTTATGTCAGCCCAGGATCGGTTTTTACGAAAGCCTTTCTCGTTAGAAGCGTTGAGATAGATGCCCCTGTTGTTCACCTGACCGCAGCGGAGATCAAAAAATTATCCTCACCTCAAAAGGCGCGCGCGCAAAAGGTTGCCGATTTTGGCGCCGTGCCGCCTGTTGTGGTGCGCGAAGTTTCAGTACGAGACGGGCGCCTCGTATATCAGGGGGACGGACAATTGCGCGCCGCCTTGCTTTCCGCGCTTTCTTTTGAAGTGAAGCCGGACCTCGCGATGCGGCAATTTGACGTGCGGTTCGACGCAAAAAAAGGGCTGATCGCAACACAGGCCCTGCGCCGGGAGATTGACGCCTTTGAGGGCGAAGCCGTGATTCAATCGGACCAGCTTCAGGTGAAAAAAGGCTTTGTTTCTTCCGGAAAGGCGACGCTGCTGACGGATGGCTTTATCAGGTTCAATACTGAAAAGCCGCTGGATTTTCAGGTGGATCTTCATCTGCCCATTGAGGAGATTCCCCGGTCCGGATTGAATCCAGCACTACAGGATATTTTAAAAAGTCAGCCCGTTTCCGGAGATCTTTCTTTTACCGGGAGCTTGACGGGGGCAATGTCCGACGTGTCGCTTCGAGGGAAACTGGCTGTCCCAAAGCTGAACATGCGTGGTGAGTCGCTTGCCTCCATACGGGGGGATCTTTCCTATGAAAGTCGGCGGATCGTCTTTTCCGGGTTTTCCGGCGATCTTTTTTCCGGGACGTTTTCCGGCGATCTTGAAGCGGAACTGCCCGGAGTGAATGAAGCGGAGTCGGAACTGAAAAAGAAGGCCGCGTTTAAAGCACAGGTAACCTATAAAAGCCTTCCCGTGGCACGGCTTGCTTCCTTTTCTCCTTTTGCGCCTCAACTTGGCGGGGATGCCCTGAAAGGTGTTTTCGCTTCCGGGGATGTGGCGTTTTCGCACTTGGGGAAGGCAGCGGAGGCCATGAAGGCGGCTGGCGCGGTGCGGGCGGTGCGTCTGCCTCTCTTCTCTCCCCCGGCCGATGCGGAAGCAAGTCCGACTCAAAAAGCGCTGGCCCTGCTTCAAAACGGACGGCTCAATTGGACCTGGTCGTCCGAAGGGCTGACCCTGAAATCAGGTGAACTGGATTTGCCGGAAACAACGGTTTCTTTTCAAGGGACGTGGTCGAAGCAACTCGGTCTTTCGCTGGACATGGAACTCAGCAGTCAGGACGTTCAGCCGATCTCCCAGGTCCTTCATGTGCCATTGACCGGGGCGCTTCACGCCAATGGACGCTTGACGCATCGGGAAGGAGTGCCCGTATTCAAGGGCGGATTTTTATTGGAGTCGGGGACGCTTCGCGGGCAATCGTTTACTTCCCTGGTTTCAGAGGTGGGTCTCAAGGGACGGCAAATTGAAATCACCAAGGCAGTGATGACCGTCCCGGCGAAAAAGGAAGCCGGAACCCATTTGCTCCCTGTGGGGTTGTATGCGGCGAAAGGGAGACTGAATCTGGCCGATTTGCATGCACCGCGTTTTGATTTTAAGGTGGATATCCAATCCGGCAATCCTCAGGAAGTATTTCACTTTTTGCATTTGAAAATACCACTTTACGCTACGGTGAACGGATCGGTTACTGTGCTGGGGGTGCCAAAATCGTTTCAGGTGAAAGGGCCGCTCACCTTGGGGGAGGGAGTGCTCTACGGCGAGACCTTTGAACAGGGCCGGGTAGATCTCACGGTATCGGAAAAATCAGTGCGTCTTGAAAACGCCGTGCTGTCCAAGGGAAAAAGTCTTCTCTCGGGGAAGGGCGAGATACACTATGATCAAACCTATTCACTCGCACTGAAGGGAGAACGGCTCAGGGTTCAACAAACGCATCTGCTGGATTGGATGCCGCCCGAGGTCAAGGCCCGTGTCGGGCTGGTGGTCGCCGGAGAAGGGAGTTTTAAAAAGCCGCAAATTCGATTTGTGGCGGCAGTCAAAGATTTTCAATACCGCGGGTTTTCCGCGGAGCGGGGGACGATCAGGGCGGATTGGCATGATCAGGAGATTTCCTTTGATGGACACTTCCCGGAGCATCGGGTCTCCCTCGAAGGGGATGTGAAAATCGCCCCGTTTTTTCCCATCAGCTTTACGGGATCGTTTCAGCAATTCAGGGTCGATCCGCTTATTAATCCGTCGCTTTCAACTCCGATTACGGAGATGAAGGTTCAGGCTTCGGGGGAGCTTTCCGGTAGCGGAGAAATCTTCCGTCCCGCGAAGGTGAGCCTTTCAGGAAGTTTGAGTGAGATGCATGCCGATTTTGGGGCTTATCGGCTTCACAATGACGGCCCGCTTGCTGTTCAGGCCAGGGACGGCGTGTTCACTTTTCAGAATACGCGGTTGAAAGGTGAAAATACATCCTTGGCCATCAACGGGAGTCTGACCCTTTTGAAACGGTGGGACCTTTTTGTAAAGGGTGAGGCGGATTTGAACCTCATCACCTTTTTTTCGAAAAAAATTGCAACGGCGAAAGGGAAGGCGGTTCTGGATCTTGCGGTTTCAGATGACTGGGCAGCGCCGAAGCTGCGTGGCGAACTGTCTTTGAAGGAGGGGAGGATTCGCGCGGTCCGTTTTTCCCAGCCGCTTGAAATTGAATCGATATCCGCGATGTTTAATGAAAGAGAAGTGATCCTCGATCATCTTCAGGGGAACCTGGGCGGCGGTGATTTTTATGCCGCCGGCAAGGCGTCGCTTTCCGGGTTCAGAGCGGGTGATTTTGGTTTTTTGCTGGAGTTGAAACGGGTTCGGCTGGATTTGACCGATGGCTTGCCCGCGACAACGGACGGAGAACTCTTTTTTCAAAGAAAGGGCCTGGAGCAGACACTTAAGGGGGACTTGAGGTTCAAAAATGTCTCCTATGAAAAAAATCTGGATCTTAAAAAATTTGTCACCGACCTCATCAAAAAAAGAGGGAATCAGCTTTCGGAAGAGACCCCGATTATTGGACAGACAAGAATCAATCTGCACGTTTACGGCAGCGAGGGGATCTGGGTTGCGAATAACCTTGCGAAAATGCCGCTGGTTGTTGACCTGGTCGTCAAGGGCTCGTTTGATCATCCTCAACTGCTGGGCCGGGTGGATATTGCCGATGGAGAGATCTATTTTCGAAAAAATACATTTAAGGTGGCCTCCGGATCGGTCAACTTTTTAAGCCTGGATGAAATTAACCCCCATTTCGAATTGAATGCACGAACCGATGTCCGCAATATCGTGACGGATCGAAGCTACGCTATTGATTTGACGATGTCGGGAACCCTTTCGCAGATTACGCTGAGCTGGAACGCCTTTCCCGCTTTGCCCGAAGCCGATATCCTGGCGCTTCTCGCCATCGGAAAGACGTCGGCGGATCTTGCCAAAGAGGGAGACGGGGCAGGGGGAGAGGCGACCGAATTTGTCGTGACGGAGTTTTTCTCCGACCCGGTGGATCAAGTCACGGAAATGGTGGGAGCGCCGGTCGAGCAGATCACGGGGATTGATCAGATTCGCGTCGAGCCTTCGCTTGGCGGGACGGACGCCAATTCGACGGTTGGGACGCGCTTGACGGCGGAAAAAAAACTCATGAAAGACCGCCTGGTGGTGATTTATCAGACAACGCTTGACCCCTCCGAAGAGGAGGTCATCCGAATGGTTTACGAAGTGAACAAGAATATTTCTCTTGTTGGAAAGCGTGAAGAAGACGGGCAAATAGGGGGGGATATCCGATTTCGCTTCGAATTTCGCTGAGGGGGATTCCCTCTGCCGCATTGCGTTTTTACCAGGTTTTGTTGCTTTTTATTTTCGTGATGACGCCGCGTGATGTAGTGGCGGATCAGCTTACCCTTTCTTTTATCGGACACCGGGAAGGCCGTATCATTGACGCGATTAAATTCGATGAGAGCGGCCCCTATTCAGATATCGAACTTTACCGCTTGATCCAAATCCGCCCCGGCGATCCATTTCAGGCGCGTCTGACCCGCGAGGCCGTACGGCGGCTTTACCAAACCGAGCAGTTTAAATCGGTTTGGGTCACGGTGGCACCGACGGAGACAGATCACATCGCGTTAAAAATTCACTGGACGAAGAACCAATTGCTCACGTCCATCGCCTTTTCGGGCAATCGCCACCTTTCGGACGAGGCGCTGCTTAAGACCATCGGGGTGAAGGCGGGGGACTGGTTTAGCCGCATGACCTTCGAAAGGGGTTTGGCCAACCTTAAAACCCTCTATCGTCAAAAGGGCTATTTCCAGACTGAGGTCAGCCCAGACTTGATTTTTTCCTCCGGAAAGCAGGCGGGTGTGGATATTCGGCTGAAGGTTCGTGAAGGAGCGCGGACGAAGATTCGGAAGGTTTCTTTTTGGGGGGAGACCATTTATGCCCCTTGGCGCTTGAATCTGAAAATTTACTCTAAAAAAGGAGAGTATTACCTCCTGGACGCCTTGCAGGAAGATGTTCGCCGTCTGACGCAGTTTTATGAAGACAAGGGATATTTCCGTGTTGTCGTCGGCCCGACCCGCGTGAGCTACCGCGAGAAGACGAATGAAGTGGATGTGGCCTTCTTGATTCAACCCGCTGAACGTCTTGATGTGATTTTTGAGGGAGGAAAATTATACGACCCCGATGTGCTGGAACCCTTGCTTTTGTTTAAAAAAGAAAGAAGTCTGGCGCCCGGTGTTTTGGAGGCCAGCGCGCGGCAGGTCACGCAGTTTTATCTGAGCGAGGGCTACCCTTTCGCGAAGACGACGGCGCGCATCGAGGCGTCCCCGGAAACGAAGCAGGTCTCGGTCTATTTCACCATTGAAAGCGGCCCAAGAGCGGTCTTGGAAACCCTCCGTTTTTCAGGGCACTATGCCTTTTTAAAAGCGGTACTGCTTGAACAGATCGGCTTAAGTGAGTCGGGGCGCTTCCAAAAAAGCTATTATTCCGAGGCCTCCGCCGAGGCCGCGGCTACAGCGCTGACCCTTTTTTACCGGGAGGAAGGGTTTAACAACGTGAGTGTCACTCCGGAGGTTGTATTTTATGACGAAGGCCGTGCGGCGGCGCTTCACTTTAAGGTGGATGAGGGGGCGAGAACGCGGTTTGCCCGGATTGACTTTGCCGGGAACCACGCCTTGGATAACTCAGAGCTTGAGCATGCCCTGAAAATTTTCCCGCAAGACCCCTTTACACGGGAAAAGGTCCGGCTGGGGCGACGCGCGATTTTATCCGCCTACGCAAGAGCGGGTTATCTTCAGGCGGAGATCATCCCTGAAGTGCATATTTCCCTGGGCGAGACAGATGCGGAAGTGACCTATCACGTTAAAGAGGGCGATCAGACGCTTTTTGGGGAGGTCATCCTCGAAGGCAACGAAAAGACGCGGAATCGTGTCATTTTGAGAGCGCTCAGGGTCAGGCCGGGTGAGCCCTACAACCCGGAAGCCATTCTCGAAAGCCAGAGGCATCTTTACAAAACCGGACATTTTTCATCGGTTCGGTTTGATCCGGTTCAAGAAAAAGAATCACGTGATTCAGCGAAGCATGAAGCGGATCAGGCAAAGGGACCGCGCAGGCAAAACCTTAAACTGACAGTGGTCGAGCGGTCACGAATCGCCCTTGATTTTGGCGCGGGCTACGGAGACCGGGAACGGTTTAGGGGTTTTATCGGGCTGACCCATCAAAACCTGTTTGGGACAGGCCACTCTCTGACCGGCCGGATGGAGCGAAGCCGCGTCGAGGAACGCTATTTTTTAATCCATCGGAAACCGTGGTTTTTTGATGAAAGCATTACCGCGCGAACGACGGCGTCCTATTTCAGGGATGATGAAGTCTCATTCGATCTTGAGACCTTCAGCCTCGTAACAGGTGTCGAAAAAAGATTTTCCCCGAGACTCACCGGCGCGCTGCTCTATCAGATTGAACGAAAAAAAACCACCAATGTTCCCGAACAGGCGGAATTAACGGCGGAGGATGAGGACACCTATACCATCGGGAGTTTGAATCCGTCTTTGCTGTACGATACACGCGATGATCCCTTCAATCCGAAAAGCGGGTCGGTGACCAGTCTCGTGGTGCGGGATGCCGCAAAAATCCTGGCGTCGGACGTGCAACTGGTGAAAGTCACGTTACAGCGAAGGTCGTATCATTCCATCTCCAGGAAACTGGTTTTTGCGTTTTCGGGGCGGATGGGTGTGGCGGAGCGTTTTGGAGAAACCGAGAATATCCCCATTCCGGAGCGATTTTTCATCGGAGGCAGAAATACGGTCCGGGGCTACGACGAGGACGAACTGGGCGTGGACGGCGTCACGCTGCTGCCCGATCCCGGTCAACCCGGGAGTGCTGCCCGCGTCCCGGTCGGAGGAAATACCATGCTGGTTTTCAATGAGGAACTCCGCTACGACTTTCCAAAATCCTTCGGTCTGGTCTTTTTTTTGGATCACGGCAATGTCTGGCCCAGATACAAAAACATCAAGCTGTCCGAAATTAAATCAACAGTGGGTTTGGGCATACGATACAACACGCCCATTGGTCCCTTCCGCCTGGATTGGGGCTACAAACTTGACCGGGAATCGTTCGAAAACGCCTCGGCCTTTCATTTTACGCTCGGTCATGCGTTTTAAGCGTGACCAATTTCCCCAAGGATTTAAACGGGTTTGCGTTACGGTTTTTTTAGGGGCTGATGCTTGGGATGCGTGTGTGTCTCTTTATTCGGGTCTGTCGCGATTTCCTCGTGCGCGTGTTCGTGGACATGGTAAAACCCTGCGTGTTCCCGGGTATGAAGATGGGCGTGGGTTTGAATATCTCCTGTTTCAATCACTGGAGCGGTTTCCATTGCAGGAGGCTTCCGCTCCATCAACATTTGATAAAGATAGGCCAGAAGGAAAAAGGCCGCCGATACGAGTACGATGGTCGCGCCTGAAGACACGTCGAAATAAAAACTGACGTACATGCCCAGCGTACCGCAGAGTGTCCCGATGAGCACGGATAGAAAGACCATTTTGTTGAAGCTGTCGGTGAGCACGCGCGCCGTCACGGCGGGCATGATGATGCCGGCGGCGATCATGGTGACCCCCATGACCTGCATCGACACGATAATGACGGAGGCCAGAATCAACGAAAAAAGACGCTCGACCCAGTCCACAGGCACGCCGTAAATTCGGGCGACTTCCGCGTCGAAGGTCGTGAATAAGAATTGCCGGTAAAAAATGAAAATCAACAAGACCGACACAAGGACGACGAGGGTGATGATCCAGAGATCTTCTGAAGTGACACCGAGGATGTTCCCGAAAAGGGTGGCTTCAAAGCTTTTCGTAAACCGCCGGTAGCGGCTGATAATGGCCACCCCCACCGCGAAGCTGGCCGTCGTGATGACGCCGATGGCGGCGTCGGCGCCGACCTTTTTTTTACGCGCGACTGCGTTGATGAGCAGGACGGAAAGAAAGCCCCAGGCCCCCGCGCCCACATAAAAATTCCATTGCATGACCGTGCTGACCACGGCCCCGCCGAAGACGGCGTGCGAGAGGCCGTGACCGATATAGCTCATACGTCTTAAAACGATGTACACCCCGATAAGCGCGCAAATGCCGCCGACCAGGGTGGCCGCCACGATGCCGTGTACGAAGAATTCATATTTTAAGGGGTCTGTAATAAAGCTCAATGGGTGTGCGTCGCTCCGTTATGCTGGTGCGGTTTTTTTGAGGAGGAATGCGTGTGCCGCTCGAAATGATGCCCGGCATGGGGGCTGTCATCGACCATCATGACGTTGCCCTGCCGGATAACGGACATTTCGGAATCGTAGGTGCGGGAGAGGATTCTGGAGGTAAAAACCTCCTCCGGCGGTCCCTGCGCGATGATTTTCTGGTTGAAGCAAATCACCCAGGGAAGATGACGCGCGACGGCGTTTAAATCGTGCGTGGTCAATAAAATCGTCACACCTGTCCGGTTGATTTCCCCCAGTAAATGAAGGATGGCGTGCTGTGTTTTGACATCGACGCCCGAGGTCGGTTCGTCCAGAATCAAAAGCTTCGGGTCCGCGACGAGGGCGCGGGCAAGGAAGACACGCTGTTGCTCTCCGCCGGAAAGGCGCTTGATTTGCCGGTGAACGTAGCGGCCGATATTGAGCCGCTCCAAAAGGTCCCGGATAAGCGTCCGCTCCGGGCGGGTCAGCCAGGGGAGTCGCTTTGATTTGCGGTAAAGCCCCATGGCGACGACCTGTTCCACAGTGACGGGGAAATCCCAATCGACGGTTTCGATCTGGGGGACGTAGCCGACCTCGGATGGGGGTCGGCCATTGATTCTCTTGCCGGAGATGGAAATGGCGCCGGAGAGCAGCGGGGACATGCCGAGTATCGACTTGAGCAGTGTGGATTTCCCCGCGCCGCTCGGCCCCACCAGCCCGGCGAACTGCTTTTGAAAGAGACGGAGCGTCAGGCCCCGAAAAACCATCTTGTTCCCGTACCCGCAGCTCACTTTTGAAAAGTGGACCAGGGGGGGCTCGGCCGAATGCGCAGCGTGTGCTCCCATAATCAGCTTAAGGCTTCCCCCGTGGTGGTCGCGGTCAATTTGCCGTGTTTTACGCCTTTTGTGGCGATAAGGCTGTTCGCGACCTCTTTAATCGCCTTGCTTAAGCCGCGCACGACCAGTACTTCGAGGCAGCGGTGGGCGTCGAGGTGAATGTGCAGGGTGGATTGAATCAGGTCGTTGTATTGATGTTGGATATCGGTCAGCCGCTCCATCAATTCCGGCACATGATGATCGTAGACGATGGTAATGGTGCCGACGGTTTCTTTGTTATCGTCCCATTCCTCTTCAACCAAATGTCTTCGGATGAGATCTCTCAGGGCCTCCGAGCGCGTGGCGTATTTTTTTCGTTCGATATATTGATCGAAGGTTTTCAACAGGTCTTCGTCAATCGAAACCCCGAAGCGGATCAGTTTGGACATACGCAGCTCCTGATAATGGCGGGTGGCGGATTTCAAAGAAGACAGTTTACTGTCTTACTGCGTATAAGTATACCTGAATTATTGCTGATTACTCGGATCAATGCCGTTTAGCGCCGCCGCGCTTCCGCCGAGCACGGTGGCCATTGTGCGGACGTTTTCCAGCATCATGCCGATATAGGTATTCTCCGGCGAACCGTCCTTTCCGGGGAGATCGTCGTCTCTCAGCGTCGAAACAAATTGGACGCCGGCCTCTTTCCCGATTTGGTTGAGGATTTTGCTCGGGAAGACCTCGGAACCAAAAATGGCGGGCACCTTCGCGGCCTTGAGCTGATCAATCAAGCGCGCCATTTCCCTTGGAGAGGGGTCGGCGAAGGAAGAGGGTTGGATCGCCCCGATGACCTCGCAGCCGTAGCGCGGACAGAAATAGGCCCAGGAATCATGATAGGTTACCAGCTTGCGGTTTTTTTCAGGGATGGTGGACATGGCGGTCATGATGACCTTGTCCAGTTTGACGAGCCGCATGAGATAGGCCGTCGCCCGGCGTTCGTAATCCGCCTTGTTGGCCGGGTCGCGGGCGACCAGGGCATCCCGGATCAGTTCGGTGTACTTCATGGCATGGGCGACATTGAGCCAAAGATGCGGGTTCGGATGTCCCTCGGATTTCGGAAAACTGAAATCAAATTGCCATTCCTTTTTCGTAATGGTTTGATCACCCAGTTTGACAAAGACGGCCCCTGCTTTTTTATTGGCATGCGCAAGTTTTTCAGTGGGAATTTCAAGGTGCAGACCATTGTAAATGAGAAGATCGGCGGCCGCCAGATACTTGATGTCCGACGGTGAAGGCTCGAAGGTATGAGAGTTCGTCCCCTCCGGGACGATGCCTTGAATATTCACCTGATCCCCGGCCACATTCCGGATGAGATTGGT